>QEFD01000063.1 GCA_003086435.1 Acidianus hospitalis
ACCGCTAAAACTTCATTACGAATTACCCCAAGGAGGATACGGTGAGTTTTATATTGCCCCAAGAGTTGAATAAAATAATTTTAATGCTATTTAAATCATATTACGAAAAGGCTGAGCTCGAATTACCTGATGATATGGAATTAAGAGAATTCGCGATACAACCTTTTGGTAAGGATACATATGTTAGACATTTATCTTTTTCCTCTCCTTTAGAGCTAAGAAACTTCATCATCGAGAATCTTCCTTTGCATTTGTTTTACTCTACGGCCAAATATCAAATACCCTCAGCAAAAGAAATGGACAAAAAAGGGTGGATGGGTGCAGATTTACAATTTGATATAGATGCAGACGAATTATGCGAGGTAAGAAAGATAAACTTTTGTCCAGTATGCGGTTCCGAGGTGGATGGTGAAAAATGCCCCAAAGATAACGTTGAGACTGTGGAATTTACTGAGATAACCTCAGATTGTATAAATAAGGCATTAGAAAACGCTCTAATAATCAAGGACATTTTAAAAGAAGATTTTGGTTTAAATCCTGAATTATATTTCTCTGGAAATAGGGGTTTTCACGTTTATGTAAGATGTAGCGGAGATTGCGCTCTATTGGATTCTGAAGACAGAAAAGAAATAGTTGATTACATAAAGGGCATTGGAGTTCCTAAGTACTCTTCAGCCTTACCAACAGATCCTGGCTGGGCTGGAAGAAAGGCTAAAGGAATTCAAGGAGTAATCCTAGATGAGGAGGTAACTATAGATGTAAAAAGATTGTTTAGAATTCCTAATTCTATACATGGTAAATCCGGGCTGTTAGTAAGAAAAATAGAAGAAAGTAATTTCGAATTTTCCACTTCTTTATCACCTTTTTCTGGTTACGTTACATTTTTACCTTATATATCTGGAAAATTTCAAATATTAGGCGAAAACATAGAATTTTCTAGAGGAATTCCCATAAAGCTAGATGCATCTATAGGAGTTTATGCTCATTTAAAAGGTTTAGGGGAAGTGAAATTATATGTTAGATGAAATACTTAATAGAGAAATCTCATCTGAGACTCCTGTAGAAATTTCACTTTCAGATGTTCAGAAAATTTCTCAAACTTTAGCAAAGATAAGGATAAGTTACGACGACGAAATTCATAAGAATGAAATAAAGGTTTATGAAGAGCTCGCAGAGTCACTATTTGAAGTTAGGCTTAGCAAATATCTTGAGGATAATTATAAAGGAAAAGGATTTGATGAGTTCGTATTTAATATCCTTGATAAAATTAAGGAACTTTACATTTCATTACTGAGCGGAAATCTAATATTTAATGATGATAAAATCTTGTGTAAAGTTATGAAGGATACAATAATTGAAAGTATAGAGCTAAAGAAAGGAGATTTAATCTTTCTTGATTTACAAAAAGCACTAGCTTTATGGACCGCAGAATATATAACTCCGTGTAAAATAGTAAGCTAAGTGATAGTTATGAAAGTTCCCAAGACGATAACTACATATTGCCCAAAATGCAAAACTCATACACCGCACTCAGTATCTCTTTACAAAGGTGGTAAAAGAAGGACTCTAGCTGAAGGTCAAAGAAGATATGATAGGAAGAACTTAGGATATGGAGGTCAAAGAAAGCCAGAGCAAAAAAGATTTGCAAAAGTAACTAAAAAAGCAGTATTAATGTTAAAGTGCACTAAATGCGGTTATGTAATAATGAAACCTGGAATGAGAATAAAGAAGATGGAGATAGTAGAGGTGGCTAAGTAATGAAGAAAACTAAGATCTTAATTCCAGAGCCTAAAGGAAAATTTATCAGAGTAAAATGCACCAATTGTGGTAACGAGCAAGTAATTTTTAGCCATGCGACTTTTCCAGTAAGGTGCTTAGCTTGCGGAACACAACTGGCTTATCCTACTGGTGGTAAAGCAAAAATAGTTGGCGAGATAATTAAAGAACTGGGTTAAAATGATATATAATAAGCATCCTCTTCCAAGAGAAGGAGATATTTTAATTGCAACTGTTAAGCAAGTTTTTGATTACGGAAGTTATGTTACTCTTGACGAGTATGGAAATTTACAAGCGTTCTTACCTTGGAGTGAAATAAGTACTAGATGGGTTAAAAATATTCGTGATATTATAAAGGAAGGAAGGAAAATAGTAGTTAAAGTTATTCGTGTAGATAGAAAGAAAGGAACAGTTGACGTATCTTTAAAGAAAGTTAATGATGACGAAAGAAGGAAAAAGAATGCCGAATGGAAAAAACTACAAAAAACAGACAAAATCCTTGAGTTGGTTTCGCAAAAACTTGGGAAGACGGAAAAAGAAGCTTGGGAACAAGTTGCTTGGAAATTAGAAAGCAAATATGGAGATGTTTTTGATGCTTTACAAAAAGCAGTAAAGGAAGGAGATAAAATATTAAGAGATGCTGGAGTTCCTGAAATATGGATAAAACCACTAATAGAAGAAGCTTCCAAACATAGTGAAGAAAAGAAAGTAAAAGAATCAAAAGTTGTTGTAGTTAAAACTCTGGATCCAGAAGGAGTAGAAAAAATTAGGAGTTTATTCGGAAAGGCAGTAGAAGGAGAAGAAGATACAGATTTTACAATAAAGATTTACACAATAGGTGCTCCTAGATATAGGGTTGATGTAACTGGCACTGAACCTAAAGCTGTTGCAGAAAGATTAAATTCTATTATAGAAAAGCTACAAGAAATTGCTAAGGAAGAAGGAGTAGAAATAAGTGTACAAAAATGACTTGGCTAATAAGGAAATGCCCAGTAGACGGGACTTATACTTTCCAAGAAAAATGTCCTAAATGTAATACCCCAACTATAGTGCCTCATCCCCCACGATTTTCTCCAGAAGATAAATACGTAAAATACAGAATAGAAGCCAAAAAAGGTATTAAATTAAATTGCTAAAAATTTGTTTTATCCGTAATAAACACATTCTGGAATTATTGTCCCAGGTTGTACAAACTGGTATATCATTACCATTATATATGTTTCATAATTAGGTCCTTTAACCCATGGGAATAATGCTACATAGACTGGTTGGAAATAAACCATATGAATTTCTGGGAACGGAGTTCCTGGTGTTGTTTGCAAACCACTTATGCTGAATTCCAATTTACTGCTAAATGGTGCTATCACTGGGTATCCTGTGCCTTCTAAAGCTTCAACAAACATGTTAACAATTAATGAGTTATATGCCTTTGGAGTCCACGCAAGTGGATATGCTTGACCTATAATGCTTGAGAGTTCGTTTAATTCAGTAGCGACGCTTGGGTCATATTGTGCTATGCTACCTAAAGTAGAATTTAAGTATGAAATTTCAGAGGTGATAAGACTGGTGTTTAGATATTCATTTATTGGATATCCTGCGATTACTGTCATTGCACCCATTGCCTTACCTATATCTCCTAAGGATGTTGTATATCCAAAAAACTCTCCACCTAAATCTGATGGATAACCTATGTACCATTCTTCTCCACTACTTGTATTAACTTGAGTCACTGCATCGTAAGCTATTATGTAAACTGGGATAGTATAATTAGGATTACCATAAGGATATAAATGAAAATCTTTTTCTAGTACTGTTGCAGCAAAAGTCTCATTATTTAAGAACATCTCAGCCATGAGCTTTATCTGGGTACCATTAAGTGTATTATTTTCTGCTATGACGCTTCTATTTCCTATAACTTCCTCCCAATATCCGTAATCCCACCAGCTTAGTATGAATGCATGAGGACAAGTTTTCTGATTTATCCAATCTAATGCTGATACCCAAGCATAATTAATTATAGGATATGGACTAGCAGAAGTTACTATTTCGTTTGGAACGTTACTCATAGTTATTGCTGCACCTGCGTCTGCTACAAGTGAAACTCCGACTAATAATAGCACAAATATTGGAATAATTTTCGCTTTATATTCCTTAGTTTTATCTATAATGTAAAATACTCCTGCACCAGCTAATGGAGCTATCATGTATGCAGTATAATTAAAGAGATAAGGCTGTTCTGAAGTTCCATATATACTTATTACACCTAAAACGAGTAACCAAAGTCCTGCAAGGTTACTTTCTCTTATCAAGTAATACATGCCTATAATTGAAAGGAATAAAGCTATCCCAAAGTCAGTAATCATTGCTGTTATTGGTTGAGGTATGTACTCTGCTACAGTCTTGTCAATAGGTACAGTAACTTGATAGAATGGATTAATTATTGCGTAGTATCTTGAAGGAATTGGCATTACACCTAAAAATGAGAGACCTACTATTGCTACTACAAATATGAATACTGCACTTGCAGTTATTAATAATGCTCTAGAATCTGAAATTTCCTTAGGTAAGATATTCTTCAAATAAAGGTCTAGAAATAGTAGTGCACCAATTATTAACAATGAAAGCCCGTGAGCTAATCCTGAAAGGAATCCAATACTATTTGGTGCCCAAGAGGTTAAGAACGCAGTAACTATTGCCATGAGAGTAAAAGCTTTTGCAGTCTCTTCATTGTTCCTATTAAGTAATATTAGTAGGAAAGCTCCGGCTAACAAGCTTAAATCAATGTATGTAGATCCTCCCCATGATACTTCAGCTAAAAATAGAGGTATTCCCGCAAATGCTCCATAAATTGGTCTCTTTTTCTCAATAGCATAATTTAGTAAATATATTGAAAATAATACGAATACTCCTCCCCATGAAGTCTTTGGTAATCCGCCGACTATGTTCTTAACAGTTAAAGCTGGAGATACAGCTATTATTGCTGCAGCTACAAAACCACCGATCCTGCTTTTAGTCAGTCCGGAAACAGCAACATAAGCTGCTGCTACTCCTAAACCAGCAAGTACAACATATAGGAATAAGGTAACAGTATATACTGCATTTGCACCATAAGTAGAATAGAAAGGTAAAGAAAGAAGCGCAACAATAAATGGTAATCCTATTGTATCACCTAATTCTATGAAAAATCCCCAAGGGAACCATGCATGAACATCTGGGGGTACTGCATACCAATTACCGTGTGCTTGAGCAATTAGTAAGGCGTTATAAAATAAGTACCAAGAGTCGAATCCGTTGATTCCTAAAGGATATTGAGTGCTTAATGATCTTATTAAAATTGAAATTAGTGCTATTCCTGAAACTACGAGAGTATCAATAATATTTGTACGCTCTAAAATCCTTGTTAGCGTTTTTGTAGACTGCATAAGCCCTTTTCTAATAAATATCAATATAAACTTAATCCAAGAAGTTGATACAATAAAAATATTCAAACATTAAAATTCAGACTAGCTTTATTTCAAAATTAACGTCGCCTAATATTGTAATCTTATCTCCTTTTTTAACTTCAAACGGACCTATAAAAACACCAGAAGATACATAGCCATTAACTTCTCCAATTTTTGAAATAAGCCATCTAACCATATCCATTGGTCCACCATAAATGAAGTTAGGAACGCCTCGACCTACTAGTTTATCGTTTATTAACATCTCTACGCCTTTAATTGGCAGTGAAACTTGCTCTCCTATATAAAGCCTACCAGCGGCAGAATCGTCAGCCTTTAATTGCAATGCATTCAAATTCCAAGTGTCAAATCTAGTAGCAGGCAATTCTACTCCCAACCTAGTTTCTTTAATACACTGAGGAAAATTATCATTTCTACAAGAATCCGCAAAAAATACTACTTCAACTTCAGCAAAATTATGATTAAACCATAGCTCTATTTCCTTATCTGACGTTATCATCGGTTTAGTTAATATACCATACATAGGCTCTTTACCATGGAATCTTTTCAAATGTTCCCTTGTAACCAAAGAGATCTTATATCCTCCTAAACCTTCTTCCTCCACTAGTCTTGAAGAGAACTTTTTGAATATCTCTTCAGCTTCCTTTTCATTTACCTCAAAAGGTTCAATTTCTTTCCTACTTTTATAGGCATTAAAAAGTAGATCAGCCTTATCCATGATATAGAGAAAAAAGAGAAGCTATTTAAGTTTTGTATGCGGCTGCCGGGATTTGAACCCGGGATCTCAGGCTTGGAGGGCCCGCGTCCTAATCCATGCTAGACTACAGCCGCAATATAATCTTAAATTACCCTGCTTTAATAATTTTCGCTTTCTTATCCCGAACAATTTATCTTTTATTAGAAGTTTAAAAGAGAACATATTAAGTAGACATGCATAGATAAGTTTAAAATAAAAGGGTAAAAGAATGATATTGGGCCCGTAGCTTAGCATGGTTAGAGCGCCCGGCTGATAACTTATGGGCAGAAACCGGGAGGTCGGGGGTTCAAATCCCCCCGGGCCCACCATAAGTTAGAAGTGCTAACTATGATCTTCTATCAATATTTAGGATTTAATTTTCATTATTCAGTTTAAAATATACAAAAACTGACGAAATAAAATTAAAAACTACTTCAAGTATTGTATAAGTTTTAAAGAGATTAATAATATTATTCCAACTACAATCATTATTGCAGATGCAGTAACGGCTACTTGTGGCCCATAGTATCCGTAATACTCATAAATTAAGATTGAAGCAGGAGAAGTTCCTGCTAAAGGTCCGTAAAGTACATAATAAGCAACTATTGCAATTGAACCAAATTCGCTCATTGCCCTAGACATACTAGTCAATGAAGAAGATAGTGCACCTTTTAATGAGTTTTTAATTACCATTAAATACACTCTTCCCATTCCTGCACCTAAAGATCTTGCGTATTCCTCGTAAACTCTAGGCATTGAGTCAAAATAATTCTTCATACTCCTTATGTATATTGGAGCAGAGACAATCACAAGTGCAGAAATTAGACCATAGTATGTATCAAAAAAGTTTATTCCCAAGTCCTGAAATATTTTATAGAAAGGTGAATATGGACTATCTAAAAACACTAATGCTACTCCTACTATCGGATGTGGTATTGATGCAGGAACATCAACTAATGAATCTGTTATAAAATCTTTTTCTCTAGAAAGATAATACGCTAAAGGCGTAAAGAGGGCAAAGTCTATCCCAGCTGCAGATGCTGAAGATAAGACACTTAATTCCACTCCAGAGTAGAATGCTTGAGAGAAAGCTTGAGGACTTTTGAACACAAAAAATCCCATGTAAATGAGGAAGAGAACTGGAACTGCGAGTATAATTGATAAAAAAATTCCTAATAGCCTAAACCAGTTCATAGAGTACCTCCTTCTATTAACTTTCCTTCAGTCAACAATGAAGCTATCTGAGGAGGTACTGCAGTAGAGTTGAAAAGAATAGCCGGTTGGAGAGGACATAAATCGAATTTCTTTAATATACTTGAATGCTCTATAACATAGATGACAAAATCTATTGCCTCGTTATAGTTATTAGTATTCTTAGGTATTGTTATAAATAGATATACTGGAGATCCTTTTACTACTCCCGTGTTAAGAGTATAATTAAACATGACATAGAATGACGAACACTTATAGCAGCCCAAGTTTAGCTTTGCAGGCAATTGGATATAATCTAAGCCTTTCGCTACTGCCGCAGATCTATAAATATATAGGAATTGTATTGTTCCTGTCTCTAACTCTGGAACTAATTTTGCAGCATTGCATGCAGTAACATTACCGTGATTGTTTAACATCCTACCATAAAAGTAATAAGTATTATTTGCAAATAAATATCCTGCAATTTCTAAATTTATCCAAGCTCTAAAACCTGCAGGGTCCGTATTAGGATTAGAAATTCCTACCTTAACTTCACCAGATGTTAAAATATAATAGAACTTATACCAATCAGTAGAATTTCCCGTACTAATAGCTTCCTTAGCGTAATGTAACGCTCTTTTTGCATAAGAATTACTAGAAATACTAGCATTAGTATATGCTATTGTAATTTGATCGGAAACAAATGCTATTGCCCAGCCGGGATTCTCGTTGCCTAAATCATTTACAGCACTTAAAGCTACAGGCATAAATACAGTAACTTGAGCATTGGGCGATGAAATTTCCCTAGCAAGCTGAAAAGATCCTCCACTCTCTGGACTGAGTACTGGTATCCCTGTGGCAGAAGAGAAGCACTTTCCAAGGCAACAGGCTTCCTCAGTATATGCATCTGCTACATAGATTATTACTTGGGTTTTCTTTGACATCATAGTCGAAGTTCTTGTAGTTAAATATGCTACAGTTCCTATTACAATTATTGCTAATATTACTATGCTAATTATTACGAGCTTATTCATGGTTCTCAGATAAAAGTATATATGTTAATTAAAAAATATTTCTAACTAAAATATTTACCGATAAACCTATAAGTTATTGATTGCATAATATAAGAAAGTTTCAAAAAATAAGGATCTAAAGCAAGTTTTGATGGAACATAAATTTCTCTCTTCCCAGTTTTTATAGCTTTTACCACAGCGTTTGTTACTTTTTCTGGCTCTACTGCGAACTTAGAGAAAGAGTCTTTTGCTCCTTTAAACGATGGATGAGAAGTAAAATTTGTCTTTACTGGACCCGGATAAATTCCAGAAACCTTTACTCCATATTTCCTCATCTCTGCCCATAAACCGTTAGTTATGTGAGCTAGAGCTGCCTTAGTTGCAGAATAAACTAGGAGTTTAGGAGAGGAAACATATGCGGCCTCGGATATGATATTGACTATTGAGCCTCTCTTTTCTTTAACCATATAAGGCAATACTGCTTTCATGAAATAGATGGGGCCTAATAAATTAGTTCTTATCATATACTCTTCTTCATTTAAATCAGTTTCAAGAAATGAGCCGTAAACTCCGAAACCTGCGTTGTTAACTAGGACGTCTATAAATCCATATTTAGAAATTAAATAATTCACTGTCTTAAAAACATCTTCTTTATTACTAACATCAACTTGAATTTTTTCGTCACCAACTTCCGGTAAGCTTCTTGATATTGCAACCACCGTGTAACCTAAGTCCTTTAGCTTAATTACAGTGGCTTTGCCTATTCCTTTAGAAGCTCCAGTAACGACTGCAATCATTATAAATTAAAGGCTTTCCTAAAATTTATCTCTATCTTCTTCTCCACGTATCTCTCATCTTCATTCCAAATTTTAGAAAGAAACTTTATGATAGAAGGAATATCGGTAGGTTCAAGTAACTTTCCTTTATACATATATCCTCCGTCACTTTCAGTTAGCACAATGTTAGGTGAGGCGTTCTCTGCGATAATCCTATGCTTTTCCTGGAAAGTAACTGATGGATTAATAGTTATGAAATATCCTGCACCTTCTATATCACGAAGTAATTCTTTCGGACCAGAATACCAATGAATTATAGCTCTTCTTATATCATGTTTAATTAAAAGATTTAACACGTCGTTCCAGGAATTCACTGCGTGAATATTAACAGTCTTATCCTGAGATTTTTTTAAGAATTCTTCAAAATATCTTATTTGAAGTTCTTTTGGGGCTTCAGAATATTTATAATCTAAACCTATTTCTCCAACAAAATCCGCTTTATCTATTAATGGTAAAACACTCTCTATCTTCTCTTTATGAGCATTCCAAGGATGTATTGCAACGCCTTTTAGAATATTTTTATCATTTAAGGATAAGGTTTCCACAGAGGAATTATAGTCCATGGAAACTGCAGCTATAAAATATCCTTCATACTTTTTCTTAAGTAAGGAATAGTGACAATGAGCGTCGTATAGCACGATTTAATACTTTCTTTCATGGTATTTAACCATATGTGGTATACTGGATCTGGAGATAGCGGAAAGACTAAAGTTCCGTCAAAAGGTGAAGTTTGGAAAGACGATGATGTAGTAGAAGCTTTAGGAAATTTAGATGAATTGAACGCTTCTCTGGGCATTATTTCTTCTCTTTATCCACAACTTTTTGATTTAATATACAAAATTCAAGATGATGTCTTTGTGATATCTTCAGAAATTGCGGGATTTAATTTAAATTTTAGCGAAGAAAAGATAAAGGAACTTGAGGATTTAATAGCCAAGTTCGGAGGAGAAATAAAACCTTTAAGAAATTTTGTCTTACCTGGAGGGCATTTGGCTTCATCTTTTCTTCATTTATCTAGAGCAATATGTAGGAGAGCAGAAAGGAGTGTTGTAAAGATAATGAGAGAAGGTAAGGCAAGAGACGTTCATGTGAAATATCTTAATAGATTATCTTCGTTACTTTTTGTTTTAGCTTTGTGGATAAATGAAAAATCTGGTAATCCTAACGTTATTTGGAAAAGGTTTGGCTAAGCTTATAAGCATAATATGCAGTCAAATTGTCTTGCGCTGAAATCCCTACTGTCTTAAATATAGAAGGTCTCTCAATTTTTATATTCTCTGTTATTATTTTACCTATTTCTATTACATTTTTTATTAAACCCTTCTTTTGCGGTTGTATATAATCTCCAGATTCTGAAGACACTGCTTGTAAAGAATCCACAATGTAAGTCTTTGCTTTAGCTATAGTTTCGTCGTCAATCTCTCTAGCATCAGGAGTATGGGCACCTATACTACTTACGTGAAAATCTTCTTTCAAAAATTTTCCTAATACCACTGGCTCTTTAGAAGATGTAGTTGAAAATATTACGTCAGATTCTTTAAGCAAGGTTTGTAAATCTACTGCATCCGCACCTATTTTCTTTGCTAACTCGATATGAGATTTCCTTGCAGTTATGAGAATCCTAGATATTGACAAGTACTCTGAAGCAATCTTTGCATGATAGTAAGCTTCTAATCCTGCTCCAATAATTCCTAGAGTAGGAATTCTATTTCCGTAAGAAAGTTCGGTAGATAATACACTTGCAGAAGCTGTTCTTATGGCAGTTAATATAGTACCGTCAATTACTGCTAAAGGTTCTCCGGTATCTGGAGACATTAGAATTACTATACCTTGCACTGACGGTAAGCCTCTATTTTTATTCTCATTTATAACATTAACAATTTTTACTACTACAGAAAAATCTGTATAAGAAGGCATAATTCCCCACCAGTTACCTTTTATTGTTAAAACTTGCCTTTGCGGTTGAGTTACTTTTCCTTGATAGTACAAAGAGAATGCTTCTTTTACTGCATTTACTGCGTCCTTTGCAGATAATATTTCTTCAAGCTTTTTACCATCTAAATAAAGCATAATATTATACATATTCTAGAGTTTTAAAACTAAGATTAACATTGTTAATTGAACTTCTACATGATTTTTATAATTATAGTTTTTATAGAAGATTGAGAATAAAGTTTCTCATGAAAATTGAAACTATGGATATTGAAGATAAGAGGTCTAATGCAATCATAGCATGGGCAAAAAATCCCTCAAATATCATTTCAGTCTTACCTAATGTAGTAGGTATCGAAAATAACGTAGTAAAGTTAAAATTCACGAGATTTTTACTATTTTCGTTTGAAGGAGAATTTGTTGTAGAACCTTCCTTTATAGGAAGCGGTATTGTAGAATATAAATTAACAGATAAAAAAGGAAATGAGATAAAAATAATAATATCTACAGAAGGAAAGAGTGGAGTAAAATTATCAGTAAGTTATTCTGGAGAGAAAGAATGGATTGTTGGTAAAGGATTACATAAGATACTGGAAGAAATTTCTAATGGCATAAAGAGCGAATTATCAAAGCTTCCAGAAGTTGAACAACAAACCGTAGGCAGTAAAAATTTCTCATTATCCCTATCTAAAATTTCATCGATATCAAAACTAATAATGAAATCAAAGTTAGCTAAAACTGAAGACGTTACCTTAAAAGAAGGAGAAGTCCTTAGTTATGTAGAAGGAATAATAAGTGATTTTGCAAATTATCCTTTAATTTACATAAGCGGATCTGGTTCTTCAACATTTAGATTATTATTCCTTAATGGTGAGCTAAAAGGCATATACATTCTAAAAGACGGTAAAGATTCATTCAACGAGGATGATCTTAATCATATTTCTGGAGAATTTAAGATTCACGTCTATGTAGGAATATCTCCAAGAATAGTGGAAGTTTTGGAACAAGAAAGGTGATAAAAAATGTCAGTTAATCTAAAAGTTCATAAACCTTACGTACTATACGAGGAAGGAGATCACAAATTTGTTTGGTTAGGATTAGATGAATCAGAGCATGAAAAAGGAATACTGACAAACCAATATCTTATAGTTGATGGAGACGAAGGTGCATTATTGGATGCAGGAGGATATTTTGTTTTTGAGAGAGTTTATGAAAACGTTAAGGAATTTATAAAACCAGAAAATATTAAGTATCTCTTATTCTCTCATCAAGATCCTGATGTTATAGGCTCACTTAACTTATGGTTAGACGTTGCACCTAATGCTAAAATTTATGTTTCAGAGCTCTGGGAGAGATTCCTTCCCCATTTAGGATTTGAAGCTGCAGGTAAAATAATCGATATACCAGATCAAGGGATGAGCATAAAATTTGGAAAATCTGAGATTAAAGCTATCCCGGCACATTTTATGCACTCAGTAGGGAATTTCCATTATTATGATCCAGTATCCAAGATTTACTTCTCTGGAGATTTAGGAGCCGCAGTGTTTCCGGCAGGCAAATGGTATTTATTTGTAGAAAATTTTGACGAACATGTAAAGTACATGGAACCTTTTCACAGAAGATATATAGTAAGCAAAAAAGCCATAGATCACTGGCTAGAACAAATTAAAGGACTTGATATAAAAATCATTGCACCACAACACGGTTCAATATTCCAAGGAGAAAATGTGAAAAAATTCATTGAATGGTTAAAAAGCCTAGATAAAGTAGGAATAGATTACATATGGTAATATTTAGTTATCCTCCTTTTATTTCCTCTAAGATTATTTTTTATTGTGAAATTACAACTTGGTAGCCCTCCTTCTGACGGAAATTATTTAGACGCTTTTATTATAGCATTAAAAGCAGCTGAAGCAGGTGAAGGAACAGTAAAGCTTTACTCTACTGCAGTAAAAGACTTTCTAGAATTTATTAAGAAAGACCCCAAAAGCGTAACTTCTGAAGACGTTAATAGATGGATAATCCACTTGATGTCTAAAGAAGGAAAAATAAAAGGAACAGAAATGAAAAGGGCAAGAAGCGTAACTTTAAGGAACTATGTTATTGCAGTAAGAAGATTTTTAAAGTGGATTGGGGTAAACATTAATCCAGTAATTCCAAGAGCAAGAAGGAAAGAGATTAGGGCTTTAAACGAAGATGAAATAAAAAGGCTTTTCGAGGCAACAAGAAGGCTTAGAGATAAGTTAATTTTACGCTTATTCTTGGATACTGGATTAAGATCTAAGGAATTGCTCTCGCTTAGGGTTGAAGATATAGATCTAAAGAATAGAATGATAAGAGTTAGGGAAACAAAGAATGGAGAAGAAAGGATAGTATTCTTTACTGAGGAAACTGAAAAATTGTTAAGAAAGTACTTAACTAAACGAGGAAGTTCCGAGAGACTCTTTCCTATGACATACCAAGCACTTTATAAATTAATTAAAAGGCTAGGAGAAAGGGCTGGAATTAAGGGGCTAAGGCCACATATATTAAGGCATACATTTGCAACTATTGCAATAAGGAGAGGTTTGCCTTTACCGGCAGTACAAAGGTTGCTAGGCCATAAAGACATTAAGACTACACAAATATATACTCACTTAGTTCTAGAAGACTTAATGCAGGCATATAAAAAAGTGTTCGAAGAAAATACTACTTAAGCTTTCCCTGTAAATCTCCATTTAGCCATATCCTTTACATATTCTGCCAAATCTCTTAAGCTATTAAATGACGCTGTTTGCAGATGAAGATATTCAAATTTTGCTTGATTTTCCAGCATTTTCCTCTGAAGCTCCTTAACTCTTGGAGATTTCAGAATATCATTAAGCTTTTCCTTGCTTAAGTTCCCTACAATTTCTCCATTTATATCGTCAGGATAAGGCAAATCGCCATTAGGATAAATGGTTATCGCATAACTTACTAACCTCTTTGGATATTCACCTTTTAATGCTTTAATAAATCCCCAAGAATTGTTAAGAGTAGAAGAATATTTCTTTTTAAGTTCTGAAAGGACATTATAAAGTTGTTCAGGGTCTGGTGCAAGTTTTACCTTTGCATCTGGATAATCTACTGCAGGTAAAACAAGGATTTTGTAATTACATTCTCTAACCTTCTTGATTTTATCCTCCAACTTATTCAAGTTATATCTAGTTACTACAGTTTGTACATTAACCTTTATTCCATATTGTCTAAATCTGCATAATGTATCTAAGGCTTTAACGTTCCAATGATATTCATCTATTGAATAATGAAGGAAATCTATTCTATCTGCGAGCTTAGTTAAGAATTCGTCGTCGTTTAACCTATATCCATTTGTAGTTAGCATTACGTAAAATGAACCGTCATGTGCATACTCTAACAACTCTAGAATATCTTTTCTAATAGTAGGTTCTCCGCCTTCAAATGAAAGTACTACTATTGATGAATCTCTCAAATTATCAATTATCTTCTTTATAGTTTCTGTACTTCCTTCGCCGAGCTCACCATTATAATATTCGGGATTACAAAAAGTGCAGTGCAAGTTGCACCTTGAAGTAACCTTAAAAGTTGCATACCCAGGATTAAATGGATCTTTTAATAATTGCGTTTTTATGAACCATCTAATTGCTTTTATATCACGATTCATTGTTCAGAAACCTCTTTACATGTAAAACATATTCATACGCATTATCTTCTATCATTTTAATTTCTTCCTCTCTTATTTTTCTTACGACCTTAGCCGGAATTCCCATTGCTACACTATAAGGAGGTATTTCAGCATTTGGCGGTACTACACTTCCTGCTCCAACTATGCTATATTCGCCTACTTTTGAACCATTAAGTAAAATAGAACCTATACCAATGATGACGTATGATGAAACTTTCGCTCCATGTATAACTACGTTATGTCCTACTGTAACTTTATCTCCTATTTCAACTTTAAATCCTGGGTCTGTATGTATTGTTGAATTTTCTTGAATGTTAGATTCTTTACCTATACTTATGGAATCGTTATCTCCTCTTATGACAACATAATGCCATACACTACTCATTTCCCCTATTTCAACGTCACCAATTATATAAGCTGTAGGATGTAAGAAAACGTTCTTAGAGATTCTTGGCTTTCTGCCCATAAAATCTTCTATAGGCATATATTATTTCTTCTTCAACTTAGCTATAAAAAACCCAGTCATGTCATGTATTTGAGGATGAAATCTTATCATATATTCTATATCAAATCTAGGGTCGTTAACGACTTCTTCATTCTCTATTTCAGTAACGGTACACGTAGAGTAAATAACCTCTCCGCCCTTCTTTAGAATCTCATACGCCGAATTCAAGAATTGCTTTTGATACGCATGAAGGTTCATTAAATCCGTTTTAGTCTTTTTGTCATAAACTTTAGGTCTTAATCCTAGAGCAGAGCATGGAGGATCTATAAGCACCTTATCCACGTCTTTTATCCCTAGCTCACTTAAATATCTGGAATCGTGAACAAATACTTGAACGTTTACATTCATTTTCTTAAATAACTGTTTCATTTTTTCAACTTTTTTATATGTATGATCAAATCCTATAATTCTTGCTCTAGGTTCTAGTTGGTAAATATGTGATAATTTGCCTCCGGGAGCAGCGGTCATATCTACTATAAATTCTCCAGGTTGAGGGTCTATTATCCTAGCTACATACATCGAAGCTTTACCTTGAACGTAAATTTTACCTTCTTTTATTTCCTTTGTATCTGCTAACTTAGGTGAAGAATACAAAGAATTATAAACCTTGACCATAAATTTTCCTCCAGGTAACCTTACTAACTCTCCATTAGCAACTGTTATTCCGTTTTCGCTTACTACTTCTACAGAATTACCTTCATTTGCTATTATCTTCTTAATCCCTGGTGGGTAAACATCCGCTCCCAGCATTACGCTCTCAGCAGTTTTCTTATCTACAATAACCTTAGAGTCTAAACTTTCTAACTTATTAGGGCCTTTAACTTCAGCATAGATAGCCTCAGGGAAATCTTCGTCCTTCTTGAACCCCTTCATCGATTGTAAAACTTCATCCACTGTAGTCTTTAACGTATTAACCCTAACGTAAAGCCTTGAATTTGGTCTTTTAATAGAATCCAGAAAGCTATTCAGACTTTTCCCATACACTTTCCTAAGTTCTTCTATGACAAACTCATCATAATCTAATTCCAAACTACCTTAGCCCCCTTATTATTTGGTTCTGTTAAAAATCCACCAAATGTAGAAACTAGCTCTTCTCCTTCTCTTCTAGAATTGACAAACGTATAAACTGCTGGACCAAAGGATGATATTCCGCTAGGGAAACCTTTGCTCTTAAGTTTTTTCATAAGTTCTCTCACCTTATCCGTTTGCAAAGATACCTCAATCTTTTTAAAACCTAGATTTTGTATTCTATCGAGTGCGTCCAGTACGTTTTCTAAGTCTTTTTCTATGACAGAAGGAATAAATTCCATGAGGACTACTCTAGCTAAAGTATCTAATCCTTCAAGCTTAGCATTTTTAAATGCTGCCAATTCTTCTTTACCAAATATTCTCCTGCCTTCTGGAATGTTGACATAAATGTACCAAGGAAAATCTACTCTAAGCAAAAGCGGTGGTGGAGGGGCTGTGGAAAAATCTGAAGGTAAGGCCTCTTTCTTAACTTTTAATGAATGACCTCCATCTACAATAAATCCGCCGTATTCGAATGCATATACACCTATACCAGAAGTTGAACCTCTTTTAACTAACTTGGCTAATTCTACAGAGGTCTTTCTCTGGAAATTCTTCTCGAACGCATACTTCGTTATTGATAATAAATACTGTGTCGTATGCCCTAAACCTACGTGAGCTGGGTAGTCCTCTTCTATGCAAAACTTCTCCTTAGGAACTCCATCTATGTTAATTTCTTCGCATTCGCCAGTCTTGATAACAATCCTAGGATATTTTAATGCTACTCCCATCCCTCCGTCTAGTCTACCGTACTTACCTTCGAGGTCAAATAGTGTAATATGAATCCTTGAAATACCTATAAGCTTCATTATTTTTTAGACCCTTTTTATAAGTTTAAAACGGTTACTCATGAGCTTAGCAACAGTCCTTTATGAGTGGTATAAGAAAAATCCTTCCAAGACATTTTTAGGAGGAGATAGAAGTTTAACATACCAACAAGTTGTTGATGAAGTTAGAAGAACTGCATCATTAATCTCTCCTGGCGAAACGGTTGCGCATATAATGTTTAACTCAACTAGATCCGTAATAAATTACTTAAGTGTTTACTGGGCCGGCGGGAAAGTAGTAGCAATAGATCCGCTAACCTCGGCAGAAGATTTAAAATTCATTTTAGAAGATTCTCAGCCTTCATTAGTTTTCACTGACAATGAAGTATACGAAAGGGAAAAGAACGTATTAAAGGACTATAAGGTAATAATAAACTCCACCAATGGCAGTTATGAGCAAACTTCGCCATATGAATATAGAGAAGATGAGGTTGGCTTGATTTATTATTATGCCGGAATAGCAGGAAGGACTATGCAAGTATTGCACAGTGCAGGAAGAGTTGAATTAAATTCTGCATCCCTTTATAAAGCTCTAGGAGTTAAGGATATTTCTAGTATATTAACTGTGCCATTAGCTCATGTACTGGGTAACAGCGTTTTAGGAGTAACTTTGGAAGCCGGTGGATTTATGTACGTTTTGAGAAAATTTGATCCCAAAGAAACAATATCTGCAATAGATAAGTTCTCAATAAACTATCTAGCAACAGTACCCATGGTTTACGATGCATTAGCTAAAGAGAAAGAAGGTAATCTAGATAGTTTAAGACTCTGTATTAGTACAGCGGCACCATTATTCCCGTCAACAATAAAGGCTTTCAAGGAGAGATTTAATAAAGATATAGTACAACAATATGGATTTACGGAAGGATTAGTAATAACGTATCAGCCTCCTGAATTTTCTCAGGTAATAAGCATAGGTAAACCTTTACCTAATGCTGAAGTAAAAGTAGTTAAGGATAATGGAGAAGAGGCAAAAATTGGAGAAACTGGAGAATTATGGGTAAAAGCTCCATGGCTTATGTTAGGATACAAAGATGAGGAAGAAACTAAAAGAGTATTTGAAGGAGAATGGCTAAAAACTGGAGATTTAGTTAGCATGGATGAAAAAGGGTTACTTTATTTCAAAGGTGTGAAAAAGAGAATGCTGAAATATAAGGGGTATCCGATTTTCCCTAGAGATTTAGAGGAAATTTTACTCTCTCATCCATTAGTAAAGGAAGCATATGTTTACGGCGAAGACGCTGGAAATCTAGGTACCCAGCCTGTAGCTAAAGTTATAGTTAAAGAGCATAAAGAAGGTCTTGAAGACGAATTACTTAATTATGTTAACCAAAGAGTTGCATTTTATAAGAGGCTAAAGAAAGTATATATAGTGGATAAAATTGAGCGAAATTGAGTCCTTAATAAAGGAGATTGCTGAGAAGTTACAGAAAAGGGCAGAAAGTATAAAATCGCCGAAATATGAGCCAGAAAGCGTAAGTGAGGATAAATTTGACGAAATTCTTTCTAAAAATAAAGTTGTAGTAATTGACTGTTGGGCTGACTGGTGTGCTCCCTGTCATTTATATGAGCCAATATTTAAGAAGATTGCAGAAAAATATAAGGATAAAGCATTCTTTGGAAGGCTTAACGTTGATGAAAACCAGAAGCTTGCAGATAAATATAATGTTCTGAATATACCAACTACACTAATTTTCGTTGATGGGCAATTAAAGGATTCTCTAGTTGGAGCAGTTGATGAAAATACTTTAGAGGATACTATTAAAAAATATATATCGTGACAATTGAAGCTAAAGTAGTAAAAAAGCTAGGCAATTTTTATCTTAATGCTCAAATCAAAGAACAAGGAATAGTATGTATTACTGGTAAAAACGGTAGTGGAAAAACCACTTTTTTAAGGATTTTAGCTGGATTTTTGAATATCGATGAAGGTTATGTTAAAATTAACAACGTGGATGTAACAAAACTTTCACCTGAAAAGCGAGGAACTGTTATAATAACTCCGGACTCTTATATTCCTGGACTTAAAGTGAAATCCCACTTAGTGTGGGGGGCCAAAATTAGGAAAATTAAATATGATATTAATGAACTTGAGAAGTATAAAGATCTGTTAGACGGAATCTCATTAGATGAAAAAGTAGACAAACTGAGCCTAGGCCAAAGAGAAAGAGTTTCCATACTTACTGCTATTCTTGCTAAACCTAAGGTTATACTCATAGACGAAGCGTTCTCTAACATTAATGATAAGGAGTATTTCATAGAAAGAACTATTGAGATAATGCGTAAAAATTCCATAGAATTGATATTTACTACTCAAGACATAAATGATTCGCAATTCGCAAATTCTCACTTACGCATGGAAGATGGAAAATTGTTAAAAATTTTTTAAAAGATATTACTTAAACTTTTCAATAGTCATGAAAAGTAATTATAAATTTATTTTGTCATCTAAAAACTTTATATACGAATTACAATAAAAGCTTATATACTCTTTAACAGAACTCGATTCATGCCATCAAGTCCAGAAGACATGTTAAAGTTCTTAAAAGATAATAAAATTGAATGGGTAGATTTACAATTCACAGATGTTCCAGGGAGATTACATCATATAACAATTCCAGCAAGCGAGTTTGATGAGAATAGTGTAAAGACAGGCTTTGGAAAACTTGATGGAAGTAGCATAAAAGGTTTTACAATGATTTACGAAAGCGATATGGTGCTATTACCAGTACCAGAAACAATGACATTAATTCCTTGGACGCCAGGAGTTGCGAGAGTTATTACTAAAGTATTCTGGGGAGGAGGAAAAGGAAGATTTGAAAGAGATCCTAGATTCATAGCAGAGGAGGCTGAAAAATACCAGTTATCACAAGGTTATACTTCCTTCTTTGGTCCAGAAATGGAATTCTTCATTTTCGATAAAATAGACCTTGATGTAGCTACCCCTCAAAGAGGAACTGGATACAAAATTATTGCTAGAGAAGCACCATGGCAAAATAATGGAGGATTTGTAATTAGATATAAAGAAGGTTATTATCCAGCCCCACCAGTAGATCAATTAATGGATGTAAGACTGGAGGCCGTGGAAACTCTAGTTAAATATTTTGGATTCACAATTGAGGCAACTCATCATGAGGTAGCTACTGGAGGACAAGGAGAAATAGACTTTAGATTCTCAACATTAGCAGATACTGCAGATAAAGTACAAACTCTAAAATACGTTGTAAAGAACGTAGCGGCAAAACATGGCATGGTAGCAACTTTCATGCCAAAGCCAATGTTTGGAGACAATGGAACAGGAATGCATACTCATTTCAGTTTATGGACTGCTGATGGCAAAAAGAATTTAATGTACGATCCTAATGACGAATATGCAGAAATAAGCCAGACAGGAAGATATGTAATTGGAGGAATATTACATCATGCAAGAGCATTATCTGCGATAGTTTCCGCATCTGTTAATAGTTATAGAAGATTAGTCCCCGGATTTGAGGCACCAGTATACATTGCTTGGAGCAAATCTAATAGAAGTGCAATAATTAGAGTTCCCTCATATTATAAGGGAATAGAGAAAGCAAAGAGAATAGAATACCGTGCGCCAGATCCTTCTTGCAATCCATACTTAGCGTTTGCTGCAATATTGATGGCCGCATTGGATGGAGTAAATAAGAAAATAGATCCAGGAGATCCAGTAGATGAGAACATTTATCATCTAACTCCAGAAAAGAGAAAGCAATTAGGTATCAAAGAGTTACCGAGATCATTAGATGAAGCATTAGATGAACTAGAGAGCGATAAAGAATTCTTAAAGCCAGTATTCAATTCAACAATACTTGATACATACATCGACTTAAAGAGAGAAGAAGCAAAGACTCTACAAATGTATCCGCATCCAATGGAGTTATACTATTATCTAGATTCTTAAGCCGGAATATATATATTCATTTTTTTCAAATTTTTGTAAACTTCTTTTAAATCTAAATAGCTATCGAAGTAATATCTTTCAGATGCTTTTTTCATTATATTGTAATCCTCACCTAATAAATTGGAATAATCCGAAACCCATCTATCTTTTGAAGATAAAAACCAGGAAAATGCGTCTTCATATATCTCTTTTATTTTTTCCTCATCTTCTAAAGAGCTTCTTATAGCTAATGTACAACAGTGATTTGGTTCAAATACATGAGTTACTTTATGTCCTTTAGACTCAAGTATAGATAAATAAGGCTCCCAAATAGCTATTGCCGGAACTTTTTTTATTTCAAAATTTTTAACTAACTCTTGTGGAGAATTAAAAGGAATTATATTAGCATTCTTTACTTCTGCTAGAGTCCATGTTTCCATACTAGACATTACTGTAGAACCTATATTGCACGATTCGCCTACTATTCCTGCACCTCCCTTTGCACCTCCTGCTATAATTTTTATATCAAATATTTTTGAAAATATTATTTGCGAAATAACTGGCGAAAATCCCATGTCTATTTTACCTAGGACTAAATCTTTAGTAACTTGAAGACCGTTGTCGTAAATTTTTACTTCAACTTCTATTCCTTTTTCTCTAAGTTTTTTTATAAATGGAATAATAAAAGGATATTCTGCAGCATTTATAATTCCTAGCCTGAGAAATTTCGTTTCATTTAACGATACTATAAGATTTTTTCCAACTAATTGTTTCCTGAATATTATTCCTTCTTTTTCTAATTCATTAAGTATTTCAGATACTCTACTCTTTGACATTCCAGAAATCTTAACTAACTCAGTTTGAGGTAATGATCCCCTCTCTTTAAGAATACTAAGAATTCTATCTCTTCCTTTCATTACTAAAAATTTAAAAAACACTTTATTAAACTTAAAGTTTTCTTCTTTCTTATAATCTTAAACTTCTTTCATGCGTAGTATCTAATAATCTAAATACTTGATTAACTAATGCCCTGTTTGTCTTAAAGACTCCTCTAGTTGCTACTGAAACTAGCTTGGCTTCCTTGTCTTTTACTCCTCTCACATAAGCACACATGTGAATACCATTACCAATTACCATAACTCCCTTTGGTTTTATTTCGCTATTCATTATTGCATCAGCTATCTGAGAAACTAATCTCTCTTGGATCTGAGGTCTTGCTGAATAATAGTTAACTATTCTTATTATTTTGCTAAATCCGGCAACTTTACCATCACCATTGGCAACATAAGCAACATGAATCCTCCCTATAAACGGTAAGAGGTGATGCTCGCAAAGGGAAGAGAATTGTATATCTCTAATTAGAATTACTTGATCTCCGTTTTCATCTTCAGTTATATCTTCACCTATATCTTTAGCATTAAATACTTTTATTTTAGGTGGTGGACTTCTTAGACCAGAAGTCATTTCTATTAAAGCTCTTGCAACTCTCTCTGGTGTTTCTCTTAAACCTTCTCTGTTTGGATCTTCCCCTAAAAGTTCTAGTATTTCTCTTATTCTTTTTGCAATTTCTTCTACCAATTTTTCTTGAGATATTGATGTTTCCATGCCAATTAGTATTCTGAGACTCTGCTAATTAAATAGTTTTTATAAAAAACCTTACAAAAGCTTATAAGCCGTTTCTAAAACCTCGGGTTTACCGTTTGTTACTATTAATGTATCCTCTATCCGTACTCCGAACTTATCTTTAATGTATATGCCGGGCTCTACAGTTATTACCATGTTTTTCTTTAGTACATCGTTAGAATTAAACGATATATAAGGAGATTCATGAACTTCTATACCAACTCCGTGACCAGTAGAATGAACAAAATATCTTCCATATCCATATTTTTCAATAACTTTTCTTGCAGTCTTATCTATTTCTGAAGCATTTACTCCAGATGTTACTGCATCTATTGCCTCTAATTGAGCCTCTAAAACTATCTCATAGATTTTCCTTACTTCGCCTTTAACATTAAAGGTTCTTGTGCTATCAAAACAGTATCCATCAAATTTTGCTCCTATATCTACAACTACATTATCATTTTCTAGGATTTTCTTATCTGTAGGAATATGATGAGGGAAAGAGGAATTTTTACCTGCTGCTACTATTGAAGGAAAAGCATAATCTTCAGCACCACTGGCTTTCATAGTATAATCTATTATTCCAGATAGCTGTTTTTCAGTTATTTCACCTTCTAGAATTTTCTCCATACTAACCTTCATTGCTTCTGAAGTTATTTCTCCAGCTTTCTTTATTTTTTCCAATTCTTCATCGTCTTTGATACTACGCATTTCAGAAATGTCTTTTGATATATCAATTAAATTATATTTTGAGGATAAAAGCCTATAAACGTTAACAGTAGACCAGTTAATATCTAATGCTACAGTATTCTTAGTAATTAACTTCGGTAAAATATCTGATAAGGAGCCTACAAGAATCCCATTAGCTATATTACTTGGATAATATATTTTAACGTCTAGCCCGCTTATTTCTCTGGCTCTATTCTCCTCTAATAGAGGTGCTAAAAGTGTCGCAACTCCATCACAATATATTATACTACCTGCTCCTTTATAATTAGTAAAATAATAAACATTAGGATCTCCACTTATTATTATACACGAATTATTATATTTTTGAGAGAGCTCTTCAAGCTTTTTGATTCTCATAATGTATATTTAAAATTCGGCTCTCTAATAGCTATTGCTAAATTAAATGCCTCTTTTATTAGTTCTAATTTGTCGTCTTCTGACAAGTTTGATTTAAGTATTCCAGAAATATCGATTACCTTATCTTCTCTATATAAACATGTTTTTAACTTGCCGTCTACTGTAAGTCTTATTCTATTGCATCCGGCACAAAATATTGGATTAGCATAAGGTTTTACTACTTCTACTACTAAGCCGGAATTTAAATAATATCTAGGTCTAAAATGCTTGTTCCTTATTGTTACTTTTGTTGAATTCTTCTTTAGATAATCCTCAATTATATTTAAATTCTCGTGATATGAAAACGAAGATTTACCTAACCCTACAGGATGCATTTCTATTAAATGTAATTCATCTATCCCTAGTTTCTCCGAAAAATCTATGATCTCTTTTATTTCATTAATATTCATTTTATTTACAACAAAATTTAATTTTACGGGTCTAAGATTAGCATTAATAGCCGATTTTATTCCTTCTAAAACCTTATCGAGGGCGTCAACTCCAGTAATTTTCTTAAAAGTTTCCCTATCTAATGCGTGAAGACTAATGTTGACCCTAGATAATCCAGCTTCTTTTAATTTAGTAGCTAGTCTAGGAAGTAGAACACCATTAGTGGTCATGGAAATTTCAAAACCTAGCGATCTCAAGCCTTTAACGATCTCTATTAAATCTCTTCGTAAAGTAGGTTCTCCTCCTGTTAATTTTACGTATTTTATCCCAAAATCTTTAGAAGCCTTGGCTACAAGTAGTATATCGTGTAAAGGTAATCCTGATAAATTTTCGTTTCCTTCACCTTCCATATGGCAGAAAAAGCAAGAAAAATTACATGCATGAGTAAGCGTAATTCTTAAGTCTTCAAGGTCTCTTCCAAATCTATCCTTCATTACTTTTAAATTGTTTCTTGACCTTAATAAACTAGATGAAAGAAGTTCTTTGCCCTAAATGCGGAATAAGGATGGAATTTATGGCAGAAACTGAAAGTAACAGTGAAGGAAGAGAAGTTAGATATTTCTATAGATGTCCTGCTTGCGGAACAAAAATAAACGAAAGTATAATGAAGATTTTAAAGAAAGATAGTGCGGTAATAATTAAAGTTCTGCAATAATTTTTTTGATTAAATTTAATGCCATTGGAGGGAATAAAGTCAACACGTTTATATTTCTTATATCAAGAATATAAGATATCTCCTTTTGAGTAGGCTTATAAGAGTTTAAAAATGCTCTGGACATTTTCTCAAAGTTTTTTAAATCATTTATATATTTATAACTTAGGAAAAGAAGAAAAACTAAAATATCCCATGCAAAGTATTTTTCTTCCTTAGTTTGGATAGCTTGTTCTGCATCTATAACATAAATCTTTTCATTTACAATAAAATTTTCAATTTTTGTATCTCCTAACGATAATCCGTTTTCATGAATTATTTTGAAGGCCTTGCCTAGCATAAGAAAATCTTCTTCTGTTTCTATAGGTCTTCCTTTTATATAATCCCTCATTATGCAATTAGTATCATAATCCATATCTATAATTTTTGGGGTTCCTATTTCACGCCATTTTCTAGTAAAAAAATCAATCTCTCTATTCATTCGTTCTCGAGGACTTGAAGCATAAGGATACGATTTAAAAAATGATGAAATAAAATACCATTTAATTCCTGCACTAGTAGAATAACATTTAATAACGTACTCTTTTTCTTCAAGTTTGATTAACTTACTCTGTAAGTATAGAGATTTTATCACATCTTCAAACTTCATATTTTAGAATCTATATCTTCTAATTCCATAAAGTATTTAAACGCATCATCCGGAAACACTAACACGGTAGTCTTATCATCTGCAAGTTTCTTATACGCTGCTACAGTAGCACCTGCACTTATGCCTATTAGAATTCCACTACTTCTAGCAACATCTACTATTCCTTCTACTGCTTCCTTTCTGGTTATATCAATCATTCTATCAATTTTAACTAGACCTACAAAGCTGTTCTCGTCTTGCCTTTTTATTCCAGGAATTCTTTCTCCTTCCGCAGGTTGAACTCCTATAATTTCAATATCACTACCATATTTTTCCTTGAAGTATTTAGCTATTCCAGTTAGATGACCTCCAGTACCTGCTGTTGCTATTATGCGTTGTGGTTTCTTATTTAGATACTCTAATTGTTCATCTATTTCCTTAGCTGTTGTATAATAATGAGTCATGTAATTTAATGGATTTCTAAATTGATCTAAATGCAAGGCTCCAGTACTTTTGGAGTACTGTTTTACTAATGGTAATAAGTCTGTGGTAGATTTTCCAGCTTGTATAACTTGTGCCCCTAAAATTTTCATCATAACTTTGAAGCTTTGTGGTGCCCTAGCTGGAATAAAAGAAGTGAACTTCTTATTAAATATTGCAGAAAGTGACGCGAGAGCAATTCCTAGATTACAAGATGTCGCTTCAACTATTTCATTAGCATTATTCTCTAACGCTTGTTTAAATAGAAACCATGCAGTTCTATCTTTTATACTGTGACTGAAGGGATTATAGAATTCTAGCTTTGCCCAAACGTCTTCTCCTATTTTTAATTTTAAGAGTGGAGTAGGCCACATGTTTTCTAACAATTCTATAGGGTCTTCAAATACATGAAGATCTTTTGACACAATATGCATCTACCTACTAATCTATCCTAATATAACGTATAAAAGAGTTTCTTTTTTATTTCTTTAATTTTAACCTAATCACTATTTTACTTCCTTGCTTTTCATAACTTAAAAATATATTTCCAGTTTCATTACACCATTTTTCTAGAGCTTGAACGGAAGCTTCCCATGGAGTTCTTATTACCACGTCTTCCTCTTCGCCTTCCTTTAAGGACTTCCATTCTCTATAAATTTCAAGTAAAACTACTGGGCATATTCCATCAGAATTTATTTCCTTCATAACGTAATCACCACGTCTGAAGTCTTTGCCTCCTCTAAAAAGGATATAGTATCGGACAATTTTATTCCATCTAATAAATCAGACTTAGAGAAACCCGCCAATTTTAACCCTGCTTCATCAACGTAGAACTCAACACCTTCTTTTATTGCCTCCATTAGTAATTTAGATGTATCTGGAATATTCATTCTCTTCATTTGAAAGCTAATAAAAAGTCTTGCAAAAAATCCCATTTTAAGCTTGGATTTGCCTTTCATCTCTTTTGTAAATAGAATCACTGCTTGTGAAGTGACGAAAAATTTAACGTCCCAATTTAATGATTTGCCCCCTATAGCTAGAACTAATCCATGATAGAATTTATCCATACCATTATCCGCAAGTAATATTGTTAATTTTGCCATAGATAGTATAACATGATTAAAGGTTATAAAAACGAGCAAAGTATATTTAGCCATGAAAATAAGAGCTGTAACGGCTTTCGTAGCCGATATAAATAAAGATAAAATTTTATCTATTGCTAACAAATTAAATTCCATTAAAGAAGATGTACTAACCAAGAGAATAAGCCTCCCTGAGACAAATCCTAATATAGAATTTTCGAAACTTCTAGATTTAGTAGTTGACAATTCAATAATTTTTAGCTTAATAAGTATAAAGGATAAGGACAAAAGATTAAGTCAAGTTAAAGATGTACTTTCGGCAGGAGAAAATATATATGCAAATGTATTATTAACGTCACCCTCTTATGCTGACGAAATTGTAAATCTTATAACAGGGCTAGAACCTTCAGAAGCTTCAAGATTTGCAATACTTATTAATGATTACTTCCTTTTAACACCTTATTTTCCAACCTCTACCGCAGATGTAGCTAGAGACTCCTTTGCATTATCTTTACTTTACGTTAATGATTTCAAGGAAAGAAAAGCTGTGCAAAGTTTAGAAAAAGCTGATGCATTAGGAAAAACTATTGAGAGTAAAACTGGGTTAAAATTCATAGGAATAGATATTTCACTTTCACCTTGGGGAGAGGAAAGTGTTGGAGGATTAATTGAAGAGAGAAGCGGGAAAAAGATCTTTAATAGAGGGCACGTATGGACTGTAGGCGAGCTTAATAGAGAATTATTCTCAAGTGCATGGGAAGCTAAAGTCTCACCAATAGGTTATTCTGAAGTTATGTTACCGGTAGGTGAAGACGCTATATTATCTAAACGCGTTGAGGAGGAATCTTTAACGCTCTCACAATTACTAAGTATGACATTTTCATGCGCAGCAGGATTGGATATGGTAGGAATAGAAGAGGATAAGGAATTATACAAGAATATTATCAAGGATGCAATGGCTATTCAATTCGTTAAGAAGAGACCTTATGGTATAAGAATTATACCTTCTAGAGGTGAGAAAAAGATCTATATAAAAGAATTTGGTTATATACCAACCATTAAAGTCGTATAGAAAAGATTTAAATTACTTTTATATGTCTAGTAATATATAGTTGAGTAAAATGGAAGTTAGAAGAGTACAAAAATTTGGTAAATCAACACTAATGGTATCATTACCCGCAGACTGGGTTAAGGAAGTTGGTTTAAACCCAGGAGAAAGTATTTACTTAGAAGTTGATGAAGATGGAAGCCTAAAGGTTTATCCGCCTAATCTAAAAACTGAAGGAAGCAGTAAAGAAATGAAAATAGAAATAAAAACTAACGTGAGCCCAGAACTAATAAGTAGAATAATTTATAGCTTGTATATCCTAGGATTTGATAAAATCACAATAGAGTCTACAGATGGGCCATTTAATGAAGATATATTGAGAAAAGTTAAAGATACTGTAAGAAGCTTAATAGGATTAGAAATTGTATCGCAAGATCTTACTAGTTTGCAAATACAATCGTTTTTAGATCCAACAAAGTATAGCATGGCTAGCTTAGTTAGTAGGTTAAGTAACACATTAAAGCAAATGTTGCATTACTTGAATTTAGGAATTAAAGAAGCTAGTAGAACATTTTTACAAGAGGTACTAGAGTTAGAAAAGGAAGTAGATAGACTTTATTACTTATCATTAAGACAATTACTATTAGCCCAGGTAAATAGAAGCTTAGCCTACATGATAGGAGTAAAGAGAATCCAAATAATAGGAAATAGAATTTTAATGAAAGCAATAGAAGAAGCGGCAGACGAAATAAGTGAGGCCGCATCCGATTTACTTTCGTTACATCCAGAGGATTTAGAAGTATTAAAAGTATCGTGGGATAAAATAGATATGATAGTTGATCAAACAGCAGTCGTTGTAGATCATGTAGTAAAAGTATTAAATAAAGAAGATCTAAAGCTTGTAAATGAAGTATTAGAAGAGCTAAGGACTCTAAGAAGAGTTCTTATGACAGAAGCACTAATGGCTGAGGAAAAAATTGAGAAAAATAATTCAACTAGAGTTACCGTCGTATTTAGAAGCTTAAACTTAAGGTTATATAATGCTATAAGAAGAATGGAGCCAATAGCCGAAATAGCTTTCAATAGAAGTATTGAGAATTTAAAGGAAATAGTTATAGAATAGAAAAAGTTATAGTGTTTGAACTTCCCTTAATTGCTCAAGTACATAGTTTCTTATTTCCTTTAAGCTTGGTAAGTCTCTTATTATTTTCCCATTTTCCATGTATTTAACTAACAAAGGCTTACAACCTTCTATTGGTTTATCCTCTAGTAAAGTTATTATATCATTAAATCCGCTACATCTATATACTTGTTTAGCTCCAGGCCATTTGCCTCTTTTAGTATATGGTATCCACTTTCCATCGATTTTCTTCTCAACAATATCAGCACTTAGATCTACACTAGGGGGCATTGAAATACTGGTTCCTACTCCGAACCCGTCTACATAATCTCTTAATTCTACTACATCCTCTTCATCTATGCCACCACTTACAAATATTTTAACGTGTGAGAAACCATTAATATTAAGAGTCCACCTAACTTCTTGTACAATCTTTCTGAAATTCCCACGTCTACTTGAAGGAGTATCTAGCCTAACGCCTGCTAGTCTTTTACCCAGTAACTTAGCAGCTTTTAAAGCCTCAGTCCTTTCGTCTTCGAAAGTGTCTACTAACGCTATTCTTGGTACTTTTTCGTCCATTGCTTCATCAAACGCTTTCCAAGCCTTCTCGTTATCTCCTATTGAAAGCATTAATGCATGTGGCATAGTTCCAGAAGGCTCTATGTCGAAAATGTCCTTATCGAATGCTCCAGAAATCCCATCAGAACCGCCTATATAAGCAGCTCTATCGGCCATAGGAGCTATTGCTGGATGAAGAGCTCTAAGCCCAAAAAATAATACAGTCTTATCTTGAGCAAGTTTCTTTATTCTTGCAGCTTTTGTTGCAATACTACTTTCATGTCTTAGTATTCCCAATAAAGCTGTCTCGTATACTCCGAAATCAAGATAGTTTCCTTCAATTATCATTACTGGCTCTATTTCTTTAAATAATGTTCCTTCTGGCATAGCATATACTGTAACTGGTTTTCCTTCAAGTAACTTAAGGGCTTCTTCTAATCCTGTAAATACTGCCCAACTATACCCTTTAGGAAGTCCATAAGAATGAAATTCCATTCTCACTTCCACGTTATTTATGCCTAGATGTTCTAGTGTTTTTATAGTTCTATCAAAATAAATATCGGTTATCTTACCGCTCAAAATTTCGTCCTCTGTTGCTGTATAGAACTTCATAGTTATCTCTAATCTAAAGTTAATTTTTAAACCTTAAAGATAGCAGTGAAATAGACATGATTACAGCTGATATGGTACCTCCAAATTTGCTAATAGATAAGTTAGCAAACTATATAAAAGAAAACGTCAAAGAAGTACAGCCTCCAGAGTGGGCATTTTTTGCAAAGACTGCAAGCTACAAGGAAAGAGTTCCAGACGATTTAGAAAACTGGTGGTATGTTAGAGCTGCGTCTTTACTTAGGAAATTGTATAAAGAAGCTTTTGGAATTAGCACTTCAAGAACAATATATAGCGGACTAAAAAGAAGAGGAACTAAGCCCCCCCCACACTGTAAAAGCTCCTGGTCATGCTAATAGATTAATATTTCAACAGTTAGAAAAGGCTGGTCTAGTAATTAAAACTAAAAATGGTAGAAGTCTTTCACCAAAGGGAAGATCATTATTAGATAAATTATCATACGAAATCTTTAAAGGCTTGGTAGAAAATAATCCTTCTTTGAAAAAATACTTAGAATAGTGATGTTCTATGTCAGAAGATGAATATGATCCTGAGTTACAAAATTTACTAGCCAGAAGAGCTGAAGAAGAAAGTAGAAGAGCATTAGAAGAAAGAAGAAAAAGAGAAGAATATGAGAAACAAAAAGAGGCTTTACTTAGAGTTATTTTAACACCAGAAGCAAGGCAAAGACTAAATAATGTAAAGTTAGTAAAGCCAGAACTAGCGGAATCTTTAGAAAACCAATTGATAGCACTTGCACAAGCAGGAAGAATTAGGGTTCCTATAACTGACGATGAACTAAAGGAAATCTTAGCCCAAGTAGCAGAACAAAATAAAAGAGATTATAAGATTCAAATTAGAGAAAGGGGTTGGAAATGAGCACAACTAAACCCTTAGCTAAAAAATTAAGATTAGCCAAGGCTCTAAAATCAAACTCAGCTATCCCAGCATGGGTTATATTAAAAACTAATGGAAAAGTAAGAATAAATCCTCTTAGAAGAAACTGGAGAAGGAATAGTCTAAAGGTGTAAAAGCATGAAAGAGAAGGATAATTTTGAAATGGTAATTAACTTAAGAAAGATAGCTACCGGTAAGAGGACTAACAGGCTAGGGAGAGCATTAAAGGAAATTAGAAGTAAAATAATCAGACATTTTGGAGCAGATAGAGTAGTGATAGACCCATTAGTAGTAAAGTCATTATCTAGTAACGGATATGACAAGATAAGAAGCAGAATAAGAGTAGTAGTAAGCAAATTAGATGAAAAAACATATTTAGTGAAGCTTGCAATTAAGAGTGAATGAATATACAGAGATTAAGTATATTTGGAACCGATAATATAGGAGTATACATATTTTCTAACGATAAATATACTTTTGTTCCAAAAAATCTAGATAATGAAACTAAAAAGCTTATCCAAGAAAATTTAGGTACAGAAATTATAGAAACTACAATAGCAGATAGTTTCTTAATAGGAATTTTTATGACAGGTAATAATAAAGCACTTCTTCTTCCTAAAAATATTAGAGACGACGAATTAAAAATTGTAAAAGAACTTGCTAAGGACATAAGAGTAGAAGTATTAAACTTGAAGACCACTGCACTTGGAAATGTAATATTGACAAACGATAACGCTGCATTAGTTTATCCGGAATTTTCAGACGCAGAAGTCAAGCAAATTAAAGAAGCATTACAAGTTGACGAAATTAAAAAAGGTAGAATTGCACATGTATCTGTTGTAGGGTCAGTAGGAGTTGTTACAGATAAAGGTGGAATTGTACACATAGATGCCACTGACGATGAAATAAAGGAACTATCTAAACTATTCAAAATTAACATAGATATAGGCACGGTAAATTTCGGTAGCGCATTTGTTAGAAGCGGCCTAGTGGCAAATGATAAAGGAATATTAGTTGGTTCATCTACTACTGGACCAGAGATTTTAAGAATTCAGAAAGCTTTAGGTGAATGAGATGGAGGAGATTAAAGTTTACATGGTAAAAGGCACTGCACTATTTAATGAAAGTAGATTCCCAACAAGACAAAAATTTATAAAATTTGTTAGAGCATTAAATGAAAAACAAGCTACAGAGTATATTTATGCATACTTTGGCAGTAAAAATAAAATAAAGAGACATAACATCAAAATTGAAGAAATTAAGGAAATTCCGTTGGACGAAGTTCCAGATAGGAGAATAAAAGATATTGCTAAGCTAGACAAGATTATTTTAATGTGATAAATCATGTCCGATCAGCAAGAGAATAAAGTAGTAATATCTTTGGACGACTTATTAGCACAAGCTCAACTCTTAAAGAAACAAATAGATGATCTCTCGGCAGCTAGAGCTGAACTATTAGACTCTGTAGCTTCAATTGAAGCCGCTAAAGCTTCTATACAAGAACTAAAAACACAACAAGAGATGTTAGTATCGTCAGATAAGAAAGGATACCTCATGTTTAAGATTAATAATCAACCGCCTCAAAAAGTTCTAGTTTATTTAGGCTTATCATATTATGTAGAGGTTGATATGGACACAGCATTAAAAATTTTAGATGACAGGGAAAACGAGCTAAAAGAAGCATCAACAGGGTTAGATAAAAAACTTGCAGAGAGTAAAGCGGCGTATGACCAGATAGTAGATATATTAAATCAGATTCAAGCACAAGCCCAACAAAAAGGTGAATAATTTGTTTCGAAAAGTTAAAAAAGGCTTTTTCTTCCTTTACAGAAAAACTTAGACAAAAAGGAGAGGAAAAATCTGAAGAACCACAACAGACTTTATCGAATTCTACAACACAGCCTGTAACACAAGAAGCCCAAAAACCTTCTTCGCAGATTGAACAAAATGAGCAAAATAGAGTAGAAGAAAAAAAGAACGAAGTGGAGGAAAAAAAGGAAGAACCTACTAAGGAAAAAGGGAGCATAGGAAGTAAACTAAATATCTTCAATATCTTTAGATATAGGGAAATAAAGGAGGACGACATTGACGACATTATTGAAGAGCTTAGAACAGAATTATTAGAAAGTGATGTTAGTCTGGAGGTTACTGATAAAATCCTAGAGGACCTTAAATCATCGTTAATAGGTAAAAAAGTAAACAGAAGTGAAGATTTAGATGAATTAGTAAAAAAATCATTAAAAAATTCTATAACAGAAATTTTAGAGAAAAACAAGTTTGAAAGGAATTTAATAGATGAAATTAAAAAATCCCCCAAACCGTACGTCATAATGTTCTTCGGAGTTAACGGAGTAGGTAAAACTACAACTATTGCAAAAGTTGCATATATGTTAAAAAAAGCTGGACTTAAAGTAATAGTTTCCGCTTCCGATACTTTTAGAGCTGCAGCTCAAGAACAACTTGCAATACATTGTCAAAAATTAGAAATACCACTAGTTAAAGGCAAATATGGTGGAGATCCTGCATCTGTAGCCTTTGACGCAATTCAGGCAGCGAAAAGTAGAGGAATAGACGTAGTCCTTATTGACACTGCAGGTAGAATGCATGTTGACAAGGATTTAACTGAAGAATTGAAAAGAATAGTAAGAATCTCAAAACCCAACTTAAAGTTATTAGTAATAGATGCATTAGCAGGTAATGATGCATTAGAGCAAGCAAAGTATTTTGAGAACGTTGTAGATTATGACGGTGTAATATTGACGAAAGTTGACGCTGATGCAAAGGGTGGAGTTGTTTTATCTTTAGCGTATGAATTGAAAAAACCAGTAATCTTCCTAGGAACCGGACAGAACTACGACGATTTAATTCCTTTTAGTGTAGATTGGTTTACCGAGAGAATTTTTAGTTAAAGTTAATTTACTCAGTCCTAAAATATGAGTGTATGAATCTACTAGAAAGAATAAAGAAATTGCCAGATGATTGGAAAAGAATAATAACTGTTGCTAAAAAGCCAGATAAAGACACCTTCAGCATGTACCTAAAGGTAACACTTATAGTAATGGCTTTCATAGGACTTTTAGCTTACTTGATACAATTAGTCTTGGCATTTATAATCTGAGGTGAGTTAATGGAATCGAAGATTAGAAACTATTATGCAGTTAAAGTTACTGGAGGACAAGAAGTTAGCGTAGGGCTTATGCTTGAGGAGAGAGCTAAAACTAATAATATTCCAGAAATATATTCAATAATTGTACCTCCTGGTCTTAAAGGTTATGTAATAGTTGAGGCTTCTGGACCTCATGTAGTTAAGTTACTAATTGCTGGCATAAGGCACGTTAGAGGAATAGCTCAAGGACTAGTACCTAAAGACGATATAATAAAGATGGTGTCTAAGAAAGTTACTGGCCCAACAATAAAGGAAGGAGACCTAGTAGAAGTAGTTTCTGGCCCCTTTAGAGGAATGCAAGCTCAGGTTGTAAAAGTTACTGAAGGAAAGGGAGAGGTAGTGTTAAATATTTTAGAATCCGCTTTCCCATTACAAGTAACTATACCCGTAGATCAAGTTAAACCCGTGAAAAAAACTTAAGGTGATGAATTCATGCCTAAGAAAACCATAAAAATAGTAGTAGAAGGTGGTAATGTAAAACCTGGACCGCCTTTAGGACCAACGTTATCTCAATTAAAATTAAACGTAGGTGAGGTAGTTAAAAAGATAAACGAAGCTACTGCACAGTTTAAGGGAATGACAGTACCGGTGACAATAGATGTTGACCTAGATACAAAGGAATTTGAAATATCGGTAGGTATACCCACAACTTCTTCTCTATTACTTAAAAAAGCAGGCGCTGAAGCACCTTCTGGAGATCCCGCGCATAAAAAAATTGGAAACGTTAGCTTAGAGGATATTATAGATGTTGCTATAACAAAGAAACCATCCCTTACTGCAAAAACTCTTAAGGCTGCAGTAAAGTCAATACTAGGAACTGCTAGGCAGATTGGCTTAACAGTAGATAAAAAGGATCCAAAAGAGCTTATAAATGAGATAGACGAAGGAAAATATGACGAACTTTTTTCAAAATATGAGGAAAAGTGGAATAAGGCGTAATAGTCATGATAGTTCCAAAAGATAATCTAATAGAAGGATTAAAAGAGGCATTATCCGAGAAAAATAATCCTAAAAGAAAATTCACTCAAAGCGTAGACTTAATAGTAACTTTCAAAGATGTTGACATGAAAAAAGGAGACGTAAAACTTAGGGAAATGGTAGTTTTGCCTAAAATACCAA
>QEFD01000064.1 GCA_003086435.1 Acidianus hospitalis
CAAGGGCTGAGGATTGGATACAAATTCATGAAAATTCAATGAAGCCCAAACCCCTTTTATAAGATCCTTTTTAAATCCTAAGATCTTCACAATATTAGATCACAAAAAGTATCTACATGTCTGTGTTAATCATATTAGTGAAAATTATATAGCACTATGTATTTTAACAAGATACTTTGGCACTGTAGAGATAAGAAATTGGACTTCATAAAGGCATTGAATTATATTATGTACAAATTAATGATGAGAAAGCTGAGCAAATAAGAAGAAATAGAGCTTAAATTCCTTTAACACTTTACAAGATTCTCCTCAAGTTAATAATTAATAAGGGTTATATAGTAGTGTCAATAAACGTTTAGCTAGATGTTATAAATTATTTTAATTTAAAGTTAATAAGCATTAAGCAAGTAATAAGAAAATTCCTTAATCATTAGTGCTCTAACTCTATTATCCCTCTACTAAATCTTCAATTACTTTGGTAACCTTACGGAAGGACTGATATTCGATATAAGCCCTCTCTAAATCCTCAGAGTCAAGCCAAGGCGATTCTGGGTAAATAACTTTCACCTTAATTCCCCTACTTTTGGCATCTGCTAAAAACCTAAGGAGTTTTACAGTATCATATAACGGATGAGCAATAACAATAACTTCTCTCATCTCATAAGAAAGCTTATATGGGCTTTCAGTAGTCCCATTACCCCTATTTACTTTAAGTACCTTCTCCAGCTCGCTCACAATTTTAGGGGGTACTATCTCATATATTTCCTCACCTTTATCTAAGGCTATTCTAAAAACCCAGTAAAGCGCTATTTTAAGTATATAATCTCTATTACCCTCATAGCGGTAAGTCTTAACTCCGTCAGTAATTAGTACTATAGATCTATCGGAATTTAATATAGCTGATAAGAACTTGCTCGCTAAATAGTCCGCAGTATACCTTCCTGGAGATCTTATGTCAAATATTATAGCTTCTCCCAGGCTACCCTCGTCGAGGAAGTATTTAATATGTAAAGTCCCAGTCTTAGCTGTTGCATTAAAGTCAATCCTATTTAGTGGATCTCCTTCTATATATTCTCTGCTTTCCACATATTCTAACCCCCTCGGCGAAAGTTTATAATAACCCAATCCTCCGATGCCGTAAAGTTCGCCAAGGGCTAATATGACCTCCCTCAAAAACCTGGGGTAAATAGTCAAATCTATTTCAATACCACTATCTTTAACTACTGAAAAGAGGCCTAAGAAGGACTTAAGCACTACCTTAGGCTTCAGAACGTACTTTCCAAAAAACCTAGTGTCAATAATAGCCTCAACCTTACTCCCCTTATTCTCAAATTTTACAAATTTTTGATTAACGAATTCTCCTAATGGAGGTAAATCAAAACTTAACCTTTCTCCAGCAATAACTTCGGCCTTAAACTTCAAATTTAAAACCTTCTTCCTTACAAGCGATAAATAATCGAGGAGCAAAATGGAGATTAAAGTAATTGCTACTAAAGTTATTGTGGGAGTTAACACGGAAAGGAAAGAAGAAATTATTAAGATAATGAGGAATTTGAAACCCTTGTCAGTTATCATTTTGGCACCTTAACGCTCTCTAAGATAGCCTTAATTTTCTCTTTTTTGTTCTTTTCAATAGCTGATTCTGGCTTAAGAACTATCCTGTGATATACTACATAAGGGAATACGAATTTTACATCGTCCGGTATTACAAAATTCCTACTGTCTAAAAAGGCAATAGCCTTACTCGCTCTATATAGCGATATTGAAGCCCTAACAGATAGTTTGTACATTAAGTCCTTATCTTCTCTTAAACTACTTATTAAGGAGACTATGTACTCTTTAACCTCATCGCTTACTTTTACTTCTTTAACAACCTTAGTTAATTCTAAAGCCTTTTCTGGTGTAATGACTGGTTTAACGTCTGGATTGTCAGTGAGGTAGGAAATATCTAAAATCCTAATTTCATCCTCTTTACTAGGTAAATCGACTTCGATACCGTATGAAAATCTATCTATTTCAACGTAAGGTAAAGTATAAGTTCCCTCTGGATATGGTACTTGAGTTGCAATTACCATGAAAGGCGAAGGTAATTTAAAGATAGTATTCTCTATAGTAACTTCCTTTTCTTGCATGGCTTGTAATAACGCTGACTGAGTCCTAGCTGGTGCTCTATTTAACTCGTCTATGAAAACTACGTTAGCGAATATTGGACCTTTCTTAATGCTCCAGCTCCCATCCTTAATATTATAGAACGGGGTACCCAATATATCTGAGGGTAAAAGGTCTGAAGTCATCTGAATTCTCTTGAACTCTCCACCTATTAGCATGGAGAAAACTTTAGCTGTAACTGTCTTACCTACACCTACTGGACCTTCTATAAGTAAATTACCCTCTGTTAAGAGTGATAAAATTAAAACAGTTTTAAGTTCCTCTTGCCCTATTATAAGGGAGTCTAGACCATCAAGAATTCTCTTAATATAATCATTCTTCACCTCTATCATCATAAATCCTCCTCAGTACGTTTTCATCCCAATCAGGATGAAGGGATAGAAGTCTTTTGAGCATAGTTTTTGACTGCTCATTTTTCCTTTTAAATTTTAGCCTAAATATTGCAAGGGACAAAAGCAAAACGATGTATGAATAGTCGGAGAGTTGATTTAACAAAGCCTTTACATAATCTAACGGTGAGAAAACATTAGGGTAAATATAAGCTGATTTACCTATAATAGCGTAAAGGAAATTCAGATTCTCTTTAATATAATAATTAGTCAAAACGTAAGGAGAAGAAATAACGACTATCCTCCCCATATTATGAACCTTTATCATTCCAACTACAGTAAATGGCCCTTTTTGAGTAATAGTATAGGAATAAGGACTACTCTCCACTAATGGAGTAACATTATATATAGGATGGGAGTCAAAAAATACTGCTAAATTACCCTTATAAAACACCTCAATTTCGGAATCATTACCTGCATTGAAAACATTGTCTCTTATAATACAACTGCCTATATAAGCACCGAACTTCTTTAGCGTATTATTAATTACAGAATTATCGCCTACCAATATTACTGTGCCGTTATTTATAAGAATCTTTTTAACGAGTTGGGTAACGTTTTGCTGAGGCTGAACTATAATAACGACGTTATTTGAGGGAGTGAAGTACTTCTCGATACTAGATAAACCTAGAGGTGAATTAGAGAATACGGAAAAAGGAGTCGTAGATGGAGTAACGTAAATTATTGTCAAAACTACTAGAATTGAAAGCAAGGAGGAAATTAAAATCAATTTCATGACATTATCACCTTCAGTAACTCGTTAACTTCAGCTAAGTCTAATGCATAATTACCGTATACCCTTAACTCGAATAAGAAGGTTAGTCTCGAAAATGCGTTATACTTATTCTCATCTATCTTACCTCTTACTAGGTTTAAGTACTCCCTCACGGTATAATAGTCCCTCATCTCCTCATTGGTAATTTTCTCAATAGCTGTTAAGGCTTGATAATAGGCTAAGGCTATTGGATCCGTAAAGATAAACTTCTTCCTTTCACCTACTTCTTCCTTTTTCTTCTCTTCCCTCTTAACCTCAACAGTCCTACTACTCAAGGCGTAATAAGCTAGATACCCTACAACTCCCAAAGGAACGAAATCTAAGACATTAATTACGAAGACGCTCTTTACAGTAGTACCAGAATAGGGAGGTAGGGCTGAAACTGATATTGGAGTATTACCCAAATTGAGAGTAGGAGGAATTACAACACTTACTGAAAATTGACCGTCAGTAACATGAGTATAATACTTATTATTTCCGATCATAACTAATACCTCGCCGTTAAACTTGGGCGTAGTGCATCCATGTATATTAGCAGGTAATCCAGCTATAACAAAGCAAGGACTTTTAAAGGATATATTTGCCGAAAAATAAGTTACGTTAACTGTGAGTTTAACAGACGCTGGCGCAATATTGCCTTGCGGTAAGGAAGTTACGGTAATATTCTGTGGACCCGTGATGTTAGGCAAAGTAACTATAGTAGAATATGTTACGTTCGGCTCAACATCTGTTATCGTGTAACTGGAGTTAAAAATTGAAATTACTATAGTATTATCTGTGCTAATTGTCTTTAACTCAAAATTAAGAGTTAACTTCTCTCCCTCAAATCCTCGTGTTTGATTAAGGCTTGCTTGGATTTCCGGCTGATAATAGTTTAGAAACACTTTTGCTGTAGTTAAGGAACCGGCATAGACATTTGTTGGTAAAAAATAAGCAGTAACCTCTATCTCCCTAACGTAAATTTGAGGTAAAGTCAAGTTTAACTCGAAACTACCTATACTATTTGTTATTACGGAGTATTGTTTGTTTAAAAGAGTTATATAAACTGTGTAAAAAGGTAGCGGTGTTCCGTTATAAGTGAGCAACTTCCCCGTAATAGTAATATTACCTCCAGGAACTGTAGAGTTGGTGACACTTAGTTGGATCTCAGTCTTTATAAGTTCACTTTCTTGTTGTAATATTCCTACGTATATCTTGTTTAAAAGGGAATAAATTGGGGTAAGCGTTACATTAAGCGAGTAAAATCCTACCAAATTTTTCAATTGACTTAAACTTTCATTAGTCTTTAACAAATAGTATTCCTTTAAGCTAAGAGAAGTAGAATTTAATAGAGATTGAAGGTAGAATATCAAGGCGGATAAATTTGAATTTAGCTCCGAATATTGGCTTGGTGCCTTAGATACCATCTGTAAGGCTAAAGTGAAGTTCTCTACTGATATATTATTTATCACGTACTGGTAGTAAGTTGAGACTATTTGGTTAATTTGCCTTACAACTACATTAGGTAAGTGAATTTCCTTAACTGCAACGGGCTGTTGGTAAACAGTAATCACGGCTAACGATAGAATAATTAAAAGCATTGATAAACTAAGTAAAGCATCTTTTCTCATGGTTATAAGAGATTACGAGCAGGTATATAAGAGATGGTGATCAACATAATTATTAATATTGCTCCAATTATTAAACCATATAGAAGATAATTAGATTTAAATGTAGGTCTATAAACAGCGTAAAGCACTAGAAATATAAAGACATAAGTCATGAAATAAGCGTCTATAGGCTGATTATATAGGGAAATTACCACTGTAGATAAAGTAAAAGCTATTGCCAAATACAATGGAAATAGCTTACTCAAGGTAACACCTCGATCAATGCAGTGAATCTCTTATCGTCACCCTTTTCTTCCTTAATAATGCATGGTTTCCCTTCCTTTAAGGCTATAATTGATGCGACAATACTCGATACGCAGCTTCCCATTACTAACTTAACCCTACCGGGAGTATACACCTTACTGCCCTTTACCTCCAGCGCGTAAACGTTACCGTTCTTAACAACCTTAACATCTTCAGCCAAACTCCTCTCAATCACGTATTCACTTATTAGCGAGTCTAAACTCTTGTTTAAATCCTTGATAACGTAAATAGGAGGGTGGAGGATTAAAACCGATGAACCGTCTTGAGTTGTTATAATCCCCTGAGGTTCCGGAAATAATAATTTACCGTTCAGAGCAATATAAACATTTACCTTATTACCATTAGGGAAATAATATCCCTTTTGGGAAACATCTAAATCCTCAAGTAAAAGTTCCAAATTAGCTAAGCCACCTTCAATAATCATAGAGATATCTCCCTCATCTCTAATAGAGATTAAAGTCAAACCTATTATTACAATCCCTATTCCTAGGGCAGTGAGTGTATTATCTCTTAAAATGAAAAAGGAAGATAGAGAAAGTAATGTGCCGAAAATGCCTAAAGATATTCCTAATTCACTTCTCAACCTTTTCCACCTCCTTTAACAATCTATAGTTAGAATACTTTCTAAACAATGCTCCTAGGGAAAAAGCTAAGGTAAGTAAAGTGAGGGAAACTAAAGAAGTGTTAACGAAGATTCCAGGGCCGTAATTAAGGAATAAACCCACAATTGGATCTAGTGCTAAGGAAAGTCCTATCCCCATTGCTAACCTACCCAATTGCGATAAATCTTCCTTCTTTGGGTAAACGAGTTCAGTTAAAGTTGCGCCGGGCAAATACATTACGAAGATTATTCCGAAAAAGTAACGTAAAGGTAGGAAGTTAAGAAGCACGGAAATTATAGTCCCGAAGATTATCGCTAAGACTAAGAAGAACCAAATAGAATGATAAAGCAAAAAGTTTAGAAAACCCTCATTAGGATCTACAAGCCTTATTTCACCGTCCTCAACCATTTTATAAATTACTTTAGCAATCTCGTAGTCCTTAACGTTCAATTCCTTACTCACCCTTTCCACGATCTCGCCTAAGGTCAAACCTTTGTATTTTATTACAGCACTCCTTATTCTGTCACGTTCAAGATTAGCTGTAACCATTCCCCAGAATACACCTCCGAACCGTTATAATAATACAATATGAAAAACACCTTACCGTCAATGACCGGGTAAGGGATTTTAATAACCACCGGCAAAGTAGCGTTCTCGTCGTTCCCCACTATAACTTGATAAACGTTTAACACTGGCAAATTATAGCCAGGGTAAGTCGAGTTAAGAACAGTAGTATAGTTACCCAACTTTTCGTAAATTATGTAATACATAGCCTTACCTTCATGATTATAAATGAAGAGGTAAAGGGTTACAGACTGGTTAACTACTAGATGGCTGGGGTAATCCCCTATTTTACCATTAATTCCCAGGAGACCTATTGCAGTATAATTATTACCTGGGTTAAAGAAGGCTAACGTCACAGCAACTACGGCAGCAACCACAATTATAGCCATTATAACTCCCAGCACTTCGTCCTCTATCATTTAACCACCCACCTACTCCTCATCTTTATCCATGCCTTCCACAAAAACCTAGGACCGAAATAATAAGTTAGAAAACCTAAGACTATTAAAGCCGTAATTGTAGAATACTTAATGATTTGGTGTTCAAGGCAAAGTGTGCTTGCCTCACTCTCGAGTTGCGGTATTGAGGAATTAACTTGTTGAATTAACTTTTCAGCTTCCTTCGGATTTGAGCAATTCTGCAACAATTGTAAGGCTTCATTAAGCTCTTGAATTTGAGGGTTTACATTAACTCCCGATTCACTTATCTTCTCTAGTTGTAAGTAAAGCTCTTGAATTTGAGTAATTAATTGAGAATTAGATGTAGTAAAAGATACCGTAGAGAAAGCCGCGGAGATTAAGAGTAGCGCAAGGATTATAAATTTCACAGCGAGTCTTATTTCATTCCTCATTTATATATTTTATCCCATGTATAACTGCACTGCCCCATCATTAAATATAAGACTAACGTTATTCAACTTCTCTTCGTAATTTGCCGGTACTGGGTTAGGCAAATTCTCGTTATAATTTAGAACATATCCTTGACTAAGAGAAGGAGTAAGCAAAAAGAGAGTCGGTGGAGGAGCTTTTCCTACCAAGTAACAGTATGCTGAATAACGATCAACAGATTGACCGAAATATTGGAATAAGAACTGGAACTTAACGCACGTAGAAACCTCAGCTAAGACGTTATTACATGAAATAAAACTTACTGCAAAGAACTCAGGTTGTGTATAAACCTCCGTTGTTCCTCCAGTGTAGGGCAACTGCAGGTTAACTGTTGCGAAAATTGCAAAAAAGTTAGAGGTAGCCAGAATTAATAAAATGAAAGGGATTAATTTTGTTCTTACCCCACCTAAACCGAAAAGCATTGCTAAGGGAATTGATATATAGTCCATTACTCTGTATGCAATGTAAAAACTCAAAGAAGTCTTAATTAAAACTGAAAAGAGCAAGACCACTAGAAGGGATGAAAGGAATAAGTTAACGTAAGTTAACTTCTTCTCATTAATGTAATAAAATCCTACTATGTAAGGTACTGCAAAAGGTAAGAAGTAAAGAGGGAAAACCGTGGCATAGGGTAACTTAACGAATAAGGAGAGTATAACAAGAACCACAATCAAGCCGGATATCACATAGCCTTTAACGTAAAACTTTAGTAAGAATATTGTTAAAAAGTAAAAGGCTATATACACACCTAAGGCTAGTAGGTAAATAGGCCTAATTATTGTTGAGAGGTGAGGGAAGAGTATTAATAGAGGTAAAGAGACACTTATAAATTTCTTCCAGTCCCTGTCATAGAGCGTAAAAAACAGTGCTATAAGAAATAAGAAACCCGTAAAATAGAAATATACTGGAATAAGGGATAAGGAGATGAGAAACAACAAGAAGTACTCCTTTAACCCGCTCTTTCTTCTCATCATTAACCATATAGCTAACAAGAAGAGCGGTTCACCGTAAACTCCGTTCTTAACTGAAGCATCTATCAAAGCCTCACCGAAAAATAAGGCTAAAAAAGTTGAAGAAAGGAATGCAACTTTGACCCCGAAATCCCTAACCATTAAGTATATTATTAAAACCGAAATAGACCCTACGGCAGGTATTATTAACGGCTCAAAGGATATTGGATAAATGGACGTGACTTTTGAAAATATTGCTGAAAAGAACTCACTACCTAAAGTTGGGTGAATTATGAGTAAGCTTGAAAGCGGAACCTTACCGCTTAATAACATGTTAGATAAGTATAAGTTATCCCAGCTTATTGTAGTGAAAGGTTCACGGGTATATAAGTATGGATAAAGCCTCAGCATTAGGGCTACAAAAGTAGGGATAAACGTAGCCCACTTACCCTTCACTTTTCTTCCCCTTTACGACCTCCTCAATTTCTTTCTCTAAATCCTTTAAGTCCTTCGGTTTAGGAGCTTTAACCATTGAATAGCCTATCCAACCAACTATGCCGAAAACTACGGTTATTATTGCGAAAACTGCTATTTTTAAGAAGATTTCACTGTAAGGGGAGAAGAAAAGACCGTAAGCGTAAAGAGCAACCACGAGAAGGGAAAGAGCAATAAGGACTATTCCTAAAGTCTTCATAGGAGAATATTATACAAGGGGGTTATAAATATTAGATTCAATGACAACTCTATTTTGACCTCTTCCCTGCCTAGATAAGTACTGAGATCCGTACAAAATATTGACTTCGAATATTGGTATTTAACAAAAATAAGTCGAGAATTAGAAATGTTTCATTTACAGTATAGGCTTAAATAATATATTATATCGCCAATAACCTAAAACTTCCTAGCTTATAAGACGGAGCTTTTCTGAGTTAACCTCGCATTTCGCTATTTTCCAAGGTCTTCTTATATACATTCTCATACATGTCCACAACCTTTTCCCACGGCAGAACATCCTCCGGTATCTCCTTAACCTTAAAACCTTTAGCCTTTGACAAGATACCCGCTAAAGCCTTATAATCGCCAGGTTTAAAAAGAAAACCGTTAACCCCCTCTTTAACCCTATACTTCAAAGCACCTACGGAAGAAGCGATGACTGGTTTCCCTCTTGCCCAGGCTTCAGAAGCTACTATAGAAAAGGCCTCAACGTAATCCGAAAGGCTTGGAATAACTACACAACACGACGAGTCTATTAAAGCAATCTTACTTTGTTCATCAAGAGAACCCGCATAAACAACATTATTACCCACGACTTCACCCCCGCTACCAACTATTACACCCTTAAAATTAGACAACTGTATAGCCTTAATGAACACATCAACGCCCTTCAACTTATGAATCCTACCCACGTAAAGTGCAAACTCACCTTCTTCCAGATTAAAACGCTTTAACACCTCTTGTCTAAAATCCTCATTTAAAGGCTTAAAATATACGTCATCTAGCCCATCGGGGATTAGGAAAGGGTTTGCATTAAACTTCTCCAGCTTAATTTTATCGCCCAAGTTTTTCACCGTTACCGCGTTAGCCAACTTTAATCCCTTTTTTATTATATAGTCCTCGTAAATAGAACCAACCAGTCTGTAAAATAAATTTGGATGAGTGCGCAAAGTCTTTACGGATAGAAAACTCACTACTTTTTTCCCTTTAAGCATTGAGGATACTGATATATTAAAATAGCTCAATGAGGAGAGTGCGTGAACTACTTCGTAATCTCCATTTACCTTATCTAGAGGTATTTGAATTTCCGGGTTGAATTTAAGGACTTTAACTCGCCTAACGTTCATACCTTGACAGGCTGAGGTAGAGAAGAACGTTACCTCGTGTCCCCTTTTAGTCAAGTAATAGTAAAGCCTTTGAGAAACAATCTCCATACCACCGTAACCGCAAACACTATGATGGACTAATGCTATTCTCATTGATTATAAAAAGCGGGGAAACGAATTTAATCTTTCCTAAGAATATACCACTATCATAATTACTCATCGTAATACTAATTTATTACACTCATAGTTTTAGGTATACATCGGAAAGTCGCACACATGGAAAAGGTACGATACTAGTGGTAAGAAGTAGCTAGATATCTCCTCCTTTACAAAGAAAGGAGTTAAGGGGGCGAAAGCCTCGCCAGCGGGGATGGATAGCCCCCTTATAGAAAGTTTAAATACTTCTTTGCCAAAATTTCTCTTAGTGACGCTAACGACGCTTCTCCCCAGCTCGATTGAGGGCTTAATGGGACTGTGGGAGGAGCAACCATCATCTTCCTTTTCCTTAAAGGGACTAGAGCTCGGCAATGAAAGTCCCCCTTTCAAATGGGAGTGGTTCTCTGAGCCACTCGACTGCTCACCAGATGAGAGATGTAAACCCGAATCGATGGTGGGAACGATGAGCCCTCTGGAAGGGAACTCTCGCCCTTCCAGGACGGGGAGCTTCCGGTATAAAAACCTTTCCTTAAAAATTGAGCATAGTCCACACTA
>QEFD01000065.1 GCA_003086435.1 Acidianus hospitalis
AATTTCGGCCTCTGAAGGTACCTTTAAGTCCACGCCACTCTTCTTAGTCTTTATCGCTTTCCACTTCTCTATATCGCCCTTCCACTTATAGTACTTCTTCCACGCTAATATTGACTGCTTATTATTCGTGTCCAGTTTCTTCTTCAAATATTGCACGTAAGTTTTGCAAGTTTTCCTACTTGCTGATTTTATGCAATAATTATAGAACGCAATTAGTTCCGCTTCATTTGGTAAATTTTCAGCGTTCTTATCACGCCGTGCTTTCGTGTCGTTTGTGATAACTGAGGAATCTGTCATTACAGACTGACGTAAATTTTTAGGGGTTTCTGACGTGATGGCGGGCTTTGGCCCCGTCGACCAGGGTTCGAATCCCTGCCCGGCTATACATTTTAAAGTGTATGGGTAATATTTTATTGAGGTTAAAGATTTGCCATTCTTTGGTATTTTTAAACGAAACAAAGAGAAGGAGCATTACGCCTATGATGAACTCGGAGAATGGATAATAATTTCTGGAAATTCAAAATTAGGATTTTTATATTCAATAATTTCAAAAACTGTGTCCAAATTGGCAAAATATTATGATCTTTACATTTTACAGTTTCTTGAAGATTCAGAAATTAGGAATTTTTACACTATTAAAGCAATGGTATCAACTAGATCTCCTATAAAGGATTCTTTACTTTCTTCTAAGCTTTCTCAATCTCTTTCAAAACATGGTACATTAGGTCAAATAGATATTGTAAAATTAAGATACTGCGGAATGAATTACTTGTTTTTCAAATTTAATATTCTTCTTAAGAAGAGTAAGAATGTCAAGGAAGACGTTAAGGTGCTTTTACCTCCTTTAGGAGTTAGTGCATCGGGAATTCCTTATTCAACTAAAGATCTTTTTAAGTCGATTTTTGAGTATAATTCTAATGCAGTTTGTCAATCTATTCTGGAGTTTAAGGATGATAATACTGCAAGGATTTTAGCTAATTGTAGTGATTATGTAGATCTGGAGGGGATAAAATATTCATTATCTTACTTTTCTAAAGATTTTAAGACAAGTATTAGATCCTCTATTAGGTCTGTAGAAGTTGAGATTGAAGCTAAAGATTTTAATAAGCATGCACTGATTCCTTTACTTTGGAACAATTTTCTTGATATATATTCATCATCATCTTGCTAAATCGTGAGATTAGGATCTAGAGCATTTCCCTTATCTCTTCCTTATAACAGTTACTAATTAAATATAAATTTTGAGCTTTCGAATTATTCTTGGTGAATACTTCTGATAAAGGTAAACGATCTCGAAATTCCTACTCTCGATGATATTAGCTTTTTTGGTAATAAGCTTTTAGTAAGAATTGATATTAACTCCCCAGTAGACCCAAAGACCGGTAAGTTAATTGATGATTCACGTATTAAAGCTTATAATGAAACTATAAAGGAGTTGGTAAATAAAGGGAATTCCTTAGTTTTAATTTCACATCAAGGCAGACCTGGAGATAGTGATTTTATTTCGCTTGAAGAGCACGCTGAGCTTTTGAGCAAATACTTGGATATGAACGTAGAATTCGTGGAAGACGTAATGGGACCTTACGCTAGAGAGAGAATAAAAAATATGAAGAGCGGTGAAGTAATTCTTTTAGATAACGTGAGATTCGTTTCTGAAGAGCTTATAGAAGCTCCGCCTATCCAACATGCTAAAAGCTATTTAGTTAAAAGGCTATCCCCTCTTTTTGATGGTTATGTTAATGACGCTTTTGCAACAGCTCACAGAAGTCAGGCTAGTATAGTAGGCTTTCCAATGGTTTTAAAATCCACAGCCGGCAGGGTAATGGAAAAAGAAGTCTCGGCCTTGGCAAAGATTTTTAACGCTGACGAATTTCCTAAAGTTTTTGTCTTAGGTGGAGGTAAGGTTCTAGACAGTATAAGAATAATAGAGAATCTAGTAAAAAGGAGGTTAGCTGACAGAATTCTAACCGGTGGTTTAATCGCGGAACTTTTTGCGGTTGCCAAAGGTTTGGATTTAGGTAAAGAAAATATGCAGATATTGGAAAAGAAGGGGCTTATATCCTTAATTCCTAGGGCTAGGAAAATCCTTCTCTCTGGCGGCCCAATAGAAATTCCAGTAGACTTTAAGGTAGAGAAAGAAGAAGGAAAAGTCTCTGAAGAACCTAGTAATAAGGTTACTGGAGTAATAAAAGATATAGGGAGTACAACTGTGGGTATTTATTCATCATTTATAAAGGATGCAAAGGTAATAGTGATGAGGGGTCCAATGGGAGTAATAGAAGACGAAAGGTTTAGGGAAGGTAGTAAGAAATTACTTGATAGTGCGTTAGAAAGCCAAGGTTATCTTATAATAGGTGGAGGGCATATGATAAGCATGCTTGGCGGTAGTTCGGAAATAAATTCAAGCAAAGTTCACGTTTCAACTGGTGGTGGTGCATTGCTTTTATTTTTAGCTGGCGAAAGATTACCTGCGCTCGAGGCTTTAGATCTTTCCTATAAAGAGGTGGTGAAGAAGAAATGATTAAAGTAGCATTAAATGGTTATGGAACTATTGGGAAAAGGGTGGCTAACGCAATTATGTTACAACCCGATATGAAGTTAATAGGCATTGCAAAAACTTCGCCTAATTATGAGGCATTTGTAGCACAAAAAATGGGTATAAATATCTACGTTCCTCAGGAATCAATTAAATCCTTTGATGAGGCAGGGATAAAAGTTGCGGGAAATATAGAGGATATGATAAAAGAGGCTGATATTGTAGTTGATGCTACTCCTAATGGAGTCGGTGCTCAATATAAGGAACTTTATCAAAAATTTGGTAAAAATGCGATATTTCAAGGAGGAGAAAAAGCTAACGTTGCAGATGTTTCTTTCTCCTCTCTTTGTAATTATAATGAAGCTATAGGAAAGAAATACATAAGAGTGGTGTCCTGTAATACTACTGCGTTACTTAGAACTATATGCACTTTAAACAAACTAAGTAAAGTCGAAAAAGTTAGGGCTACAATAGTTAGAAGGGCCGCAGATCCTAAAGAGGTTAAAAAGGGTCCTATAAAT
>QEFD01000066.1 GCA_003086435.1 Acidianus hospitalis
ATTAAATAGTTTATAACGTCGTCATAAGATACTCTCTTGCCGGTCTTTTTCTCAAGCATTCCGGCAATTTCCGTGAGCTTCTTCTTAGTTTCTGGCTTTATTTTTATGCTTTCCATATTTTCTACTTTTTCCACCAGATATTTAAGCATTAGGTAGAGATTTTTAGAAACTGCTTATATACAAGCATGTTTAGAGATTAACAATAAAAAGGTCTAGCTAAATAGATACGCGTGAGAAAAGAAGAATTCTTGCTTATACTTTCATCCTCATTGTCAGGATTGATAATGGGTAGCAATTCTATAATTATTTCACTTTATCTACTCTCTTTAGGTTTATCTGCATTAGAAATTGGAGAATTACTTTCCTTGGGGGTTTTGGTAGGTTCTTTCGTTTCCCTCATTTTATCATTTCTTGGCGACCTCTATGGGAGGAAGAAATTTGCTATAATTTCTAGGTTGATAAGTACGGTATCCTTCTTCTTTCTCTTCCTAGGTATTCCAATTGCTTACATATTCTCATTAACCTGGGGTGCAGGCGGACTTCTATTTTCTTTATTAGCAGAAAAATCCAGTAATTTGGACAAGGCACTGGGTGTAAGGCAAAGCCTTACTATCTTATTTTCAGTTGTGGGAAGTTTGTTACCAATATTTCTGGAATATAGGGGAATTCTCTTCTTAGATGTTCTAATTAACTTAGTAGCGCTATCACTTCTTCTTCCTATAACAGAAAAGTTCAAAGGCAGTAAAAAGTTAAAGATAGGTAGCATTAAAGTCGTATCAAAGTTCTCAACAGAGGCAATAATAGGTTTAGGAGCAGGATTGGTAATTCCGTTAATGTCTCTTTGGTTTTATTTAAAGTTCGGGGTAACAGGGCCAGAAATGAGCCCGGTTTTCGCATTATCAGAGTTAACTTTAGCTTTTAGTAGTTACGGCTCTGTTTTATTAGCTGAAAGGCTTGGTAGAGTTAAAACCATAGTTTATACTCATTCCTTGGCAATTGTTCTCCTCTTTCTACTGCCCTTGTCTCCAGATTTTTTAATAGCTTCATTAATATTCGTGGTTAGAAATGTATTAATGAATATGACCTCTCCAGTATTTGAAAGTTTCCTCTTAAGGTTAATTCCTGAGGAAGAAAGGGGAAGAGCTAATGGAATAGTGAACTTTATGGAATCGATACCCAGAGCTATAGGACCAAGCATAGGAGGTTACTTCTTTAATGAGGGGAATTTATTTTTACCGTTCTTCATTACTGGTTTCCTTTACTCCTTCGCCACAATCCTTTTCTTCATTTGGTTTAAGAGAGAGGAACATCTTTAAACCTTGTTTCACATATTTACATAATGCTAGAATCAATACTGCCAAACTCAATACTAATTGACGCAGGCAATAGGAAGGAGTTTACAGACCCTAACTTTGTAGTTTCCCTATTCTTACTGCCGTTTATGTACGAGAAAAAGCCAGAAGAGAAGGAATACCTAGAGGTTATTGAAAGCATAAAATTTGAAGCTTATGACGAATTGAACGAGATAAGGAATAAAGATTTTCCAATGTATGCTACTTATTTCCAACAGAAGGTTTTAAACGATTATGTCTCTGGAAAGGCATACGCTCGAAACGCTATAAGCTTTCTACTCAACAAGTTTAAAGACGAGAAAGAAGCAGAAAAAATAAAGGAAGAATATGAGGACTTCATTCTAGATAAGTTATCCTTAAAGGAGTTCTTTAAACCTTCGAGCAATGAAGAGCCAAAATATGTATTCCCCTATGTTTGGAGGTTTTATACTCCAAATTTTGATGAGACTGTAAAGAAAGTGACCTCTGGGAAGGAAATAGTAAGCGATTACATGGGGTTAACTACATACGTGATTTTAGATTCTAAAGAGCTTTTCCCTTTCTTTAGGCCATACGTCTTCCTATCTAATTCTCCACCTAGAATAGGCTTAAAGATGGGTGAGGTACTTATAGACCCCGAAGAGATTATAGTAACTCAGCTAAATGAAGACAGGCTTTCTTTTTCAAGGAAATTCCTAGAAAAAGAATTAGGAAAATTGGAGTCGAAGGAATTATCTTCATTTATAGAATCAAAAAGTGAAACTAGCAGGAGAATAATACTCTCCTCCCTTAGATACGCTAATTGGGCTTTAAAGAAGAGCGGAATTTCCTTAGAAGACGCGGTTCACTTATTTGTTAAATTGAGGGAATTAATAGATGACGTTGAGGGAGATTTTCAGAAGGCAATAGATAATGGTGTGGACTTCAAAGAAATTAAGGAGGAAGTTAAGAAGTACGGATGGTTAAACTTAGAAGTTACTCCTGCTGTAAATCCTTTAGCTTTAAAAAAATCAATAAGAATTATATCAATTATGAAGGAGATTGGCGACATGTATTTTATTCCTTATTCTATAGTAATGAGTGCTATAGTATCTACTTACGTTAGCGGGAAGGATTATAAATTACTCCTTTATGGATTAAAGACAAACAAATTCATTTAAAAATGGAGTATGACGAATCATTTAAAGAAAGCGTCTAGGCCGCTCTTCCTATTTACAACTTTTTCTATGAACGCGTCACGAATTGGTAAGTATACTTTCTGATAAAATTCCCTCTGATTTTGCAAAACCTCTTTAGGAAACGAAGAAACGTATTTTACAGTTGCTTCCCAAGCCTTATCGTAAGGGATTACGGCGTTAATCTTCTCCTTAATTTCTCTATTATAATCTTCTGGAGTTTGCTCCTTATCACCTATTACGAAAAGCCCGTTTTCTGGATTCTGGTAAACTTGTTCTCCTGCAACTGTTACTAAAATTCTATCCTTCCTAAATTCTGCTGGCAACTTTTGTCCGGTAACTTTAGGAGTGTAACCCTTACCGTAATACTTAGCCCACGCGTAAAATATTGCTCTATTTAATCCAAAAGACTCTGCCTTAGGCAAATCTCCGTAAAGTACATAATATCTTGCAGCCTGGACTATTCCCATTACTTGAAACCTACCTATCTTACCTTGCGGAGTAGTTCTTCTTTCTGGCTTTATTCCCTCGTGAGTTGGCTTATATTCAAGGATAGCTTTAGAAAGCAGCTCTTCTGTCTCGTCTTCTACATACCTTGAGAAGACTCCTTCTTCATGCTTAAAGCTGTCTGGCTTAGCCCAGTCTAAATTGAATTCGTGCAATTTATCTGGAGAAAAACAAACTGCTACATAATCCAATTCCTTGTGGAATGAGAGAGGAGCAGTGAATATTCTCTTTGCATCAATTAGCTCGTCTATTTTAAGTACTCCTCCTGATTCATCTGAGAGCTTCTTTATTTCGTCCTTAACTTTCCTTAATATATATTGAACTATTGCATGGGCTGCAGTTAAAGGATCGTAATCTTTCGGTATAGCGTTTTCGTTTATCCTTACGTGAATTCCCTCACCGCTCCATAGTAAATAAACGGACATTGAAACTCCTTCCTTATCTAGGGCAGAAATAATTACATCTGCAGCCTTTATTGCGTATTCCCATTTATCTATCTTAGTGTCAATGTCAAAGAAAGGGGTATAAGCAACTATTTTGTCTCCACTCACGTTTTCTTTATTCACTTTCTCATATTTTCCTGCAGTAGCGTAAATAGTCCTTGCGTTAAACCTCTTCACCAGAGAAGGAACCTCTTCCGGAGATGATAGGGATAGAGGCTCTTCACCGTTATACCTTATCATCGTTTTACCGTAAAGTGCAATCCACCTATTCTTTGAAAATTCAAAGATCTCCTTTTTTACCATCTCCTTGTTATAATGGGCAAGAAGTGACGACGGCATCATTTCTTTATCCATAGTTAATACTAGTGTAATAAAATTAAAAAGGGCTCTTAGCTTCTTTTATGTAGGTAATTTATCAATATTATTAATACTAATGTAAAGATTACTATACCTAAATCCCATATTAATGTCTCTTTAGGTATTCCCACATAGGAATAGTAGATTGCTCTAGATATGTAAGTTGTTGGCTCAAGGAACGTCAAGTATCTAAAGGGCATCGGTACAGAGCAGGGAGGATAGTAAACTGGAGCGAAGAACGCTAACGTAAATGAGAGTATATTAGAGTACTGGTTTATAGCGTAGTAGTTCTTTATAGCGAAAGCTAAGGCCTCACCTATCATAGATCCCAGGAAAATTGAAAGAATTAAAGTTATCGCAAGCAACGGAATGCAGTCTGGCTTTATTCTAAGGAAGAGATCTCCGGCTAGAATAATTATTGGAGAGACTAAGATAGTTTGTAGCCCGTTGCTAAAGGCAATTGCTAATGCATAAAGCTGTACTGGAATCCCGGAGGATATCATTAAGGAAAACCTACCGTATTCCCTTTCGGCTCCAATGCTCTGAGCTACGCTATTAATCAAGCTAACTGAAATGTAAAATGTGATAGTACCTACAACGACGTATGTGGAAAACTCGGCAGAAGCTACAGAGCCCAACATTATCAGTAAGCCAAACGGGAAAAAGAGGGAGAAGAACAATATAGATGGTATGTAAGCTTTAATTGTCTTTAAATCCATGGCAACTAGGTAAAAGAATTCCTTAAGCGTTCTCCATCACCTTTAAGTAAATTTCTTCCAAGTTAGGTAACCTAACTTCGAACTTACCTTTCAATTCACTTAAGAACTTAGAAACCTCCTCTTCCTTCACGTAAAACGTCTTTCCAGAGGAATAATCTATCACCTCATAATAAGTAGTGAATTTGCTCTTGATCTCAGCGGGAGAGCCTTCCATTATGATCCTCCTGTTGAGGAAATATATTCTATCAGCAAGTCTCTCAGCCTCGTCGAGGTAGTGAGTAGTCAACAGCATTGCCTTACCTTCCTTCTTCAGCTCAGCTAAGAGTTCCCATACTTCCCTTCTAGCTTCTGGATCTAAACCTGTTGTTGGTTCATCTAGGATTACAACCTCGGGATCATTTACTAAAGCCATAGCTAATAATACTCTCCTCTTTAGTCCTCCAGATAAATCCCTAGTCATCTTCTTTTCGTACTGCCTTAAGTTCAATTTATCAAGGAGTTCTTCCGTGTTCTTCTTTGCCTTCTCCTTATCAAGACCTTTTATTTTAGCCATGAAGTAAATGTTATCTCTTACGATTAAATTACCCGAAGGAGTGCACTCCTGTGGTATTACTCCTATCCTTTTCTTTACCTTATTATTTATCTTAGAACCTAGTACTAAGATTTCTCCTTTAGAGGGAGTTAATTCTCCGTAAATTTGCTTTACTAGAGTTGTCTTTCCTGCACCGTTTGGACCTAATAAAGCAACCAACTCGCCTTTATTTACAGTCATGTTAATATCTTCATTTGCCAGGAATTTTCCATAATATTTCCAAACATGACGGATTATTATTGGAGTTTCTATATTCATAATTGTCAATATTCCGACTTATCCTTATAAGCTTTTTTATAAAATGGAATTTACTTGATAAAAAAGGAAATAAACTACTAAGTAAAGAGAAATAAACCCGTTAAATCTAAAGTTTCAATACTCAACTAGAGGAGTACATTACCTCTATTAAATTAAAAATTACTATATAAAATGTAATGTAATTTATATAGTATAGGCATATAGTACTAAAGTGAAGTTGTGAAAAACGAACTACTAGAATTTTAATCCAAGATAGCCAATATAAAAGTACAATCAAATAGAGAACAAGTTAAGAGTAACAATGCTATAAATTTAAAAGAATTAATATAATTATGTCTTATATAAGCTTTTTCAAAATACGCTTGAAAAATCCTTATTAATAAGTAATTTATAAACATAATAAGACGATAAAATTTCATAAACTAATGCTATCTAAAAATATTAGTGCAATTATTATAATACTTTTAACATTTAATTTGTTATTAGCAACCTTGCAAAGTTTAGCATGTAATTATTCTATAAAAGCGTACAGTCCGCATTATACTAATCGTAGAAGCAATTTTTACTTGTTTTTCAAATATTTTTATTTAGTACTAAATTCTTTCATTATTATATTTCTCTATATTTTAGTAAATAATAATCTTAAGAATATAATAAAAGATAATAGAATATATAATCTTCTATTTAATTCTAGAGGTAGTAAGAACAGAGTAAAAATACTCATGAGTGTTTACCCGTGGCGTAACTTATCCTCTAATTCCGCCACGGGCACCCCTCTTAAGGGATCATACACATTCACCCTTAAGT
>QEFD01000067.1 GCA_003086435.1 Acidianus hospitalis
TTAATTTCTTCTAAAAATTCTCTTTTTATAGAATAAGAAGAATCATTTACTAGCTCTAAAGGATATTGATGACTTATTTTTCTGAAGTTGTTTCTATTTACTAAGACCTCAAACGGTATATCGGAAGTCGAGTTTAATTGATTTCCGTTCTCGTCAATTAATTTCCTCGAGTTATGAACGGTTACTATATCTCTTCTTTTCTCAAAAATTTTATTTATATATTCAATTTTATTTTTATGAAACATATCATCGTCCTCAAGGAAATATACAATGTCAATATCATCTCTCAAAGCCTTAATTGCCTCAAACATCTTCTTTCCTAATTGTGGATAATCTGCCTCAATTACAGTTGCATTTATAGAGTTGTTCAACATCTTCGGATTGTCAGCTACTATAATTATCTGATCTGGTTTGACTGTTTGAGATAAAACTGAGTTTAACGCTTCATCAATATACTTATACCTCTTGTAAACTGTAATTATTACTGCTGACTTCACAAGTATAGCTTAAATTACCAGTAAATATTTTTTGAGAAAGGGATTACCAAAGTCCTTATACGTTTACTGTTATGGAACTATAGCGTAAACTATACTAACGACAGCTATATCGTGATTTGAAGATAGTTTGCCCTTATCAAGTGCAATATTAAATCAAATCTTCTAGCTCAGCTGTTAACAAAAAGTAGAAATGATGTATTTTAAATTATAAAAATAAACTCCATAACAATTGAAGCTTATATATTTCTATAGTAAGCCAATAATTAATACTATTTTATCATAATATTTTATAGTTTAATTTATTTCTTTTAAAGCTTTCTCAAAATTCTTTACTGTTTTTGCCCATGTAAATTTTTTGGCAGTCTCTAGTCCATTCTCTATCATTCTCTCCCTCAGTTTATCATCTTGAATCACTTTCAGTAAATTATCTGACAAGGATTTAACGTCGCCAGGTTGCGATATTAACGCATTAAAACCATCTATAGCGTAATCCCTAGAACCTTTATTATCACTCATAACTACTGGAGTTCCGCAAGCCATAGCCTCTAATGGAGGTAAACCGAAACTTTCAGCATAAGATGTATGGAGAAAAACATCTGATGACGAATAAAGTTCAGCAAGGACTTCGTCTGATACGTTAGAAAATACTGAGTATTCGAAGTCTAATCCTATAGTCTTTGAATAATGCCTAACAAGACTTTTACCTCCAACAAAAACTACATGAATAGGAACCTTTTTATTAACGTTCTTTAAGACTTCCAGTACTACTTCATCACCTTTGTACCTAGACCCCCCTTAATATTACCATAACTCTCTTCTTCTGATTTTGGCTATTCATTCTTCTTGGTCTAAAAATGTTCAAATCAACTCCGGGATGCGCTATAGTTACTTTCGCTATCGGATTATTTCCACAATTAGTTGTTTAGCGTAAGAAGAGACTGTTATAAAAGAGAATGGTAACTTTAGCGAGTGATAAAACATGTTTAAGCCCTAACTTTCCTTCATATTCTTCTACCAGTTCTTGAAAGTCTTGCATCAAATAAAATGGATTTTTATTTTGTGAAAACCAAACTGAGAACGCTGTCAAATAATAAGTCGCAATAGTAACGTCTGAGTCAAAGCTTCTGATTAACTCAGCTAATTCAATAATAATGTCCGGTCTTACACCGAGTTTAGACGAAATTAAAAGAAAAGTATCATAAGGGTTTCTCTTAGCACTTCGTAGAGTAACGTATCTATAAAACTTGTAAAAAGCGTACACTATCGAACTAAACGTATTTAAGTTTAATGGCTTATAAATAACTTCTACCCTTAAATTCTTGAACCAACTATGATCTCCGGCTAAAGCTACTATTTTAACATCATGACCTTTATCCTTTAACCCGTTAGCTACTTCAAAGATGTATCTAACTCCGCCAGCTAGTCCCGTGCTAATTAATGCGAACAAAATTTTCATAAATTAATCTATTGATAGTGTAATAAAAAATTTATTAACCGCTTATGTATTATACTCCTAAATGTTAATTAGCGTAATTATATCAGCTTATAATAGAAAAGAGTTCCTTAAAAACGCAATAAGGAGCGTTTATACTCAGTTATTAGATAAAGGATTATATGAAGTGGTTATAGTTAAGAACTTTGAAGATAAAGACATAGACGATTATATTGCAAAATTAGGCTATAAAAATATTATATATGATACTCCTAGCTATGGGGAGCAAGTTAGCGTAGGAATTGAAGAGTCAAAGGGTGAAATTTTGGCATTTCTAGAGGACGACGACGAGTTTAAACCAAATAAACTAAGTAAAATATACAATGTATTTAGTACCCAAAAAGAAGTGTCGTACTTTCATGATACAAGAGAGTATATTTATAATGATAAAAAATTGTGGAGTGGACATAGATAATAAAGACCTAAAATCAGCTTGATTGAACAATACCTTGAAGCGATAACGCCTCACAAAGACATTCTGATAAATTAATATAGATAAAAGAATAAACATTTTTATCTTTTTGATTTGTGTTTTACTATTAAACCCCTTCTGATTAATTCTTCCTCATTAATGAAAATTTCGTTCTTCCTCTTTCTGTAAATTTCTGGTAATTTGGATATAACCCAAAGTAATGCCTTAACCCTGGCTTTAAACAAATAAGTCTTCCTCCTCTTAACTAAGTCCATGAGCATTGAACCGAAGAAATAGAAAAGGACTTTAGGCATTTTCCTAAACAAATACCCCCTACTGAAGTTCTTTAAGAGG
>QEFD01000068.1 GCA_003086435.1 Acidianus hospitalis
GGCATGGTTTTAGGCATAGCCATAGCAGTAATAGGGGCTACTTCGGCTAATTTAACAATGATGTTAACAGGTTTCGTTTTAGCTAATTTGATAGGTGTAGGGTGGAGTAATCAGTTAAATTACTTGAACGGTACTGAAAACGTTCCAACCTATGCCAGAGCAACATCCTTCGCCTTCTCCGACGGAGTTGCTCACTTAGGTGCTGCAATATCTACAGCAATTATACTTTCAATAATTCCTGTTCTAGGCGCAGTAACTACTTGGATAGGATTCCAAATTCCAATGGTTATAATGGGTATAATATTAATCTTCGTACTGCCTAATACTATAGGAAAGAGCTTAGAGGAAATTAATGAGGCTACTGCAGGAGTATAATTTATTCAAAATATTTTTTTAATAAGGAGATTAAGAGATTTTTTAGAAAAATTTAAATTCTTAGGATGAGAAGTGGTTATAGAGTCAAATGTTCAAGAGAATATTAGTAGGATTTGATGGTTCTAAGGAATCCTTAAGGGCGTTAAATCTAGCAATTAATCTTGCCAAGCTTCACGGAGCTTCAATTAAGGCACTGGAAGTTATAGAGCACATGCCAGTAATTTTGGAGGCTTATATAAAGGAAGACACGTTAAGAGATAGAGAAAGGATAATTAAACACACTGAGATAATAAAGAGAATTTCAATAGAGAACGGAATTAACATAGACTACGAAGTTGTTAGAGGAGATCCTGCAGTCGTTTTATCTAAATATGCTGAGAGCGAAGATTTTGATTTGATTATTCTAGGTAAGAGAAAATTGAAAGGATTAAAGAAGGTGTTCATGGAGAGTGTGTCTTCTAAGGTTTTGGATATTTCTAAGAAGCCCGTTTTGGTGGTAAAAGAATAGTTATAAACTTTTACGGTCTATCTTACTAAAATTAAACGTAAGATTAAAAATAAATATAATGAATTTGGCTATAATCTTTAGGAATCTAGGGAATTATTGAAATAAAAATCTCTTTACCTTTTCCTCAATATAATAAGTGAGACTAACGCAATTACTATTATTAAGCCTATTATTCCTAAGTAAATGGTAAGATTGCTTGTTGGGGGAGCTGTTGACGTAGTCGAAGTTGAGGTTTTTGTCATTGTACTACTAGTTGTAGTCGTTGTCGATGTAGTAATCAATGGCATGACCTTAACGCTTTCCAAAGTTGAATTAATAGATGAACCTTGTTCACTAATTGCTTTTACAGTTATTAAATAAGTTCCGTTAGACGTTACATTATAAATATAGTATCCAGAAGGACTTGTAAACTTTTTAACTAAACTACCATTGATGAATAATTGAACACAAATTAAATCTTGAATATTTCTAGCGTCATAGCTTATGTTTAGTAACGTATAGCCAGGATAACTCTCCGTGGTAGTCTTTATTTCTGGCTTATGGATAACAGTTACATTTGGTTTGACTTGAATAGTAGTTATTTTACAAGTTTTTTCACTACCCAGGAAGTTTACTGCTAATACGGTTATATTATAAGTTCCGTTTTGATAAATATAGAAGGGTATTGTAGCCGAAGGGGATGAAATCTTACAAACTATTTTACCGTTTATTAGAATTTCGACGCATGATACATAATGAGAGTAATAATTAGGTTCAGTATAGTTAATCAACAATACAGTCATTCCGGGGTATTCGGTTTCTTCAATTTGCACTTCTGGTTCACAAGGTAATGACGGAGTATAGACCTTCATAAGTGATGGCGTAAAAGTAATATTCAGGCATATTCCGGACTTTGATATGTTACTCGTTATTGTTATATTCTCTAGTATCAACGTAGAGTTAATATAGCCTGCTAGATTAGATTCAGAATATGAGTAAACTTTGAATAAGGGTGGAAGTTCTATTTTGTTATACTCTATAGCCTTTCCATTTATTAGATAGTACATGCATATTGTAGTCCCTTGTGTAGATACATGACTTATTGACACTATATTATTCTGTACGAAGACTCCTAATAACGGCTCATTTAAAATTAAGTTATATAATTGTTTACCGCAGATATTATATATCGAAACTATAGTTTCGTTATATTTATCGAAATTAACTAGTACAAATTCTGAATAATTGCCATAAACCGGTAAACCTAATCCTTTTAATTTAAATATCTTGCTTCCATTGATATAAAGGCCATAAACTTCGCCTATAGAATATCCTATGGAATAATGTAATGAGGGAGAGAAAGATATGCTTACGTTTGATACAATTATTATCTTTGAATTAAAAGTAACTATGTAGTTTACTGTAACTGGTAAAGAAATGTTATCAACTAGGCTAAAGTTGCGAAAAACTAAGAGGTGATATTCATCAAAGATCTTACATAGAACCAAGATCTCACTACCGTTAGTCTTTACGGATAATATGTTCCCGGTGATTAAAGTCCTAGGAGAAGACCATGCAGTACCGTTAAATAGTGAATATTCTACAGAGGACTTGTTAGACCAAACAGCTAGCACTTCGTTTTCGTATAGTGCAGTTGAAATAGAAGTTATGTTTGTCTCGTTTGTGAGGTAAAACACTTTTCCGTCGTAGGTAGTATATATTCTGAACGTAGCATTAGATAAATAGTTCGTTATATTGGTTAGCGAAGTTAAGTTGTATGCTGTCAGAGAAAAGTTGAAGAATAATTCGAGGAGATTTCCTTTATATTCAATAAATCCGTAGGGGTCGGCTATATTTCCTTGGAACGATGCCTTTTTTATTGCTATAGGCAACGGACTTGAACCCAGGGAAAGAGAAGGTATAACGCTCAAGGTCAATAATAGCAAAAAACCTCCTAATACGACTAATTTTGGAATTGACATATAATTCTTCGTTTAAAACGTCATAATAAATCTTTTCAATATTAAATTTCATCTTTTGGGATAGATTGCTCTAGTAGTCCTTAACCATTCTCTAAAGCATTTTAGCGAACAAAAGCCGTAAACTCTCCTAGTATGTGAAGACCAGAAAACGAATTCGTAAGGACCGTAAACTCCACAATTAGTGCATTCACCTACATCTGTAAAAGTTATAACGTTCTTTGCTCTCAAGTCGTCCATATTTGCTTTCTTTGATTTTAATCTAATTAAAATTTTAGGCACAACATTTTAAATTAGCCGAAGTAGCCCCTATTACTGCTATGGCTATGCCTAAAACCATGCC
>QEFD01000069.1 GCA_003086435.1 Acidianus hospitalis
GAGGTTGTCACTCGCCATTTGGAGTCTATTTTGAGCAAATTGATGATAGATTATTAGGTATAGCTAGCTTCTCTAATGGTAAAAAGAAGATTACTGTGACAATTGAAAGAAAAGGAAATCCAAAAGATATTGGTCACGAATTAGGAAAGTTACTCTTAGGAGAGATGAAGAATGAGAATCTTATTCCTTAGGCCAGAAGGTAGCAATATACCTAAAGTTGATTTTGCGGAAGTTATAAATATGCCAATTTTTAGTCCTATTTGTATTGATTACCCCTCTTTGCCTTTAACAGAAGCTTATGCTTTTACAAGTTCTAATGCAGTAAAGTGCTTTCATGATTTTGATAAAATAAAAGGAAAACAAATCTTCTCTATAGGTAAAAGTACTGCGAAAGAGCTGATGGCTCATGGGATTAATTCTCTTTATCCTCCAAATTATGATAGTCTAGACTTAGCGGAGTTCATTAAAAGTAAAGGAATAAAATCATTAACTGCCATAAGAAGTAAGAAGGCTTCTAATGATCTAAAGAATTCGCTTCAGAATATTGAATATCACGAAATTTATGATTATGATACTATTATCAATAAGGAAGAACAAGAAAAAAGTAAAGATTATCTGGAAAATTGTAAGATCGACGTGGTAGTACTGACTAGCTCTGAAATAGCAAAGGCTGTAGCGAGTTCTCTTAAGAATTGCTATAAAATAGTTAGTATAGGCCCTATGACTACTAAGACTATTTTGTCTCTAAGACCAGACCTAAAAATTTTTCAAAGTAAAATATATGATATAGAAGGCGTAATTGACTTAATCAAAAGGGAAGTGAAGTTTCAATGAATGATATAAGGGATGAATTACTAAAAATTTTGAAAAAAATGGATCCGAATATAGTTGACGATTCTTTGGATATCAAATTTCTTCAACAATATAAAAATAGATACGACGTTTTTGGACAATTTAAGGACGATAAAGGAATATATGAATTTGCACTCAGCTTTGATAATAAAGGTAAAATTTATAGGCAACATATTAACATGATCCAAACGTTAAAGTTAAGGGAAGAGCTTGAAAAGAAATTAAGAGAATAAGGTGAGCAATTGAAGGTAATACTAGCAGTAATAGATGGAATGGCATTTCATTTAGTTGATAATTTTCTTTATCACCTTAATACTTTATACAAATTTTCACAGGAAGGAGTTTATGGCAGATTAGAAAGTGTATATCCTGCAATAACTCCAATAGCTTTAGCTTCACTCTTTACAGGATTGCAACCTAAAAACCACGGAATTGTTTCACCAAAAATTTTTGTTAAAGGAAGAAAACTTTCATATCCATTAACTGCCTATAACAGTTCTTCATTAACTGCAGAACCTATATGGAGTATTTTAGGAAAAAAAGGTTACAAAGTCCTTGTGACATCTGCTCCTCAAGCTTTACCAGATAAGTGGAAACTTGATAATGTAATATTATTTGATCCTTACAAATCTAAAATTAAAAAATGTACTAAGGGCTATATGCTTAAAGAAGGAGAAAATAAAATATTAGGCAATAAGTGGAATGTAAAAATTGATAACGGCACATTTTATATAACCTTACCAGATGGTAGGGAAGTAAAATTAGCTCAAGGAGAGTGGAGTAACCCAATAGAATTTAATGCTAAATGTGGAGGGAAGGAAGTTAATGGTACAGCTTTTTTACATGCTAGGGAGAAAGATATTTATCTAACTCCTCCATCATTTTTTACTGATTGGAGTAATAATAAAACTCTTTTGGATGAAGTTTGGAAAAACGTTGCTTTGAAAGAAGGAATAATTTTGGATGGAGATTATAAATCATTAAATAAAGGTCTGATTTCTTTTGACGAATATATGAAAACCGTAGAATTATCATATAATTTCTTTTATAAATATACTGAATATCTTTTAACAAAAATTAGCTGGGATTTTGCAATTACGTACTTACCAACTATAGATAATCTGCAGCATTTACTATATGGTATAGATGATTCTAGAGCTTTAGATGTTATATTTAACGCATATAAATTGGCAGATAAGTTTGTTGAATTAAACTCAAGATATGCAGATACAATTTTCATATGTTCTGATCATGGCATATCTAAGATTAGGAAGAAGATATATATTAATAAGATATTAGAAAAAATAAATGTGTTAAAAATTGAAGATGGAAAAATTGATTGGAGAAGAACTAAAGCATTCTATGGAGGTGGGGGGATAATAAGGATAAATCTAAAAGACAGAGAAGAAAATGGAATAGTAAGTAAAGAGGAATTTCCGAAGCTTGTTAAATATATTGTTAGAAATCTAGAAAATATAGTAGATGATGGAGAAAAAGTTTTTACAAGAATCTATGAAAAAGAGAGTCCTGCAGGAGATAGAGAAGGAGATATAGAAATAACACCAAGATATTTATACGGAATGAGTAGTGATGTTGAAAGTAATGACGATGAGATAATTAAGCAAGTAATACCGTATAAAACCTCAACTGGAGATCATGGTTATTTTAGAAAAGAAGATATGTATGGAGTATTTTTTGCTTATGGAGATAAGATAAAGAAAACTCACGAAAGAATGGAAGTTAGAATTATAGATATTGCACCAACAATATTAAAGTTATTTAACGTGCAAAATAAAAAATCTGATGGAAGAGCATTAGTAGAGGTATTAAGATTATGAAATACATCAAAAGTAAGAAGCACAAGAGATATAGATTTCCCAAAGATTGCGAGGAAGGCTTGCCTTATACTGAAGTGATAGAAGATGGCAAAAGAATTAAGGAATGTGAGAATTTTGAAAAGTATTTTCATTATGGTAATCATTATTCAATAAATTTCAATTCTTCTATAATACATAGTAAGTTTCTCAGAAGCCAATTTATACTAAATAATATTCCCAGATTTCTAAATCTGCCTGAGTACTACAATGAAAACCGCGAGATAAAGGTTGAGATAGACGAGAAAATAGACGAAATAATAATAGGTGGGGGAATCAGTGGATTTTCTGCTTTAGAAAATTGTAAAAATTGCATTTTAATTTCTCCAAATTTTGACGACGAAATATTTTTAGATCCTTTATGTAAAGACTGTAGTTTAAAAGATAAAATTAAATCAATAATTAAAAATAACTCAAACAAAATAGTTGATGGTAGGTTTATTGGAAGGTTTAATGAAGGGCTAGTTTTTAGGCTAAAAGATAAATATCTAGTAATAAGAAAACCTGCTAAGGTTATCTTAGCCTCCGGTTCAAGATTCTTACCTCCAGTATTTCCTGGCAACGATTTACCTGGGATAATATCACGCAGGATGTATCTGAAATTCTTGAATTTATTTAAAAATGTAGTAGTTATAGGCTCTACTGATGATACCATAAGAACTGCATTAATTTCCAAGTCAAAGATAATCCTGAAAAAAGGTACAGAAAATTTCTCCAAAAAATATCTTGAATTGGCGGAAAATGAAGGAATAGACATTCTAAAAGTAAGGGAACTCAAGGCTTCAAGAAAAGGAAAGAAAATTGTGCTTTATCATGATTATGGAAAGGAAATTGTAGATGCTATAGTTTTTGCTATAGTTAGACAACCAAGAATTGAAATAGCTGATAATCTAGGAATTGAATACAATTATTACTATAAACTTCACATTTATCTTCCAATACATGATTTAAATGGAAAAGTTAACGATAATTACTATGTGACGGGCGGGATGAGAGGGATTTTTAATTACGAGCTTTCATTCTTAAGTGGGAAAATAATATTTAACGAAGCTATAGACGAATTTTACACTGAACTAAAGGAGACCTATCTTTATCATTATTATAGTGAGGGAGAAGAAGAAAGCAGTAGTATTTCGCCTTATTTCTTTGGTAACGGTTACGTTTGCGAATGTGAGGACATTAAACTGAAAGATGTAGAAGAGCAGTATAAGAAAGGTTATAGAACTGTTGAGGAGATTAAAAGAACTCTAGGAATTTCTACAGGGTATTGCCAAGGAAAAATATGTAGCTTCCTAGTTGGAGATTATTTAAATAGCAATAAGCTGATAACTTTCAGATCTCCCTTATATTCGATGTGGTAAAATGATAATAATAGGAGCAGGAGGTCATGGGCTAAGTTTAGCTTATCATTTAGTTAAAAAAGGAGTTAAGGATATAATTCTTGTTGAACAGAGTAGGATAGGTTATGGTTCCAGTAGTAGGAACGCTAGTAGATTCAGGTATCATTTCTATAGCAAAGAAAATATAGAGTTTGCATTAGAAGGGATAAAATATTTAATATCTCAAAAGAAAGAATTAAAATATAATCCTTTAATATATAAAACAGGATATTTATGGTTATTACATGATGAAAATCTAATAGAGAGTTTTAAAAAATTACATTCTTTATGGTCTTCTTATTCCATTGGCGGAAAATTTCTAGAGTGCAGAGAGTTTGAGTTTCTTAAGGTGAACGGAACTTGCTATTTTGCTCCTCAAGATGGAGCATTTCATCACGATTATATACTTTATAGTTACTATGAAGAGATTAAGGATAAAGTAGATATAAAATATGCAAAAGTATCAAAAATTCTGCACAATAATGGGAAAATTACAGGAATTAAACTAGAAAGTGGAGAGGAGATAAAAGATGATGTGGTAATAGTTACTGCAGGAGTATGGTCTGGGGAATTACTAAAGACTGCTAACATAAACTTGCCTATATATCCGGATAGAAAGGAAATATTTATAACTGAAGATGTAAAATTTGGAATTAAACCACTGGTTATAGACTTCAAGCGGGAAATTTACTTCTCTCATACATTAAAAGGCGAAATAATAGGAGGTATAGAGAAGGAAGATATTGGGTTTAAGGAATTTTCAATATCATTCTTA
>QEFD01000070.1 GCA_003086435.1 Acidianus hospitalis
AATTTATAATCTCAAGACCTATAACTAGAGCAGAACTTTATTTAATCAGATTGAGCAGTGGAATATTAACGGCTATAGTTGCTAGTGTTATTTTCGGCTCAGTGTTTGGTCTGTCCTTCTCTCTAATGATACATTATTTTACCATGTATACCGTAAGTATATTAATACTTATGCTTCTTCCTATTCTAACTTTTTATTATACATTAGGATTCACGCTAAGTAACTTTATCAAATCTTCAACTAAAACACTCGGATTATCCATAGTTATATTTATTCTCATAACTGTAATAAATAAAATATTACCAATCATATTAGAGATAAATACTTTAAGTATAGCATTATATAGTATAAATCCCATATCTATCTCATATGTGGCATCTTATTTACTAACACACTTTACGCTAGCTGGAGCGCCATTTAACATAGGAATTTCCATAGCAGTGCAATTAGCTTGGATTATAGGATTATTAGTATTAGGCTATTTAAGATTCAGAAAAATGGACATATAATGTTTTAATATATTTTCCTTTAAATTTCTTCTGTAAAGGATTTTTAATATACCTCATAGTATATTTAGCAAGAATTGGCTGCACTAAATCAGATAAGTTCATAGCCTAACGAAAGAATTTTCAGATATCAATAACACCATGCCTTCAAAATCAGGGATAAAGTCACAGACATTAAAGGAATTAGATTGTATTTATTCCTATTAAAGTATATTAAGTTAGTCGTGATTTTAAATATTGTTTTATATTTTTTATTAAGTTTATAGTATATTTATTTTTAAATTTTTTTGAAAGATATGATATTATATATTATAAAAGATTTAGTATGTTAAAATATTATTAAATAATATATGTTTGAGAATTCTATAGACACTTATGCAGTGTAAAATAGTAAAATTTTAAATAGTGATTTTAAATAGTATATTGTAGAGGTAGTGTAATAATGAAAAACAATGTAAAAATTAAAATGATAGGTACTAGTATAGTATTATTAATAATATTGATGTCTACAATGTCATCATTTATGCAAATTAAGTACGTTACTGCTGCGAGTTGTTGTGGTGCCTATAAATGTCCTACAATAAGCTGTAAAAATTTAAAGATAATTTATAATTCAAAATGGTTTTGCTATCCTTGTCCCAAAAATTGCCCTAGAACTATAGTTAGGTGTAGAGTGATTATATATGAAGCATGTGGATTATCTACTATTTCTGGGAAAAAATATTTGCCAATATTTGTCGTTGTATTGGGTTCAGTATTAGCTAGGTGCTGCATGTATGAGTATGATAGTGGATGTAATGGTTTAAATAGTAAATACTCCACAACTATGACTTCAAGTATAGATTTAATAAAATATCCAGCATGCACGTGCATACTATGCGAAAAACCTACAGGTTTCTGGGCAAAGTGTATAACTGGCGCAATTACAACTACTTCGCAAATTGGCATAACGTATTGCGGTATTTCAGCACAAGCTAGTGTTAGTATTACCAACTACGTTTATAGATTGTATGGAGAGGAAACTAGTTGTACTAGTCCAAAGTATTGTCAACAATGGAGATGGTCTCTTGGCGTATGCGGTACTAATCCGGCTGCTCACGCAGAGTGGACATGGGCAGCTGTCGCATTAATAATAACACCTGCGCTTAACGGAAATGAGTTAGTACCTGCTAGTAAGTTATGTATTAAATCCTCTGTATTAGGTAATTTCTGGAACTCTGACTGGTGGTTAGAATTCTCGATATGTCCAATATGTCTTTACCAGCATCACGAAACCATTAGAACGATTATAATTTGCTGATAAGGTGATAATATGAAAAAATGGAAATTAGTCTCCATAACTTTTTTTATTATCATAGCATCATATCTATTATTGCATTATATAAGTTATCTATTATATAATATGAGATTTGTCACAATAGCAAGTACGGAATATAAGCAAAATCCTACTATAGGAAATTATTCGTTCATTATATCTAGTGGTATTGCATCAGAAAATATTCTTAACAAAAGTTTAATAATATCTTACGTTTATATTAATCTAAGTAAAGTTAAACCTGGTGATAATTTCTTAATTTATCCACCAATAAATAGTGGTTCTAAGATATATAAAGCATTTTACTCAAATCCAATAATAAATGTTACAATTTTAAACTCTACGATATTCTACTCTCATGGAGATCAATATATAAATTTCGGGATTAAGGTCTACATTACTGCTTATAAAAAAATAGCCCAAGGTTGCGCTGTAAGCATTATAGGAATACCCCTGGAATCGTTTTCTTCAACTGAATTAAGTTGCGATACTAACTTATATATAGGATTTAAAGCAGTAAATGCTAGTGTATTTGAGCTAATGTTTTTTGTAGCTAATTGCGCTACACATACTACAAGTAAATCTTTATTCTCAGTATTTTAAGCTAAGAAATAGTAATTTATACTTTCTCTAATAGTGAAAAGGTAAAAAAGTTTAAGGAAAAATAAATAAATAAAAATCTTTCCCTTTATTCGCTCTCGTTTTTACTTGCTTCTACTCCTTTGTCAATATTAACCTTTACGTGGCATTCTGGTACTGCAGAGTTAATTGCCCAGAAGTAAAATCCTATTGCAGCTATTATATCAATTATCCAAGCGAAGGGTAATGGTGAGCTAGGAATTATACCAAAGCCGTAACAGCCAAGAGCCACTAATACTCCAGTGAAAATTAGGAAAGCAACTACCCACAATCCAGACTTAAGGTCGCACGGCTTTTTATCTTTGTATGTTAAGTAAGTTAATGCTCCTGCTAGCATTACAGCTATTAAAATGTAACCTCCGTATGGATCAGAAGGCGGTGCTATTAAAGCTCCTGCACCCCAGTAAACTAATAATGCTGAAATTACGAAAGCAGCAAGAGAGAAAGCTTGATACACTGGTAATTTGAAAGGCCTAGGTAAGTCTGGTGCGTATTTCCTACTGACTGGAAGGAATACTGAACCTATAATATAGGAAAATACTCCAGTAGTAGTTATAATTGAAACTAATGCACTCCATGCACCGCCGACGGAAGAAACTAAAGTGCCGGCAAAAGCCATTACTAACAGCACTATTGTTACTATCATAGTTGCAATTAAACCCCAAACCGGAACTCTATACTTGCCGTGAACTTCGAAGAACTTATCAGAGAGAAAGCCTTCTTTAGAAGTTCCGTATAAAACTCTTGCAGTTGAGGCCATGTATTGGCTTAAAGTACCGCTTGGACTAACTACGCCATCAATTGCTAACAAGATTGCTAAAACTCCTAAACCTAGGCCTGCGACCTCGTAAAAGAATGGGAAGGAATAAATTGGAGGATAAGGCGATGTACTTAATGCCGACCAATCTCCCGGAGAGACTCCGGTAGTTCCGAAGGCTGAAGAATTCCACGTAAAACCTCCTATGAATACTACTTGTAGCATAGTGTAAAGTATTATCGAAGTTCCCACAACTGCTAATATTGCCCTCCAAATGTCTCTCCCCGGCAT
>QEFD01000071.1 GCA_003086435.1 Acidianus hospitalis
ATATTTCATTATACTATCACCTCTTTTAGAATTTCCTTCCCTTCTATTAATAAGAATCCCATATTTCTTGCATACCGTGTAACTTTTTCTTTACTCAAACTTTTTCCTTCGTCAAGCATTTCAGCTATTACTACGCTCCTTTCAAGTCCAACGTATTCTGCAAGTGTAGTTGAGAGTTCCGTATGCCCGTGTCTTTCTCCTATCCCTCTGGATAATAAAATTGGGACATGCCCTGGAGCATAGAATTCTGTATAAAATCTTTTTACTGCATCCTTTTCGTTTTCTTTTAACTCAGAAATGACTTCATGAAGCTTAAGGATAGTTAATGCTCTATCGTTGTCTGAGATGCCAGTTCTTGTATTGACATGATTTACCCATAATGAGAACGCTGGCTTATCTCCATACTGAGGTAATTTAACTAATTGCCTATATTCGGAGTTTAATAATATATCTGTCTGAAATTTTAAACCAAGCTTTTTACCTTCCTCATTACCAGTAGCGTAACAAATTAATCCTCCGGCTTCTTTTCTTAATATATAGATTTTTTTCCAATCTATTACGCCTGCATAAAACATCATATCAGTTTCTTCTTCTCTTCCATCGAAGTCGTATATTAGTATTGGCAAACCGTCTTCCAAGTTTTTCCTTATTTCTTCTTTAGATATCATAAGCTATCTATTCAACAATAATATATAAGTATTTACTTATTCCTTTTTATAACTCTTAGTAATATACTGACAGTTACTGATAGAATAGGTATTAGTAATACAATAATATAGTCATATATACTTGAGCCATCTTTTGCCTTGCTAGGCAATGTTCCGTCATCATTTAAGTTTGTTAGGCTCGGTGTAGTAAGATTTTCTGGTTTGCATACAATTATTTTTATACACCCTATTTTGTTGCTGTTATTCATTATCAATATTAAAAAAATTGAATTATAATACATTAAGTACTCATTATTTATTATGTAACAACATTTAGATTTTGGACAGTTAGGAATAACAGTATGAACTAGTGAGATGTTAACTCCAGTTAAATTATATGTAGTTCTTATGTATATTTCTTGAGTAATATTATTAAACGAAATGTTAACTGGATTATTCACAACTGAATATATTTCTAGAATTACTTTATTTGGTGGAGAATATCCGACCTTAAAAGAGAGATTAGAATAATATGAATAAGAAACTAGTGAGGATAATGTTAGTACTATAAGCAAAAATATTAACGCTTTAAGCATGCTAATAAATATTAGATAGAGTAAGATAAAAAGGAATGAGAAATGTCTGCCAGTCAATATAATCCTTATAATTGGAAATTCCTACTATTTACACAAGTGTGGCTGATAATAATATCTATAGTTTTAACTTATTATCCGCAATATTATTTCGAGGTAATAATTCTATATATTATAGTAATTTTTGGGTTTACATTCTTTATGACTTACAAATCCAATCCTGTGTTTAGAGATAGAAAATTACTTTATGAAATAGTTAATTCTAGGACAATTTACGAGGAAAAGGATGTTACAAAGCTAATAATGGCAGATCAAGAATATCAAAAACAGTACATGGATTCTATTAAGAGAAATTTTAGAATGCTAGGATTTTATATTGTTTACTTAGCAATATTGTTCTTTGCATATCAATATATAATAAAGTTCGCAGATTCTCAAACTTTAACCTACAGATTACTGGTTTATTTAGCATATTTTGAAGCTTTATTCGGGATAGGCTTCTTTGTTAGTAGAAAGATCCTTGCGCCTTCAATGAGCAATATGGCGCCTATGGCATTACCTAGCTACAAAATAACTGAAAAAGGAATAGTTAGCGGCAAAGGATATTCCGTCTTTCTTCATGCAAAATATTTACTTAACTCGGAAATAACGATAAATCGTGAAAAACATTATATTGAGATAGACTCAACGAAACAGAAATTACCCTATAAAGTTAGATTATATTCGCAGGATATAGACAAAGTTCTTGACTATATAGAACGCGTCAAAAGACTAGAACTTAAAAGGCAGAGCTCTGAAGGCTAGCAAAGTGGAAATGAGTATATGTAGCTAAAGTTTCTTGAACCTTTACTCCGTCATATCCATCTTTTATTCCCTTTCCTCTTAAGTTTTTGAATACAAACTTTTCTTCGTTCACTTCGACTGGAAAAGATATGTGAAATTCATGCCCTCTTATCTTTTCTCCTTTCTTAGAGAGAATCGAATCTTCTAAAGTCAAAAGTTCAGTATATCCAATGGTAAGTTTTCCTTTTGCAGAAATTCCTAAGTCGAAAATATTACTCATATTGTATTTTTTGCCATCAAAACCTATTATATATTTGGAAGTGTACATTAATCCTCCGCATTCTGCTAGAATTTTTGTTCCCTTATATGACTCCTTTTTTA
>QEFD01000072.1 GCA_003086435.1 Acidianus hospitalis
CTTGGATAAATTCTGGAGTTATAGGTATTTCTATATAATCCAGGTTAATGTTAAAATAATCCTCTATCGCATTAACTATTGCCGCCATTGGAACAGTAGCTCCTCCTTCTGCAACTCCTTTTGTTCCTAAAGGAGTTAAAGGTGAAGGAGTAATAGTATGAATAATTTTTAACTTTGGAACCTCCAACGTTGATGGTATTAAATAATCTGAAAAGTTAATTTGTAGAGGATTTCCATTCTCATCGTATTTTACTACTTCCATTAACGATGCTCCAAAGCCCATTATAGTTCCCCCCATTATTTGACCGTCGACGATCATTGGATTTATCATATTACCGCAGTCGCTTAAAATTACGTAATCTAGAATTTTCACTTCACCCGTTTCCTCAACCTTAATCCTTACTGCATGAGCATTAATTCCATAGGTTGACGAGAAGTTAACCCTCCTTTTTTCGTCAGCAACGTTTAAATTAGGAGATTTAAGGACGAAAGAAGCCTCAAGCCCTATATCGCCATCTAGAATTGCCCTATTATATATTATATTGGCAATTTCTCCTATTTTATATTGTTTACCGTTAACTTTCACTATCCCTTTTTCTATGCTAACTTGATCCTTCTCAACGTTGAACGCTTTGGCAGTCAATTCCCTTATTTTTTCTTTTAACTTCTGTAAGGCTCCGTAAACCGCAGATATTGTAACTACAGAGAACCTACTACCGTAAAATCCAGTTCCTGGAGGACCGTCTGTATCTCCCATTACTACTCTCACGTTTTCTGGAGGTATTCCTAGAACTTCAGATACTACTTGTACTATCGAAGTCTCGTGACCAGTACCCATCGAATTAGAACTTACTGTTACAGTAACTTCTCCACCGCTGTCCATCTTAACGTAAGCTCCTTCATAATACGGAGTTCTACTTTTACCTACTAGCGTTTGAAAAGCTAGAGAAGATCCAGGCTCGAGCGCAAAGGCTATCCCCAGCCCTCTACCTTCTCGTTTAATCTCTTTCATAAGGATACTTAAACTCTTAACGTAATCTCCGCTATCATAAATAGCTCCGGTTATCGTAGTGAAAGGAGTTGATTTTATGAAATTTTTATACCTAATTTCATCCTGCCCTACGCCTAATTTTCTTGCTACTGAACTTACTAAATTTTCTAGAACTAAAACTGCGGGAGGGATTCCTAGACCCCTATACGGTCCAGTTGGCGGTTTATTTGTAAGTACGCCCTTAATTTTGAACCTTAAGAACTTCATATCATATGCTCCAGTCAAGTGGTAAATTTGCCTCAATATAGGTAAAGGTTGATACGTGTGAAGATATGCTCCAAAATCCTCTATCTGAAAAACGTCCATTCCTAATAACTTATCTCCTTTGTAAAGGATTCTGGCTTTGTAAATTCTGTCTGGACCTTGCACAGTCATTATGTTTTCAGTCCTAGTCTCTATGTATTTTACGGGCCTTTTAGTAACTATTGATGCAAGAGATGCTAAAACTAGAGGTTTTAAGAATATTTTACCTCCAAAGCCTCCACCACTGTCTGGAACTATTATTCTAATTTTACTCCTAGGTATATTGAACACTATACTTAACGCTGTTCTAAACACTTGCGGAACCTGAGTATTTGCATAGACTGTTAAAGAATTTTCAGCATAAGAATAATCTGCAATAACTCCGTTAGGCTCTATAGGTGAAGGGCAAATTCTATTAATTCTAAAAGTTTTTTCTAAATATTCGTAATCACTAGGTTCTTCTCCGTAAACAAAAGTATCATCATAAGCTATATTAGTTCCGAAGTCTCCATGTATTAATTCCTTATCTTCCATTGCCTTTAATGGATCAACTATCGGTGGCAAAGGTTCATATTCAACGTAAGTCTCGTCAATGAGGTCTTCAATTTCATACCTATCTTTAGCAACAATTAAGGCCAACGGTTCTCCAACATACTTAGCTTCATTATAGGCTAATGGATATTCCTTGGGAGCTTTAGGTGCGAAAAAATTAGGTAAAGGATTAGTTATTTCCATTACATCTTCTTGCGTTATTACTTTGTCTGAACTTTTCACATAAAATTTTGCCCTAGCATACTGCGATCTAATAACGCCTAAATAAAGCATTCCTGGCAGTTGAATATCGTCAATGAATCTGCCTTTACCAGTTAAAAATCTAGGATCTTCAACTCTCCTCAAATTTCTACACCTAATTTTTTCCTTATTAAGAACTTTGCGGCAGAAAGCCTTTGAATATCGTTAGTACCTTCATATGTCTTCAATATTTGTAAGTCTCTAAGCATTCTCTCCAAACCAGTTGCCTCAGCCACTCCGTAACCGCCGAAAACTCTCAT
>QEFD01000073.1 GCA_003086435.1 Acidianus hospitalis
AGTTATGGCGGTGCTATAACAGCTTTTGATAATAAAGGAATAATTAGAAAAGTAGTTCCGATACCGCTGAGAGCATCTGGAGAAAAAACTGAAATTGAAGACGTATTTAATATTCTAAATAATGCAATGAATATGGAATTAGAAGGTAAAAAGCTCCTAATTCTACGCGATGGAAGAGCGCCTAAGGAAGAAGTTGATAAAGTACAACATATCGCGGAAAGCATGAATTTTGATTTTAGCTTAATAAATGTAATAAAGCGTCATAATACAAGATTTGAAGAGGGCAAGTATAATTTTTTCATAAAGCCTAGAGATAACATAGCATACTTTGTAGCGCACGGAAGCAATGCCGCAAAACCGGTGAAGTTAGAGAAAGTAATGGACAGTAATAGAAGTTCTAATATATCATATGACGAGATTTACACAACTTATGCATTAACTAGGCTAGATATGGCAAGACTATTCAGTGAAGGAAAGAACTTGAGATTACCAGCACCCATTTATTATGCCGATAAATTAGTAAAATTATTGAATAAAGGAATTCAATTCAACGAAGATCCGCTAAAAGAAGGCTTTCTGTTTTTTATATGATATATTCCGTATAAACAATATTTAATGTAAATTATAACATATTCTTTAAAAATAAAAGGTATTTTGATAAGCATCTCTAAAAGGAAAATAAGAAGCAGTCCAGGGTCTCGTGATCAAGAATTGTATTTATAAATCTGGGAGTTTTCTTGGATTAAGCACCGCTTTCTATGTAAAAATGTTTATAGCTTTATTACTCGTTAGTTAAGTATTTCACGTCTAAGCAATTTAGAGATCGGTCACCGTTAAGTTAATATAATTATAGTTGTAGTAAATTAGAGAGAATTGACGAGAAGTGATATACTTTACGCATTAGCGATAGGACTGCTTTACTTATGGCAGATTTATTATTCCATGAGCTGGCCAGCGTTAATGTTTAGCTACGTATCATTCTACGTATTATTTATCCTTCTCTTCTTCAAGGGCTCAAAGAAAGCGTTCTTGCCCAATTTATTAAGTTATTTTGCTCCAATAGTTTATTGGTCAATATTCTTCCCAAACTACTTTTCAGCTAACTTCTTTGGTCTTCTTCTCATTTCATTAGTTGCGCTTATCTCCGGCATTTTAATGACTGACGAACACTCCTTTAATTCAGGCTTTGGACTACTGATTCTAGGAATCGTAGGAAACCTTTTTGTGCTCGCTTCTTCGCTTAGTGTTACGATTAAAATTTCACTCTTGGATCCAGTGTTCCTTACAGTTTCTTTCCTTACTTGGGAGATGAATAAAGAAGAATACGTAAATTCGACACATACTGTTTATTATCAACCGCCAATAGGTTATACTACAAACTTAATGAAAGTAACTTTTGTATTAAGAGGCTTACCGCCAAACTGTTATCCGGTTTTAGAAATATGTGGAATGAAATATACGGTAAATAATTATTATCAAGGTGACTATGTACTGGAGTTAACCTTTAATTGCTCTTGGAGAGCTAGGAGGGTTAATTGTAACGGAATATTATACCAACCTAAAAATAGAAGTGGTTACGCAAATTTAGGTGATTATATAGTAATTGAATATGAAAAAGCTAAAGTAATCACACCTAGTGTGCCACCTAAGGTAAAAAATAAGCATAACCAACAAATCCCGGACTGTTGGGTAGGCAGTAAAATATCTATCTATGAAATTGAAAGTATAATCGGTGAAGGAGGTACAGGTTACGTTCTCAAGGGAAAGCATTCTAACGAGGAAGTTGCGATAAAAATTCTCAAGATACAAAAAGATAGCAATGACTTTTTTGATAGCTTATTAAGGGAGGCGTCAAACTTAATTGAACTCTCCAATCATCCAAACGTCGTAAGGATCATTGCAATAAATGTGGATAAATTTCTCGTGGATGAAATAATTAAAGGGAACAAATCTCTCTACGTAAATAACCCACCGTTCATAGTAACTGAACTAATGAGAGGGACAATTTACGACCTATTAAAGGACGATACTTTCTTCTACTCTCAAGCTTGGAGGAAGAACGTTTATAGGGCTATAGAGCAAATAGCTGAGGCTCTAAGTTATATTCACTCTAAAGGTTACGTTCACATGGACGTAAAACCGCAAAACATATTCATTGACAGAGTTCCTTCAGACCCATCAGAATTGGACTACGTTAACTTTAAACTTGGTGACTTAGGAAGTGCAGTAAAAATAGGAGAAAAACCGAGGCAATTGACTTTAGAGTACTCTCCACCAGAGGCGTTAATAGAGAAAGCCAGCCCTTCCTTCGACGTTTTCTCCCTAGGCATGACCCTTCACGTATTGTTGACTAGGAAGATGGATAGGCCGGACTTAAAAGAAATGGAAGAAGCGTTTAACGGTGAGTTGTCTAAAGTTAAGATTTCGAGAGAAAAATTAAACTTGTGGAGTGAAAACCTTGAAGAGATAGTCAAGAAAGCGATAAGAATGAAGGGAAGTATTAGAGATTTTATGACAATGTGAATAACGTAATGCGGAGAGAAATTTAGGCCTTATGGCTGTACGCATAAGTAGATAATTGAAATCTACCATAGAGTAAATAATTGAGGTGATGATAAAGCTTTCATGAAAAGAATAGAGATAAACCTTTTTGTGTAGGTTATTTAATTTTATAAAAAAGGTAAACTCTGAGTTGCTGAATTCCTACAAATCATGAGTTTGGGAATGAGAG
>QEFD01000074.1 GCA_003086435.1 Acidianus hospitalis
TGAAGGACTAAAACAGTTGGGCTATAACTTAAATTCCAAATACTTGGTTCATAGTATTGAAAATTATTCATACATATCTTCAAATGGACTAGGAGAGTTTAAGTATGCAATAAATTTTACTTTAAAAGAAGATTTAAAGAAAGATTTGTTTATATTCAGTCTATTTCCTGTGGAAAAAATTCAAATTATAGAGAGAAATATTAAATTATTTGAAAATAATATGGAGAAATTATGTAATTTTAATATAAATTTATCTAATTTGGAAATGATATATATTTTTAGCTTAAAATTAGAATGTGATCTAGTGAAAAATAGAAATTATTTATTAGTATTTAATATAAAATATAAAAATTCATTAGATAATCCAGATAAAATGTATAAAGTACTAAAGCGTATTTACGGAGAAACTAGCATTGCTAACTTTTTTATATCAACTCGTAATTTTCCTGTCATGCGTTATTCTGTATGGCTCAAATATGAAGGACTTGGAATATCTAAGAGTGAATTAGTTATTACGGACAAAATTAATCAATATGGGAAGCCTGAAAATATAATTTATAAAAACGATATAAAGACTTTTAATGATGAAGTAAGAGCTACTATTGATTTCCCGATTCCAGATACAGCCTATGTAATACTGACAAAATTATGTAGTAAAAAATAAAATTTACCTAGAAGACATATAAGTGTGAATAAATATTTTATTCAAGAAGTCTTGGAATATTTTAAAATTCCTAGGAGCACAAGAGAATTGAGAAAGATTAATTATGAAAAAGAGACACTAATAAATAATCTAATATCCATAGGAGTACTACTGAAAAAAGGGCAGTATGTTATCTTAAATCCTTCAATTGACGTTCTACTATACGACGTAAATATAAATGATTATAGAAGGTCGTGTAAAGTATCTTTGGATTTAATAGAAATTAAAAAACAACAAGAAACTAAAAACAAAATTTTAATGATTATAAGGAATAGAAAAGTTAGCGATATAGAAGTTAAAGATGGGGAACAAACTTGTAAAGTTTCTTCATTATTATATCCAGAGGATGTAATATTATATTCCTCAATAAGCTTACCTTATTCCGTGATCAACTTTACTTTCAAAACGGAGTTCTCCAAAACATTATATATTATGAATTCCACTAGTTTACCTTACTACCTCCCTCCAAAATTAAGTAATGATGAGGTATTTACGAATAAAGATTTCGTTTCACTTAATTTTATTCAACCATCCACTATCTTTATATATTATAAAAAATATTAATCTTATATTTTTATTTAAGAATTTACTGAATATACATAACCTATATCATTATCTATGCTCCAGACTTCAAGTACATTCTTTCCTTTATAAAGTATTATAGGCTTGCCTAAGTTTGCAGAATATTTTATTATATCGTCTACGTCGTTAACTCTTATTATTTCCTTAACAAAGGGTCTTTCTGATGCCTCTATAAGTATCTTTTTCACTTTCCTTAACTTCCTCATAGTCCTCTCTTCAAGTGATTCTTCTTTATTCTTTGTGAGCGAAAGTAACAGAATTAAAGCTGCACCAGGAAGTGCTGAGTATACAAAATTTAGTTTGTTAAAGTCTTCTTTCAGATATACAGGCATATTAACTGTAGAGTTATAAGACGTAATTGTAATGAACCCAGCGTTATTCGATATTACAATGTAAGGATCTAGCGTATAATTACCTGATTTATTTTTAATATACACTATAATATCAAATCCTGAAGAATAAACTCCGTACTTATAAAGTAGTTCAGAAATATAATTTGATATGTTAGTAACATTGAGTGGTATTATTGATGAATTAGTTATACCTTTTTTATATATTAAAGATCCTAACGTGGTATTGACTACAATCTCATAATAAGTTAGATTACTATAATTAGGATAACTCCTAACGTGAATGCACAATTCTTGTAACAATTGTAACGGAAAAGAGTTTCCAGTAGTATTGATATAATTTTCCTTGATTTTTCCTTCATAAGCTACTACAATATTATTATTTTTCAAATTAAGACAATTGCCTTGCGAGTATATAATAGTACAGGAAGTTTTATTATTATAACATAACCTTACTATTATCTCATAATTGCCCGGAATATAATGTGAGATATTGTTTAATGCATAGCTTAATGCAGAAACCGGCAACAGTAATTGCCCTTTAGCCGTACCATTAAGTAAGGTTATATTATAAACTCCCACATCATAAAGTATAACATTATATTTAAAACATGACACATTTTTAATATATATTAAAAGATATTTAGCTATGTACTCTGGAAAATGAGTAACGTTAATTAGTTCATTTGTTCCTAAAATCTTTGAATAATTGGAATAAAGTATTATAGATGCTAATACACTAAGATTTTCGTATTTAATTATTGGTTTGCAAATAGTTACATTTGTTCCATGACTAAAAGGATTCGGTGTCATTAATTCAGAATAATATATACTGTCGTAAGCCACAGTTTGATACCCAATTAGTATAGGATGAAAAGATGCTTCTAAAGCCACAACGTTAGTATACGTCAAGGCTATAGTAAGTATTAATAATACGAAAATTAGGAATAACCTTAATCTTTTATTAAGATTTATTCGCATAACTATAAATTATTTGGGCAAATATTAAGCTTTTCCCTTAATTAAGTATATCATTTTGAGCATAGAATGAACTTATTATTTATCTTATCGCTTAATAAAATTTTTATATTATCTATGCTTCTTATTTTTCTTACCGCATGCCTAATTACCTCTGATTCGCTCATTTTATTCTCAGGAATTATTACTATAACCTCATATATCTTACGAGGTAAGAAGAAATTAAAGAAGTTATCATAATTTTCAACAAGGCTAAATGGGACTTCGTTTATTCTCTTACATTCACTTAAATCTAATTTCATGGTATTTTATAATACTTTTCTGCTTTTAAATTTTTCATAAGATTCTCTTTGTGGACTAGCCGATTCCAAAATTAATTAACAAAAATGAATAACTTAAATTAAGTAAGGAAGGTAAAAGTTAACAGAATTCTTATTTTAAATATACTACTAATAAAAAGCACGGCCTACAAGGAGAAGAGATATATAGTTCAGATGCATTAGAAACGCATGCACTTTCTTTAGGTAGTAGAGTTAATGTATGGCATCCATAGTTAACATTAATAGTAAAACAGTACGGATTGTATATTATAGTTTTGCAGTTAGATTCTTTAATAAAATTAGTTACACAAGCTGTTGCTGCAATGCCTCTTTGTTCCTCAAAGAAATATGAATATATAAAGCCTAAGGACAAGACTAAAAGCATACCTATTATAAAGAATAAAACTGATCTCATAATTCCTTATCTTATTGCTAGATATTTAACATTCACTGTGCAATCTGCGAAGATTAAACATTCTTACAACATAAATGAAAGGTGCAATTTTCTTATATTCAATTGTTTAAGTAATATCTTTGAATATGTTAACATAAATAATTTATATTATCTATTTATTTAGATTGAACGATATATTTTTAAATGGCAAAAACAAGAATAGAGTAGTGAAGAAAAATGAGAACAGAAACAAAAGCCCTAACCCTAGGAGTTGTAGCAGGAATATTCCTACTAAGCCTGGTAGTGTCAATGGACTTCGTCTACTTCGCACCCAGAACTGCAGTAGCATATGTAGTTAACGACTGTGCAGCAAATATAGCGTTAATACCGAATGATCATCACTTAAAGTCTCCCTGCGGTTATTTCGCTTTCATAAATGCTCAAGGAGACTTAGAGATAAAATTTGGTAAAGTTGCTCCAAATAGCATAGAAATATTAAGCGACATATTCTATGTTAAGAACAATCTAAATCAGCCAGTAAGGGTAACAATAACAGTGGATGCACCAAAATGCGCTTCAATATATGCCTTTAATACATCAAACGTGAATCCACAAGATCTGCCCGATCCATCATCAATAACCTTCGTTCTAGGTCCAGGGCAAGAAGTTCCAATAACATTAGCATTAGTAACTGCTGACGTACCGCCAGGAACAACATTAACCTTTATGATGTACATAACTGCAACATATAACGTAGGTAATGGACAATAACACCAATAAATAGATAAGTTAATTTATTAATTTTTTATATCTCTTCTTATTTAGTCATATGGTGATTTAATTTGTTAAGAGCCATTGCTTACGTGTTCTTATCCTTACTCCTAATTTCTATAGCATTTAGTTTAATTTCACAGTACTTCTTTGGCTTACCTTACGGCTGGAATATTGAGGCAACAAACTCCATGGTACCAGAACTTAATCCGGGTTGCGTGGTCTTCATAATGCCGTTACTAGGAAAGCCTCATGTCGGAGAAATAGTAGCTTATAAGCCACCGTTCTATAACCATTATATAGTCCACGAAATAATAGAAGAGAAAGCGTGTGGATATATAACTAAAGGAATTCACAATAAATTTCCAGATCCTTGGATAGTTAAGACATGTTGGATAAAAGGTTTCGTACCAGTAATTTTAGGAAGACCGATATCTATTCCTTATATAGGTTACGCTATTTCTACATTGAATACAATCCAAGGTAAAATATATGCATTAATAGCAATTTTTGGAATTTATATGTTATTAGAGATTATAAATAAAAATAAAATAGAAATAATGCAGAGAAAAAAGTATAAGCTAAATACGAAATTGATATTTTCCACGTTATTTGTGATGTTCTTTATAGTATTCTTCGTTATATTCTCAGTTAATACTATATTAACGAGGGCTCAATGGACTTCTACATGTGCGCCTTCGTTTCTTACTAAGAAGGAGATAGGTGTTTCATTTAAAATTGGAGTAGTACCAGTGTGCAAAAACATTACATTGATCTTACCGGTTAACGTTAGTAAGTTCATATTTAAATTCCCACTTGCCATATTATTTTACTCTAACACAAGTAATTTACAATTAATTGGGAATAAAACAATATATAGCTCGTCTAACGTTACATTTATGCTAAATTCTGGAAAAGGAGGATTTAAATCCGCTAATGTGGGATTCTTAATAGTCCCAGAACTATTACCTTATTATATTATGGAAGATCTGTTCTCTTTTAGCCCTCTATTATTCTTAGTAGTTTACTCAGCATTTCTCTCGTCAATAATACTGGGCATAATAATTATAGTAAGCAAACTTCTTTCCTTAAGTTATTAATATCCCTTCTGTTTATTTAAGATAAAGCTTATAATTTTGGCAAAGTAATATCTTATATGGCCTTATTTAACAAGAGAAAGAGAGATAAGTATGATATTTACCACGATATTCTGAAGGCATGTAAAAGTACTGTCGGAGGCATAAATAAAACAAGGTTAATGTACTCGGCTAACTTAACGTTTGAGGTAGCAAATAAATACCTACCGTTATTAGAGAAAAGAGGTTTAATAGCCAGAAAAGATAATTTGTATTTCATAACGAAGAAAGGAGAAGAAGTTCTTCAAAACTTAACCAAATTTAAGGAAATTAAAGGGGAGATGAAAGAAATTATCGAAAAGTTAAAGGAGGAACTACCTCCTTGATGTACCCTTTTTTATAATTTTATCAATTGATATATTATTTCTTGGTATATCCTTTTATATTGCAAGTAGAATGGAAAAATTAAGTAGAGCATTAAATACTTCATTAAAACACAAACTTTCCATAAAATTTTTAGAAAGGAGCGAAAGCTTTCTCAGCGATAGCGAACTAAGTAACCTAATAGAAGAAATTATATATTATTATAGGGCTTTTGGAAATCCAAATTTAGATAAAATAAGTAATCATATTATGGAAAAATCGGACAAAATTCGTAGGGAATTAGAAGAGTTATTCTCAGTAATAACGGCAATCAATGAAATTAGATATAAATCTAAGGAATTGAGGAAGAGCGCTAGATTACTGAGAGTTCTCTCGATATCAGCATCAATACTTATAGTAGGAAATTACGAGATTCTTAAATTTGGAAATTATTCGCTTGATATATTACTGCCTTTAGGATTGGGAATAAGCATACTTATGGGTCTTATATTTCACATGTTTTACGTCTGGTTCTCTACATGCAGATCTACTAAAAATATTTTAACAGCACAGTAACATTCCCCTATTTTGAAAGGTCTACACTATTTGTTTCGATGATCTATAAAAACATTTGTTAGAAGATACTTTCAATTAAACATAAAATTTAAAGATTTAATTTATATATTTAACTTAACTACTATGTAAATACTTTTTAAGAATTTAAATCATGCTAAAGTTATTAAAAATTCAGCTATAATTCTAAGCTATTTTATAAAAATAATCTAATATCTTATGAGGTTTATTAGATATAATTTTATAAGATAATGCAAGTAAATCGGAATATTTTTATCTTAAATACTTTTTAAGTACAATGGTAACTATTACATAAATAATTCAACATAATATATCACGATAATTTCGTATTACGAGTTAGATAGATTAAAAAGTATTATATTCATAGCTACTTTAGTTTCCCTAATCGGGATGTCGATATAATGCTAGGTTTTAAGAAAAAATAAAGAAATATTTTATATTTAGAAAATATGGTACTTTTTATCACTAAATTTATTCCATCAATGAAGAATTTACTATATCAGCGAATAAATAACTGCGTAATATTATGCGTATTTATACTTTTATTGCGTATCAAACTAATCTAAGCATTATTACACTATAAAAGACTGTAACACTTATACGTAACTACTAGTTATTTTTAATTACTTCTAAATATCTTTTTGACGAGTTATGTTTATTTGGTATTATCAATGAGTTTTTATTGATGATCTCCCTTAACTGATGACTGCTCACGAGAGTGAAAACCGGATAGGAGGGTAGAGTGGTGTTTCCCTTGACTAGGGTGACTGTGTATGATCCCTTTAGCCCGTGGCAGAATTAGAGGAAAAGTTATGCCACGGTAAACACGCTGCATAACCTTAATTATAAACAAATTGTAAGTAATGGATAGCGTGTTGGCGTAAAGAACTATAATACAACGCTGATAAACTATGATAATTCAGAAATTTTCTAGGAAGGACGATGCAGTGTTATGGGCCTCGGAATAAGGAAATTGGAAGAAGTTTTGAGGATATACGACTGATAAGTGATTTTCTGGTTAAAATTAGAAACTTTAGGAATATAACAATTGTCATCTGCAGTCCACTACTTTATTAACATGCATAAAATAGCGAAATGAAGGATTTGTGGCAGTTTTGGGTTTTAAGAATTTCTTGTATTCTATATTCATTAATCTTTGGACGATTTAAGAGATAAAAATTAAATAAATCGCTATCTAGTTAGATATATTCTCATCAGAACTTATAAATTTTTATCTTAAATATATAAATGTGAAAAATTATAGCCGAGACATATACAAAGTCCTAATTACCCTTGGCGTTGCTAAGAGAATGGGAAGATATTACGTAATATATAAGCCATGGTTACGTAAGCTCGAAGTATTAATTGATGAAAATTCTTGTACTTTTATAGGAAAATATGGTTACGGATATGAGGAAGCTATTGGAGAAGTTTTCTTACCAGATGGCCAAGTAATAAAAGTTAAGGAAGAGATTGATGATTATAAAAAGGAAAATCATGGTTTTAAAATAAGATTTAATCTTTGGAAATTAAAGGGCTATTTAGCTTTTAGTTTACTTTTGCATACGTTAAACCTCACTATACATTATGATAAAGGAGAGTTCTATCCTATAATTTCTGATCCCTATTCAATACACTACGATGCTTATAAAAGGGAAACCAAATATCCAGTGAAAAACTCATTTACATGGGTAAACGCGAAACCAAAGGTTTACGGTATAGAAGTGGTTAAGAATGTTTGATGATATAAAAAGGATACTTAAGTCTAAAGGATATGACATTGATGATTTCGAGTTAATAATCTATAAGGTTAAAGCAATGGAAAAGTACGGTATATCTGGGCACTACATAAGGTATTATAAAGTGGAGTACTTCAGAACTTCGCCTACTGATACATTAGGTACGACTATCATTTCGCCTTTCTTTCCAGATTCTGTTTTAATTGATTATTATTACAAATTAATAGATAAACAAGAGAAAAGAGAAGTAAAAGTAGATACTTGGATTACTGAAGGAGAAGTAATGGAGGACAACGGATTATATATGAAAAAGGTATTTAAATTGAATAAAAAGGTATATGAAAAATTAGAAGCGTATAAGCCTTATTTAAAAGAAGAGTACTTTCACATATACTCGAATTTCTTAACTAACAGGAAGTTAACTGAAGATTTCTTTTCCAAATACAATATTGAAACTAACATTTTTACAGACTCTAGAACAGTTTACCTTAACGTTGAAATTTCGCTCGAAATAGAAGGTTATGAGATGTATAATGTAAAGCCCATAATTAAATACATAGGCGGAGAAAAAAGCGAACTTAAAGATGGGGTATTCAAAAAAGAAGGCAATAAGGTCACTCTGTTTATACCATTCCAAGGGCCTAGCACTTACATTGGAATAAATTACTGGCTGAAGTAATTATACTTTGCCCACCTTAGTGTATATAATCTGCCCTAGCTTGACTTAACGGGAAAATTGCTTTCATATTAACAGCTATCAGCTTAAGAGCTTTTATAGCACACGCTACGTAGAAGTAGTTAGAAAGGAAAGAGGAAAAAATTTTCTTATCTTTTCCTTCTCGTAGCCATAATTAATCCTACTACTATTGCGATTACAATTACTATTATAAGGATTATAAAGAGTGGATTAATACTTTCCACTAATGTTTCAGTTATAGGTTGGTTTACCGTTATCGTAGTCCCCGGCGAAACATTATAAGTTCCCTTAAACATTCCTATATCATAGAATGGAACTGAAGCATTTAACGTTATTTTACAGCCTGCATTATACCAAGAAGATTGTCCATTAATTGTTACGAGGTATTGCGTTACAGCAGTAACTTTAACATTAACTGGCGAATTTACTGTAAAGCTTTGAGGTGAAACTGAAGTTACGAGTAATCTTTCGTCGTTTGATATTGGAACAATTCCAGTCTTTAAATACACATTAGTGCCCGCATTATACCAACCGCTACTAAATTTGGAAGAAGTACCATTTATGAGAGCATTTAAAGTTATATTAGGACTCACACTCACGTAATACTGTAATACTGTATTTACATGAATTGCTTCAGAAGAATTAACTATAATTGACATAGAAGGAGTTATTGACACTATTACATATCTTTCCATTGAATTCACATAATATGTAGTATTTACTATCTGGATTACGGTGGAATAATTGAACCAGGCGGATTTAAGTTCTTCAGTAACTCCATTTATTTTCGCATATACTGGGATATTAGATATTACCGAGACATAATACTGGTTATAATATGTGACGGATATAACGTTTGATAGAATTCTTCCAGAGTAATTATATGATATCCACCTAACCTGGCTATTCGACCCTGGTAAACAAGGTGAATAATAGTAAGTAGAATTATAATCAGCCCAATAAACCCCAGGCTTTGCAGAAATGTTAGTTCCAAAATAGTAGTAACTTACCGTAGGCTCTCCGTTATTAACTCCTATAACTGTATAAGTGAAGTTTACCTTTAATTGTTCATACAAAGGTATTGTTATCGTTCCGTTAAAAGATAAAACTCCTCTACTAATAGGTGAAATCCACCTTACCTCGTTTTCCGTAATATTGGAGATAGTATAAACTGTTCCCGATGGAACTATATATGTACCTTGACCTACGACTCTGGTAGTACCGTTAGGGAGAATTAAAGTTATATTAGGAGTATAAGGAGGCATTTGTCCTATGATCTTATATTGTAAAGTAACCTTAACGTTTATTGGTATAATACTCGTGGTAAATATTACAAGACCTTCTTGAGTACCTACTGCAATGACTTTACCGTCTGCACTCATTACTAAGGATTCTGGATTTGAGCCGATAGAGCAAGGAATTGCAGGCAAAGTGTAATTAGTTACGTTACCGTTAGCAGAGAAAACGTATAGTATTCTACAATTATAAGGCAATGCTGCTATTATACTACCTTGGCAGTTCATCACTACTGGGGTAAGCTCTTCAACTGGAAACTTAAAGCTCCAAATAATCTGCCCCTTACAGTTTGCAGTATACAATTCACCGTCTGTAGTATAAGTCACTAAAGATCCGTTATAATCTATAGCCGCTCTTACGTTTGAAGGACTATAGGAAGTATTGGACCAAACTATCAATGCATTACAGGCCTTAATAACATAAACGCCAGAGTAGGTACCTATTACTGAACTGCTTACAACAATATATTTACCGTTACCACTGAATACTGGAGGACCTGCAAAAGGATCTCCAAAACTACTATTTATCCATATTAGTTTACCGTCTTGAAGATTAAATAAAAATACCCAACCGCCATCAGCATGTCCATTTCCTGCAGAAGCAACTACATAGTCATTATATACGCAAATATAAGATAAGCTCATGTAAGTTGGCTCTGGAGACATGTTATGAATTGTGAAGAACCATAATAATTTACCGTTAGACGCGTTAAATGCTGATAGATTACCGTAAGGATAACCAGGCATTTCTGGAACTGCTGTAGCAATTATTTCATTACATTCGATTTTTATATCATCTACAGAGTCGATCGGGCAACATTTGCAGTACGGAAACTTTACGCACCATAATAATTTCCCAGAAACTGTAGAATAAACTCTCAATATGCCTGTGCAATTAAACTGCGAAGTCCCCAAACCTACTGCAAAATATCTTGGGCATATAGCTACTGAGTAAACGGGATAAGGTTCCGTTATATTATAAAGAATTCTAGTACCATTATTACTAACAGATACAATAAAGGCATGATATGTTTCGTGTCCATTACTATTCTTACTGATGCTTCCTAAGCCTATTAAGTATTCTCCATTAATTGGAAACTTATAGATTGCTACTGAAGTCACGTTACCTACTTTCAGTAAAGTCGATGAGTAAGAAATTGCGGGATGTTCTGGATGCATGGAATAGCTTGTAGTCGCTGTTATTATTGAAACTAATAATAGCATAAAAACTAAACTATTTATTACACCATATTTTCTACTTAACCTCATATATTACACCGTATTTAATAACGCCTTATATACTTTACTATTTATTTTTTACTCTAATTATACTGAAGAATAATTTGTAAGAGTATGAGCAAACATACGATAATTGCAACTTTCAAACTGGAAAATGGTCCCGACGCTATATTTAGAAAGAACGCTCTTCTTATCCAAAAGATATATGAGTAAATACTTATATATCTAAATGAAGCAAAGGATTATGTAATGTATAGAAAGATAGAAAATACAACTACTTGCACGACTAGGAATTACTTGAGAGTTCGATAAAGTTAAAAGTAGCTAGCAAGTTGGGTAAATTCGCCTTTGTTAATAAACCTTAAGTATTAAAATTGGATGTTATTATATCTAAATACTAAATATAATTTAATTGAAAAATAAGTTCCAATATTTCGCCTAGCAAGATAATTAGCCGAGTATTATTCTTGGATGATAATGCAATAAAAATGGAAAAATTTCTAACAATACATATATGGCCAGACAATCAAGTGAATTATGCTTGAGAAGTATTATTCGTTTTACCTTGAAATTCCTACATTGAAGTTAACAGTTTATTATAATGGTAATTTTTATCCAATGACCTCTGATAAGGAATCTATTCATGTACAAAAGAGGGCAGTTAGTTAAAAATTCCTATACACGGCTTAACATTACTCCTAAAGTCTGGTGAATGAAAACAAATTTGGAGAGAATTCTTAATAAATGACTCAGCTAGGAAGGGTTGTTAGAATTATAGGGATTACACAATGAAAAATAATATTAGGAAGATAACTTACTCTCTCTTGACTAACGAAATTTACGGAATTTCGGGAAATTACACTAGATACTATAAGAAAAAACTCTTTACAAGAGAGATTAAGGAATTAACGCTAATATCATTATCTACATTTTCCCTGATGCTAATTTGGTTGAATATTATTATATAATAAAAGAAGGAGATAAGAAAATTATCCTTACTAGCTGGATTACTGAAAAATTAATGAAGATGGAATCTTAAGAAGATTTTTCGTTCTATACAGAAAGCTTAACGAGAAATTAGAGGCTTGCAGATTTTATGATATAGAGATGTATTTCCATATTTATTCGAAATGATTTTCCAATAAAGAAAATACTAGAGACCTTTTATCCAAAGAAGATATAGAAACTCTGGTAAGTACTAGAAGCGATGAAATTAGTTTATAAACTGGATATAAACTTAGAAGTAAAGGAATATAAATTACTTAATCCCTAGCCTTAGCCATAACTGTAAAAGATAAGCTAATAGAACTTAATGGAACACAATCCCTTTTTGACAAAAAAGGTCTCTCTTTCAGTTATCTTTCAAAAGCCTAACACTTATTACGGTATAAAATATTAGCTAAAATAAACTATTAATTTTAAATTTTGAAAAAAGAATAAAATATTTTTTATTGCGCGACTACTGTTGCATCAACTGCAGTCCCGTTAGATAATCCTATTCTTATAGTATACCGCATCCCTGGAGCTAATGAAATATAACCGAAGTTTATTACAACTTGGTTAACTCCCTGCATCAGTTGTTGAGGAGATATTGAAGTTGAAGGAGCATAGTAGTTAGTACCTTGTATCGAGGCATAAGAAATTCCTACTGGAGCAGTAGCGTATAATGTAATATACGCAACGCCTCCTTTAATTGTTCCCTGACCTTGTTGATAAACACTTGCTTGCGAAGGGATTACAGTAGCGCCCATTGTACTTCCAGGGAGAGTACCAGACTTTAACGAATCTAATACGCTTCCTAATCCTAAGTATAATATTATGAAGCCTATTACTCCTAATATTAGTAAAATAGAGCCTATCTTTACTGTACCATTATTAAAATGGCTACCTACCTTATAAAAGCCTATAATAAGCAATATTAAGCCTATAAAACCTATCACATCACCGCCTATATTTAATCCAGTGAATGATGCTATAGCTCCTGCCACATTTCCAGATAATGCTGCAGGTATTAGAAGGATTATTCCCACGAATACTAATAAAGGCCCTAGCAATATTAATAATGCACCAATAGAGCCTATTCCCGTTCCTAGACCTGCAGTGTTCAAGATTGAAAATCCCTTCCTTATCCTAAGTATTCCTAAGATATCAGTTAATATTGCTATAAGAAATATTACTAGCATAACAAATACTCCTGCTATACCTATGGCGATTACTGAAAAAATAGACATTATTCCTATGGCTATTAATATTGCCGTTACTATTTCTAGCAAGGAACCACTTCTTAGTTTTGACACACCCTCAATTAATGAATTTTGTTCCATAATTAAACATACTAGGAATTAATATATAAGCTTTTTGTGACAATTGAAAGATTTTTATTGAAATTTATTGTATATTTACTAAAAAATTCAAACTATAGGTAAGATAACATGTACAATGAAATGCACTCTAAAAGCTTTCATATAATAAAATTCAATTTATTTAAATTATTATATCAGTCAAAGTTCTTGAACAGCATTATTATGTAAAGCTTACGTAATTGCGTTTGTAGATCATAAATTTAAACTTAATTTACTGTTACTGCTGATCAAGTAGAAATAATTAGCCACCTCTCCTCGAAATTCATCTCAATTTCGAATCTAACCCTATTTTCTATCAATTTAGAAGGTTATATTGAGGAAATATAAAGTAAAATTTATATGTGATGGATATCTTATACTTCACGCGATTAGATTTGTAGAATATGGATCTTACAGTATTTTGAAGTAAATTATAACAGCATATATACAGTATGAAGAGTAAGTTTCTGTTAATCATTATAATACAGATTCATTCAATTTGTATGTGCCTTTGAACTGCTAACTATCTACAGCTTAGACTCCTGATTTAAATAGTCGTTATTACTCAAGGAATATAACTAAGCTCCTGCTGAATAACGAGAAACTAAATCGCTTACAGCTGCTTTGTGGGATTCTTCAGTTTTTCTCAATAGTAATGCATAGCTAACTTTTAACTCAACTAAAGATTCATAATTTATTTTACTTCTATTAGCTTAAGACCTAAAATTTCAACTAGCTCGGAAATGACTTGCTCCTACCAATTCTATTATACTTAACCACTAATTGGTTTGTAATTATAGTGTTTCACTAGATTATTTAGTCTCTTAAAATATCCTACGAGTACTTGGAGAGGTGCATTGGAAACATTTATTTAGTCCTAACTCTTCTGCACCCCTTGTTCTAGTAAATTATTGTACAATTATTAAAAATTTTACGTAATTCGGAACAATTTGCAGAATACTATGGGAGAACAAGTTTTACGTTGAGCCAACAAATATTTATAGGAAGGTTTAGTCTACTACAAATATATATTACGGTCTTATTTATAATTATAAAATATAAGTCAACTTTATATATGAAGAATTTTATAACGTATTGTGTTATATATTTCTAATAATATAGATTTTTATTAATAGATAGAATAGATAAGACTGAGCTAAATCCAACGAGACATAAAATTGAGAATTCTTAGTTAAGCGTGAATTCTATTACTTTATTTCTTAAGTATATTATCTATAATTATTTATATGTTACAAAATCAAAGTATAAAATGGAAAACTTTCTAATATCTAGAGCACAAAGTTTATAGATATGCTCTAAAATTTGATATAATATATTTCAAAAAAGAAGGAGAAATAATAGTATTTATAGAGAAAAAAGGAAGAAATACCAAATTTTAGTAAAAATAAATACGAGCAAACAGTAAATTTTGTAAGTCAAATATTATAGAGCTACGGCTATTCAGTTAAATCTAAGAAGGAAATGTTTGGAGGCGGAATTAAGGTTCAAGGCAAGAAGAACATTAACGTTAATGAAAAGATTACAGGAACGTTTATTGAATACGAATTAAAGCTCCGTTCAGACAAATTATCTCTAAAACGTACTGCCGGAGTCTCAATTTCCGAGTCAGGATTTAACCCCGGAGGATTGATAGGCATGGGGATAAGTATGTATAAAAAGCATAAATGAATAAGGTTATTCAGGCTGTGAAACCTCAGGTTACTAATGAAGCTATTGCAATTTATAATCAAGTAAGGAATTTCATAGTTAATACTCCAAGTTAATTTTTTTTAAAGAAATTTAATAGTTCCTATAATATATATTTAATTTTTTCCAATTTTTATAATTTATTAAATTAGATTTAAATGGATTTTAAACATAAAAAATAATTTACTCTCTCTTAATTAATATATTCAGTGTTTACCCGTGGCGTAACTTATTCTTACTTCTAATTTCTCCATGGACTAAGGGATCATACACAGTCACCCTAGTCGAGGGAAACACC
>QEFD01000075.1 GCA_003086435.1 Acidianus hospitalis
TTATTTCTCTAAGCCCTTTAGAAAGTCCAGCGTGATGAAAAGCAACTCCTCTAACTACTAGTTCGTAAAGCTCCTCCTTTTCGTCACTTCCGGCATCTTCTACGTTCTTTATTTCTTCACCGACCTTAAGTAATTCCTTATCTGGTAAGGATAATAACCCCATTGATGAGGAAATCTTTTTTGCAGTACTTTCTGCCATTTTTCTAGAATTTCTAAATACTAAAACTTGCCCTCCGTGCTCTAATACGTAAAGTGTATAAGCAATTATTGGGTCGTTTCCTTTAATTTCTATTGTTTCGTCAGGAAAAATTACTTGATAGCTCTTTTTACCTTCAACAATAACTCCTTCTCTCAAAGGTACTGGTCTCCAGTTTGTTGTTACCGGTATTGCATTTAGCCAGTTAGCTATCTTTTCGTAGTTACTTATTGTAGCACTTAACGCTAACAAATTTTTCCTTTTTGCCCTTATTGCAACGCTTTCAACTACTGGTCCTCTTTCTTCATCATTTAAATAGTGAAATTCATCTAGGACAAAGTAATCTACTTCGCTTAACCAAGATGGGTTATGTCTCCATAATGAATCGATTTTCTCGTATGTTGATACTATTATATCGTAATTTTTTAACCATGCATCGTCACTGTCGTAGTCTCCAGAGGTCATCCCTACCTTAAATCCTAATTCTTCCCAATCTTTTAGCTCGTTATATTTTTCTGCAGTTAATGCTTTAAGTGGCGTAATGTAAACCGCCTTTCCTCCGTTGGAAAGTAAGTGAGATATTATTCCTAGCTCTGCTATCAAAGTTTTTCCTGATCCAGTAGGCGAAGTAACTAAGAGCCTTTTTCCTTCTAGTAACCCGCTATTAACTGCATCTGTCTGCACTGGATTTAGCTTTTCTATCCCTTTCTTCTTTAGAATCTTTATTATCCTCTCATCTAAGTTAAGCTTGTCTATAGGTGTGAATTCCATGAATCTTATGTAATTTGCATTTAAAGGTTTAAAAGAATTAGGACTAGAAAAGATGAATAAGAAAGCTTTATCAATTACCCTACTAATTAATTTTGGTAATGCCGATGGAACAAGTTAAAAAAGTTGGCGATGGTGTATACGAAGTAGAAATGAATGAAACGTTAACAATATCGTTTAAATTGGAGGAAGAACTTTTAAAACAAGTAGATGAGGCAGTAAAAAGTTTAGGTTACGCAAATAGGAGTGAACTAATAAGGGACGCAATACTAGAATATATTTCTTATTTGGAAGGTAAAAAGAATGGAAATTCTTGAATATAGCATATTTCTTTTAGGATTAATTTCTTCTTTTATTGTGGGCGGTAATAATTCTGCAACCTCATTAGGAATATTAATTTCCACTAACGCGTTAAAGAGAAAGTACTCCTACTTATTAAGTGCACTGACAATATTTGTTGGAGTCTCCTTAGGAAGTTATTCCATGCAAAGTAGCATCTATGGTACAATATATTCTAGGAATTTAGATATATTAGAATCAGCAGTATTTTCTGTGCTTTTTGCATCAGTTATTGCCTTTTACTATTTAAATAAACTTGGTATTCCTTCATCTTTAAGCCAAATGCTTTATCCTTCAATGGCCGTTCTAGTTTTAATTTCTAGGGGAAACCTTGGATTTAATTGGGTAAAGTTTTGGTTTACAGTAACTTCTTGGGGTTTTTCACCACTTTTGGCTATTGTATCTTCCATAACTCTTTATTTGGCAATTAGAAGGTTAGCATTAAAGAGAAAGGATCTATTTTCTCAAATGAAGATTTACAAATTTCTTATAGTCTTTTCCTCCATCTTTACTACATTTGTAACTGGAGCAAATGCTATAGGAATAATTGTCTCTGCAGGATTATTATCTGCGCCTTTCTATTTAGTTGCTCCTGCATATGGGATAGCTTCAGCCCTAGGAATATACTTAAGTTCTAAAAAAGCCTCAATAGTTGTAGGCTTTAGAGTTACTAGACTTGGATATATAAGTGCAACATCTGCTCTTGTAGGGAGTGACATTATATCTGAAATATTCACATTGCTCGGTGTCCCTATTTCTATAACCCAAACCACAATGGGTGGTATCATAGGCTTAAGCTTTAGGAGCTTTGGCTATGACGTAAAGAAGCAACTTTCCCAAGTAGCTAGAGGCTGGGGAATTTCTCCATTGGTAGCAATAATTTCTTCACTTGCAGCATTTGGAGTAATAAAAAGTGTCCTAGGATTTTAGAGTTGCGTATAAAGTTTCGACGCTCAACGTTGAGTCTTCCATTCCGTCCAAAATATCGTCAAGGAATGTTATTACGTCTTTTAACTGTAGTATACTAATAATATCTGATTCCTTTTCGTTCTCATATAGCCTTTGTATCATTAAATCTTTTATTTCATCTCCATTTCTTTCAATGAGCTGAATTTCCTTACCTATTCTTATTGCCTCTTTTATATCTTTTTTAAGTAATGAAATCATTAAAACAAGTTTTTCTGCTCCATCTTGTATCAATGATAAATACGAGACGAAATTAGATTGCAAAGTAGTACAAAGTTTTTCGTCTGGTTTTCTCGAAGTTATAGCTCTTCCTGCATCCTTTATTGATTTCATTATTTCGTATAATGATTGAGCTAATGTGAGCATTGATTCCTTAAAATCAGGTAAGAATGCCTCTCCGTAAAGCATTGAAATTATATCTTCCCTTATCAAGGCTATTCTTTCATATATTCCTTTAATTTTTACCATTTTTGCTGTTGCATCTGGATAATTTGTATTAAAGATATCTAGGTAGAGAGAGTTAAGGAGAGAAGTAGAGTCTTTTATATTTTCTGCTATTTCTAGAAGTTTTGAGAAGAGTAATTCCTCTTTATTTATACTGAATTTAAGCATCTCATAAAATCTGTTAAAATAAGTTAAAAAGGCTATTCTCTGTTCTCAATATTAATGTATTTTCTACCTATTTCTCCTTTATAGATTGCCTTTGGTCTAATTAATTTATTATCCTTCAAGTACTCCATTACATGAGCTGTCCAGCCAACTATTCTAGATGAAGCAAAAACTGTAGGGAAAAGATCAGGATCGAAACCCAGGAAGTAAAACACTAATCCTGCATAGAAATCGACATTAGGATAAATATTCTTCTTTCCAAGTATTTTACAACCTATTTCGTCTACTTTTTCTGCAATCTCAAATAGTTCCATTTTTCCCTTTTCTTTTGCTAAGTTTCTTGCATATTCCTTTAATATCTTAGCCCTAGGGTCATAGGCCTTATATATTCTGTGCCCGAAACCCATAATCCTTTGCCCAGACTCTAATTTTTTGAGGATATATTCCTCGACTTTGTCCTTACTTCCTATTTCCATGAATTGCTTTAAGGCTTCTGCATTAGCACCTCCATGTAAAGGTCCTTTTAACGCAGATATTCCAGCAGTTATTGCTGAATAAAGGTCAGACAAAGTAGATGCAACTACTAAACAAGCAAAAGTCGATGCGTTCATTTCGTGATCCATATGTAAGATCATTGCCACATCCATAGTCCTAGAATCAATAGGGTTTGGCTTTTCTCCCCGCATCATATAAAGAAAGTTTTCTGCATGAGATAGCGAAGGATCGGGATGTACTATGTCTAATCCTTTTCTAACTCTGTCAAAATATGAAATAATTGTAGGAATTTTTGCAGTTAATTTTACAGCTTTCTTCCAAAGTTCTTCGTTACTTCTATCCTCAATTCCTAACATACTTACTGCAGTTCTTAACACGTCCATCGGATTTGCATCTTTTCTCACATTTTTTATAAATTCAGTAATATACTCAGGGATTTCTCTTTCCTCAGCTAAAGCTTCCTTTATCTCTTGAAGTTCCTTTTTATTCGGCAATTTACCGAACCATATTAAGTAGGCAGTTTCTTCGAAGTTTGAGAATTCTGCTAAATCATAAATTGAATATCCTCTGTAATATAGTCTGCCTAGAACTCCATCAATATAAGTTATTTCAGTTTCTTTTATAGCAATATCTTCAAGACCCTTCCTTAATTCCAATGCTCAAACCCCTTAGTTTATTCAATGAGAATTTCTTTTCATTACTCTCTAATTTAGCTTTCTGTATTATATCCTCAAGCGTGATAATTACCTCTTCGGCTACCCTTCTATTTACTGGATAAGGAATACCATCTTTTCCGCCAATTGCATAAGCATACTTGAAAGGGTCATAAGGCATATTCACCGGATCATTGTAAGAAGGGGGCTCTCTATAAATTAAGTCAGAGATTAAATATAATGCCTTAGCCGTAGAAGGCCCTAAACCTTCAAGTAATGCCTCCTCTAGGTTTTCAGGATTTGATTCATATAATTTTTCTAAAATAGGTTTTATTTTCCTTTCATCCAAAGGCCTCATGTAGATAATCTTAGCTTCTTTTGATATTCCAACAAATGACGCTCCATTAATCCAGCTCTCTATTGTAGCTTGACCTTTTAAAATTGCTTTAGCTTGTTGCAATTCATTTATAATTTTTCTAGGATCTTGCCTAAGTAAATCTAAAACTAGCTTTCTAGTGTTTTCCTTTTGTTTCTCTATTATATTTACTGCAATTCCTTTCTTTCCTGCTATTGCCTCGTGGGGATCTACAGTAAAATTTTCAGTGCTTTTCCAATGATATCTTCTTGCGAACTTAGTTTCTTCATTCATTCCCTGTTGTATTATTCCCCAATATCCTTTCTCTGTTACTAGCATAGAGTGATGATAAAGCTGGTGTCCGTCTTGAACTAATGTTGTATCAACTTTTGCAACTAGTCTGCTTATGTTGGCTAATTTATCTGCATCAATATCAAAGTTTAAGGAATGAAGTTCTTCCGGAACTTTTAAAGCGTTTTTGCCTTTTCCACCTAGAACTGCAAGTCCGTCATCCTTGGGATTAACAACTTCCTTTAATATTCCTAAAGTAACTGTTGTCGATCCTGAAGAGTCCCAATCCATGCCAATTACATTATTAAAAGCTTGAAACCAAAGTGGGTTTGAAAGTCTCTCTACTACCTTTTCTGGCCCCCACTCTATTAGCATTATGTCTAAGATTGCCCTAGAAAGCTTTCTCATTATGGGAATTAACCATGAAGGTACGTGTCCAGTATGTAAAGGTAAGTCTGCTATGCCTTCTATTTCCATATATTATTAAAATTGTTAAATCCAATTATTTAAACATGCTCATAGCTGCCACTTCAGATATTCATTCTCCTAGATATCTTAATGACTTCTTTATAGCCTTAAGATATCTTCCACAGCATGTAGACCTAGTGCTATTGGCAGGAGATCTTGCAGATAAAGGAAAATTCATGCATTTTGATCCTGTTTATAATGCATTGAGAAAGTTTCAAATAGTTGCAGTTTTTGGTAATGAGGATTTCAGAGAGGAAAGGGAAAAATATAAGGAAAAATTCCCAGATGTAGTATGGCTAGATGACGAGAAGAAGCAACTTGATGACGTAACTATTATAGGTAGTGAAGGAGTAATAAAAAAGCCTACAGTTTGGCAAAAAATGAAAGGAATAGACGAGAAGTTCTATACTGAAAGAAAGAAGAAAATTGAAGAAATGCTTTGCTCCTCTTCTGGCTTCAAGATTTTGCTTACTCATTACGCACCAACTTATAAGACGGTTTACGGAGAAAGACCTTCAGCGTATCCAGGACTTGGAGATGAATTAATAGAAGAACTTCAGTGCAAGCCTAATTTAGCAATTCATGGTCATGCCCACTACGCTAAGGTAACTTTTGCTAAGTTAGATGATACTAAAGTATATAATGTAGCATTACCTGCGAATAAAAAATTTGTAATTATAGAAATATAAGATGAGAATAGAGAATTAATCAAAAAAGGTTATACTTTTTGATTGGCAGGTAATTCATCGTACTTCTTGAACACTAAGTACCAAGCTTTTGCGTTTGGCATTTTCATTCTTAATTCTGCTTCGTCTAAGGTTGTAGGTGCTCCTAATACTACGTCTTGACCTGGCTCCCAGTTTGCTGGCGTTGCAACCTTTGCCTTATATGCTACTATTATTGCTTTAGTTATCCTTAACATTTCATCAATCTTTCTACCTGCTTCTATTGGATACTGTGCCATGAACCTTATTGTGCCTTCCGGATCTACAATGAAAACTCCTCTGACTGTTACTCCAGAATTCTCGTCAACTAGGTCTAACATTCTTGATAATTTCTTATCTGGGTCAGCTATAACTGGGAAGTTTATTTTAACTCCATATCTTTGTTCAATATCATTTAACCAAGCTATGTGAGAATATACACTATCAACGCTTAGTCCCATCAATTGTACTCCTAGTTTCTCAAATTCTGGTTGTGCTTGTGCAAATGCTACAAACTCAGTTGTGCATACCGGTGTAAAGTCTGCTGGATGTGCATATAGGAATAACCACTTTCCTTTGCCAAATATATCCTTATAGAAGTCTATAGGCCCTTTTGTAGTTAATACTTGAGTATCTGGGAACTTTTGATAAACCTTTACCATTTTAGATTCACTATAAAATAGTAGTTATAACTATTTTAAAACACTTCTTTTTCAGATTTGAGTATAAAGATTTTTTAACTTCAGTGTTGAGTAATATCCTTTTGTTGGTATTCTTTAAATCCAACATCGTTTATTACCTTAGTAACAACATTACAAACCCACTTATTCGCTGGAGAAATTATTCCAATTCTCCTTAAGATTCTATAGATTAATGGAATCTCTAAAGAAGCTCCTGCAGCTAATGGATGCCCTCCTCCACCTAATTTTGCTGCAAATAACCTTACATTTATTGTAGAACTTCTGAAAGAGATAGCCTTACCATTTGCAGATACAAATACTTTTGCCCCAGTCCTTGTCATTAAATATTGAGCGGCGTAACTTATGTCTGGAGGGCCTTTCCACCTTATTGCAACTACAACTTTTACACCATTAACTTCTATTACGCGGTAGTACTTAGGAAGTTTTTGATACCCTTTCAATTCCTGGTCTACTTGGTCTTCTAAAATTTTCTGAAATTCTTCGTTCCAAAGAATTCCATTGTAAAATGTTTCTATTAATTTCTTCTTCCATCCATAATCTTTGTTGCTTTCAACGATTCTCCTTAATTTTTCGCCCATTGGATCATTATGTAACCAAATATCTACTGAACAATCGGCCGAGGCAAGTTTTGACGAGAATTCGTCGTCTGGATTCATTACTTTATGTACAACTCCTGCACCACAAGTTGAAGTGTCGTGATGAACTTCAACTCCTATTTCAGAAAGCTTTGATTTCCATTCTTCTTTCCAAACATGATGATCAAACCACTGTATCTTTACACCTTGATCTATTAATTTTTTGCAACTCTCAACTATTTTATCAAAAGTACTTTCATTTAAACCGAGGTCGGCTATCATTACATTATATACTCCTCTTGGCTCTAGTTTGCTCAATAAGTTATGAACTTTTGTGGGCTCAGTAAACCAAACGTTTTTTGGTAGAGATTTTACTGCCCTTGCATAAACTGCCACTGATGCTGTACCATCGAAGTCGTTATGAACTATTGCATAGTAATCCATTTGCTTAAAATTACTTTTATTTAGTATTAAACTTTATTCCGGCAGAAGTTGTTATTTTTCCTTTATAGAGAAAATCGACTTGCCTAAGAGTTGCGTAATAGTCAAAATCTGTTATAGCAGAAATTCCATCCTTTGGCATTATAACATTATACCACCTTAGTGCGGCACTACCTGCAGTGTGTAAAACACAAATATTTGCTACAGTCCCAGTTATTATTAAGTTCTTTATACCTTTTACTCTTAGAATGTAATCTAAGGGAGTCTCAAAGAACGCGTCATACCTGTATTTTTTAATGATGAAATCGTCTTTTTCTGGCTTTAATTCATCTATTATTTCTGCGCCCCAAGTTCCAGCTAGTGCGTGTTCTCCCCATATTTTAAATTCAGGATCATCCTTCATGTGCCAATCTTGAGTATAGATAACTAGAGCAGAGGAATACCTAGCTTTCTTGATTAGATCCTTTATCGGTTTTATTGTACTCTCAGCTGTAGGAACTGGAAGCTTTCCATCTTTTCTAACAAAATCGTTTTGCATATCAACTATAATGAGTGCAGTATCGTGAGGGTTAAGTTCAATCTCTTTTTCTTCTGGAATTTTAGGTACTTCTAACATATTTTATAATCCGAACTCATGTTTTTATCCTTTTTTGCCTGCTTAGAAAGTTTATCGGCAATTTTAAGTATCTCGGGATAGCCTCTTTTAGACATTTCTATGACATCTTGTAGGTCAGTTTTATTTCCAGGGCTGTAAAAATACTTCCCAGCTTTTACTCCTACCTTCTCTCCGTTAATAACCACGTAGTAGATTCCGTTTTCCTCTACTATATCACCGGCAAGCTTTGACTTTGCAATGCCCATAGTGGGAATATCCAGTAAAACTCCAATGACTGTAGCTATACCGCTCTTTCTAGGATGAGCTAATCCGTGACCATCAACTAATAGTAAGTCGCACTGATATCCTTCTATAGCCTTAATCATTATTGGAGCTTCTCTCATGAATAAAAAACCTGGGATGTAAGGGAAAGTTACTTTTCCTCTAGTTACTTTGTATTCGATTTTATCACCTTCTTGCTTAACTGCAACAGCATAACCTTCCTCCTTGTCGTAAGCAACATCAACTGCACATAACGTCTTTACATTTTCTAAACCTAAATGTGTTAATTTCACGTTTTTAGCTATTAGCCTCTGGAAGAGTATAAGGAAGTTAAGTAGATAATCTTCTTTTTCCCACATTATTCTTACCTTCTAAGGAAAGTAAAAACTCGAATTGTTGCATGGTTTGCACAGCTCCCTCCCTATATTTCCTTACTTCCTCTACAGCCTCATTAGCATTTAAACCTTCAGTTACCATTAAATATCCTGCAAGAACAGTGCCGGTTCTTCCAATTCCTCCTACGCAATGAATTAAGTTTCCTCTCCCTTCTAACCATTCCATAATTTCCTCGAATTGACTTAAAGTTGGGGGATAACCGTCGGGAATAGGCACGTGAATAAACTTTAGTCCGTTCTCTTCAAGTACTGAAAAGTAGTAATCTACACTTCCCCAGGCTTCCTCTATTTCCCATTCTTCCGGTAAGACTACGACTTTCTTTACTCCGCTAGCTTTCCATTTCTTTATTTCGTCTACGGTATAAGGTAAGCAAGATCCGCCTATGATGCCTTTCCTCACCCAATACATTTATACCACTCAGAAGATCCGCTGCTCTTCATCTAAAAATACAATTGATTTTCTAATATAAAACGCTCGCGGTCTTCTAGAGTTTTATTTTCAAAAATCAAATTTAACTTATGGCAAGATTATCAACAGGAATACCAGATTTTGATAAATTAATAGAAGGAGGAATACCTCAAGGCTTCTTTGTAGCAGCAACAGGAGAGCCCGGCACTGGCAAAACTATCTTTTCATTGAGTTTTATCCATGAGGGATTGAAAGAAGGAGATATAGGCATATATGTAACTACCGAGGAAAGTAGGGATTCCATTCTAAGACAAGCAAAGCAGTTTAATTGGGATTTAGAAAGTTATCTAGATAAGAAATTAATAATTATTGACGCTTTAATGAAAGAAAAAGAAGACGAGTGGTCTTTGGAAGAAGTTACACCAGAAGAAATGGTGAAAAAAGTTATTGCAGCTAAGCAAAAGTTAGGTTATGGCAGGGCGAGGCTAGTAATAGACTCAGTTTCTGCATTCTTCTTAGATAAACCTGCCATGGCTAGGAAGATAAGTTACTACTTAAAGAGAGTCCTTTACAAGTGGAAATTTACAATAATAGCAACTTCACAGTATGCAATAACTACTTCACAAGCCTTTGGTTTCGGAGTTGAACATGTGGCTGACGGAATAATAAGGTTTAGGAGAGTAGTTAAAGACGGGATGCTTCACCGTTATGTTTTAATTGAGAAAATGAGGCAGACTAATCACGATAAGTACGTTTGGGAAATAGATATAGTCCCCGGAAAAGGAATAGTTTTGCTAGGAAAAGTCCAGGAGAGAAAAGAAGACTATGCATTACCGAAGAAGGTTATGGATAAGATAAAGGAAGCAAATAAGGACGAGTTTCAAAGCTAAGGTCTTATTACCTCTACTAAATCTTTTACCCTATCATAATCCTTGTCATTACTCACTATTGTAGCGTTCATTTTTCTAGCAATTACGACATTTATTGCATCTCCTACATTAATTTCTCTCTCGAATATTATGTCAATAACTTTCAAAATATCATCCTTATTAACGTCAATGATAGAATTTTTCATTTCATTCTTTATTAATTTTAGAAAATTTAGGTAACCTTTAGCTCTATCTTTGTGTCCTTTCTTCATCATTTCCATGTATTTGTTTCTTATAATCACTATAAATTCATATAAAGCTATGTTTGTTATTCTATACTCCTTTTCTCTGAAATTTAAATATTTCTTAGAAAATAGAATATCGGTATCGATAAGATGTATTTTCCCATTCTTCTCCTCTTTTTCTTTCTCACTACTCAACCTTATTTACGACCTCCTTTTCTACGATCTCCTCAACTTCTTCAGGGGAGAGTTCTTCCACCAGTTTTAGAAACTCGTCACTGAACGCTTTAGAAGCATGTCTGGACACGGCTTCTGCAACTTCTTTGTTGTCGGTTATAAAATATCCAGAACCTAAATCTATTATATAAACATCCTTTCCTTTAAAACTAGATATAAGAATCCTACCCTTATCGTCAGCTTTCTTTACTAAAATTTCACCTATCATAAATGGTACTTATTATATTCCTCTAAATAAGTCTTCCCACAATCCGTACCACTATACTGCTAGAATTTTTATTGCTCTTCTCATCATTCTATCTCATGGTAAAGTTAGTAGCTACTTTAGGAACTTCTCCAGGTGGAGTTTTTGAAACTTACATGAATT
>QEFD01000076.1 GCA_003086435.1 Acidianus hospitalis
GTTAGAGGAGTTGCTTTTCATCACGCTGGACTTTCTAAAGGGCTTAGAGAAATAATAGAAAGGGCTTTTAGAGAAAGGAAAATTAAGGTTATAGTTGCAACGCCAACTTTAGCTGCAGGAGTTAATTTACCTGCAAGGGCAGTAATAATTGGGGACTTTCATAGATTCAACAGGAAAATACTAGGATATCAAGAGGAAATTCCAATAATGGAATATAAACAAATGGCAGGAAGAGCCGGAAGGCCAGGTTTTGACAAGGAAGGAGAAGCAGTAATTGTAGTAAGGAATAAAAAAGAGGCAGAAAAAGTATTTAAAAAATATATTTTATCCCCCCCAGAACCTATAGAGTCAAGACTTGGCAACGAATCTGCATTTTATTCCTTCTTATTAGGAATAATTTCTTCAGAGAAGAAAATTTCTGAGGACGATTTAGAAGATTACGCAATGGATACTTTACTTGATAAAGACGTTGCAGAAAAATATGTAAAGAGAGGTATAACTTGGTTAAGAGATAATGAATTTATCGCCGGCGATGACGAACTAGTATTAACAAAATTCGGCAAAAGAGTTGCGGATCTTTATATCAATCCTTTCACGGCCAAGGTCTTTAAAGACTATTTGACAAAGAGCGATAAGAGTTGTAACATTGCTTATTTGCATTTAGTTGCTTACACTCCAGACGGACCTACAGTTTCGGTAACAAGAAGTGAACTTGAAGAACTTGTTGACGAAGCTCCCTGCCCTTTATTTATAGAAGAACCAGAAGATGAAGACGAATTTTACAATTACGTCTCTGCTCTTAAAGTAGCAATGATAATTAACGATTGGATAGAAGAAGTAGATGAAGACGTAATTTTGGGTAGATACGGGATAGGTTCGGGTGACCTTAGAAGTATAATTGACACAATGGATTGGCTAACTTACAGCGGTTATAATGTAGCAAAAGTTCTTGACCTTAAGGAGCATTATGATGTCCTTTATACGCTTAATCTGAGGGTAAAGGATGGAGTCAAGGAAGAATTGCTTGACCTAGTTAAGATTCAAGGCGTTGGAAGGAAGAGGGCAAGGATTCTTTATAACCATGGAATAAAGAAGCCAGAGGACGTGGTAATGAATGTAGATAAAGTCAAATCGTTATTGGGTCAGAAAATTGGTGAGAAAATTGCAAAAGAAGCTGCAAGACTTATTGCTGGAAATGCTTAACGCAGAAGACGGAAAAGAAATTGAAGTTATTGGAGATGAAGATCTTTTAAAGAAATTTAAACTCTTACTTTTATCTCTAAATCAAGAAATTATTGTAGAGGAGAAAAATAGAATAGTATATAGAAAAAGAGCTTAGAGCGGTATATTACCATGCTTCTTTGGATATCTATATTCCCTCTTATTTCTTAGCATCTCTAATGCTGAAACTATTACTCTCCTAGTATCCTTAGGTTCTATAACGTCATCTATCAATCCCTTCTCTGCCGCCCAGTAAGGATTGGCAAATAATTTCCTATATTCCGCGATCTTCTGCTTTATGAATTCGTCCGGATTACTTGATGCTTGTATTTCCTTCTTGTATAATATCCTTACAGCACCTTCTGGACCAGTTACAGCAATTTCAGCTGTAGGCCAAGCATAAACTAGATCTGCTCCTAAACTCTTTATACTCATTGCAATATGTGCCCCTCCGTAGGATTTCCTTATTATAACTGTTATCTTAGGTACTGTCGCCTCTGCAAACGCATAAAGCATTTTTGCGCCGTGCCTAATTATTCCCTTATATTCTTGGTCAGTGCCCGGAATATATCCTGGAGTATCCACAAGGCTTATTAAAGGAATGTTAAATGCATCACAGAACCTTATGAATCTTGCAGCTTTGTCTGCAGCGTCAATGTCTATAGCTGCTCCTAAGTACTGAGAGTTATTTGCAACTATTCCTACAACGTTTCCTGCAATTCTTGCAAATCCTACTACAATATTCTGTGCCCAATGTTTATGAACTTCTAGGAATTCTCCGTTATCTACTATCCTATATATGATTTCCTTCATATCAAAGGGCTTTGCAGAATCAGTAGGAACTATTTGCTCAACGTCTTTAACATCTCTATCGGCAGGATCTCCAGTGTCCATAAACGGTGGTTCTTCCATGTTATTTGAAGGTAAATAGGAAAGTAACCTCTTGGCAATGTTAATTGCATCCTGTTCATTCTCCGCCAGGAAATGAACTACTCCAGACTTGGTAGCATGAATAACTGCTCCTCCTAGGTCTTGGAAGCTAACCTCTTCTCCTAATACTACTTTAGTTATTTCTCTAAGCCCTTTAGAAAGTCCAGCGTGATGAAAAGCAACTCCTCTAAC
>QEFD01000077.1 GCA_003086435.1 Acidianus hospitalis
TCTTCTCCTTTATAAATCCTCGATAAAACTTCCTTGACTTTTTTCTTTCATCTTAAGCGATTAAACGTTGTGTTAAACTATAAAGAGAATAAGATAGACGATCCTTAATGTTTAAAGAGAGATAAATAGGACAATCAAATTCGTTAATTTAATTAACATTTTATTTCATTCATATTTTACTCAATTACATATACATGATAGCCTTTTGTTAATGAATGGATATTAGTGTTTACACCTCTATCCTTTTAGGAGAAATCAACTAGAAAGTTTATTTTCTATGAGAGAAATATTATAATAGGTTTATGCAGTGAAAGCTAATGATAAGGAAAAGTATCTGATCTAGCAGAGGATATTATTAACGCGGGAACTTTCTTCATCGCATTTCCTAAAGATCCTTTAGCTTCTACTTCTAACGTTATAAAAACGGAACTTAGCGTGAAGGAACTAAGGAATTAGCTGAAAGAGAAGCTGAAAAGGATGCGTTGAACAGATATCAGAGGAGAAGCTAATAGAATATTCGTCTTGAAGACAAGCTGAAAGATGCAGGGAAAGCTCTTTTAAAACTAGAGGATAACTGACTGTAATAGCCAGCAGAAAGGCATTCATGGGATATATTGCGTTTTACGTAACATGAGCTTGTCTATCCAATAAAATTATGAAAAGATCATTCCTAATATTGAATGCTACTAAAGACGCTGACGGAGTTTGAGCTTCATAGGATTTCATAATATTTAATATCAATCCTCAGCCCTCGAGCCTCATCAGACTTACGGGAAACTTGTTACTCCTCTTCCCCTTAATACAGTTAGTTCACCTTAGGTAAACTGTTTCATCTCTTACTCCTGCCTCTTTAAACGCTATCTTTCTGGCCTGGCATTGTGAGCAAACTCCGCAGTGGTATTTATGCCCTAATAAGCAGGAATAAGTTTTCTCAAGTTCTATTCCTTGTTTGACACCCATCTTGACCAGTAAAGATTTACTCAAGTTTACGAAGGGCATTGATAACTTAACTCCGTAAATTTCAGCAAGCCTCTTCATTGTGGAAATTATGAGAGGTTTGTCTTTCTCAAAGAGACACTCTTCGCTTGCGGTAGCAAATATTACTTCGTCATACTTCCTCTCCTTTGCGTAAGTTAAGGCAATTGACAAGAGGATCACGTTCCTATGAACTATTGGTTCGTTTAACCTCATTCCTAGCCCGTCGTAAAACGCCTTTCCCAAAGAGGGTATGTGAATTTCTATCAATTTCTTTCCCAGCTTCTCACAATGATATTTGGCCATTTCTCTTTGCATCCTTGCAGACCTCTGACCGTAATCTATGAAAAGGCAATCAACAACATCCTTGAATTTATACAAAGCAACGGTAGAATTTATTCCGCCGGAGTAAAGGAGGAGTTTCATAAGATTAGACAAGGTTTTTAGTTTATCAAACTATTTCGTAAGTTCTCTTTATTTAAACTCTATTACCATTTTTTAAGATTCTAGATGACTCGTATAAAACTTTTATTAAATATTTTGGAAAAAAGGTTAATTAAATTTATCTTATTAATTTTTAACATGGACTCTAACTGGACAAATACACCGGTCGAAATTAGAGAGGGAATAAGGTATCTTTCCGCACATTTTTATCCTGAAGGAATTATGGAAAGGTGGAGTGAACTTAAAAAGTTATCATTTAACGCTGCTAAAATGATAAAACTTTATTCCCTGCAACAAGTCATTGAGGAAATAGAGCATTTTGATTTCTTTAGAGATTATTTTAAAGAAGAACCTTTAAAGGACGTTAAATTACCTGAATCATATATAGAGTTATTTGATGGACTTGTAGAGGACTTTAAAACTCCCAAGTGGAAGGATAATGTGGCTACGAGATTTCACATGATTACTGAAGGCATTTTGGCTACTGTAGGGTTAAGGATACTTAATGAAGTGTCTAGGAAATATAATCTTAAGCAGTTCAATGAAGGAATAAAAGTTATAATAGAAGATGAGGCTAGGCATGTGAACTTCGGTTTTTCTCTCATTGATGATAAGGAGTACGCTATAAAACGTATAGAGGAACTCTTTCCTTTAGCTGTTAGGATAGTTAAAGACGGTAAAGAAAAGATAGAGCCTTTAGGATATAGTTTGGATGAATTGATAGGTTTGATGGAGGAATTAAAAAATGCAAGAATTGAAAAGCTTTCTACTATAATTAAATGAACTTTATTCCGAATCTTTTCCATTTTCCAAAGAAATTAAAACTCAGTCCTTAAACCTCCTAAACTTTGTTATACTGAATGCCACTTTATCGCCTATGTCCAGCATCTCCCTCCAGAGTATTGTGACTTTATTACCTCCTACGTCGCAGAATAAATAAATGTTTTCTCCCATTGTTTAGATAGACTCTACGACTCCTTTAATATCATTCCCTTCCTTTACCCATTCCGGTCTGAAGCCACTACTCCTTCTTCTTCCATCATTTTTCCAGGAAGGAAATTCATGGGAAAGTCTCCTATGAACTCGGCTACCCACTTAGTTTTAGGGTATTCGTAAAGCTCCATCGGTTTTCCTATTTGCTCGAATTTACCCATGTGAAGAACTGCAATCCTGTCTGCTAGGCTCATTGCCTCCTTTTGGTCGTGAGTTACGTAGATGAAAGTTCCGTTCAACTCCTTCTGTATCCTCTTGAGTTCACCTCTGGCGATAAACCTAGTTCTTGCATCCAAGTTTGAAAGAGGTTCGTCAAGGAGGTAAAAGGAAGATTCTCTAACTATTGCTCTAGCCAACGCTACCCTTTGTTGTTGACCTCCGCTTATTTTAGTCACGTTCTTGTTCAGTATGTCAGTTATTCCCAGAATTTTCGCTACCTTCTTTACTCTTTCATCTATTTCCTCCTTTTTCATTTTCCTCATCTTCAATGGAAAGGCAATGTTATCGTAAACTGTCATATTTGGATATAATGCGTAATTTTGGATTGCTATATTCCTTTTTTCTGGAGGTAGGTTTGTTATATCCTTTCCGTCCACAATTATCTTTCCAGCATCAACTATCTCCGCAATAACTTTCAATAGCGTTGATTTTCCTGCGCCGGAAGGGCCTAGTGTAACAAAGAATTCTCCAGGCTCTTTATGTATAAATCGTTTAAAAATTAATTTTATGTATACATATCTAAGCATGTTTACATAAGTAAATCAAAATTAATTATATATAATTTCCACATAACTAGCATTATAAATTATTATTTATATGAACATAAAGAAAAAATTTATATAACCTGTGATTCGTTTTATAATCTAATCCGGTAATTTCGAATATCGAGTTACTAAAGTATAAACACGTAAATAATTAGTGTTATTGAAAAATAAAAACAGAGGGAAGTTCTCATCACGAACTTTTAGGTTTTAATTGGTAATATTAAAAAATATTTGTTATTATTTATTTTCATTGAACTCTAAGTAAATTCTGTGATATGGTCTATACCATATGTAACCTTTGAAAACTAGGAAAATCTGGAACGAATAAAGGAGCTTAAAGATATAGTTGAAATTTCCTCTATAAAAGTATATTAAACTATCTTAGTTATACATATAAATGAGCTATACCACGTAATTATTTTAATATAAAATTATATTTAATTTTAAAAAGATATAAATTCTATTTAAATTAAGAGCTGTAGCTTTAAGCAGGATTTCTAAGGAGAAAAGCAAAATGAAATTTTTCGTATAGTGGAAGATTATATAACTAGGTATCCATATTATTAAATGTGAAGTTATGGAGAAAGTGAAAATAAAGAAAGTTGATAACCAAGGAAGGATTGTTATACCAAAAGAATGGAGGGTCAGGTTTAATACGGACGAATACATGTTAGTTTTGATGGAAGATAAGATAGTCGTTTACCCCAAGGTTTCTAATTTATCTAAATTAATTGGCAGCGTTGAGGTTGACGAATTACCAGATGGTTTGCATGAGCTCAAACATAAGGTTTATAGATTCTAACATATTTATCTACGCTATTTTAAAACCTAAGAGAGCCATTAACGAAAAAGTAACTAAGATGAAAGAAAAAAGTCAAGGAAGTTTTATCGAGGATTTATAAAGGAGAAGA
>QEFD01000078.1 GCA_003086435.1 Acidianus hospitalis
ATAATTCAGCCTCAAGGAAATCTATTGTTAAGATAGTGATTAAAGAGGAATACGTTGAAGGACTAAAAGGTGTCGAAGAATTCTCTCACTTAATAATTATTTATCATCTTCATCTCGCTAGCTCCAACAAGGGTTTAAAAAGAGTGAGAGGAGGAGTAGAGGTAGGAGTTTTTGCCACAAGGTCCCAGCATAGGCCTAACCCAATAGGGATTTCAGTAGTTGAACTAGTTAAGAGGGAAGGCAACGCCTTGTACGTTAAAGGAATAAACGCCTTTGACGGAACTCCAGTCCTTGATATCAAGCCTTATGACGAATGGGATTCAATTCCTAACCCAAGAGTGCCAGAATGGCACAAGATGGAAATGAGGTCACGGGTTACCGACTAAGTACTTCTCTATTTCCTTTAGAAGTTTCTCTAAATCCATTTTAACAAAATCTAATGAAGGGTAACTGCTCACTTCACCGCTCTTATCTAGGCCGTTATATTGGAACTCGTGAAGCTTTATTGCAATATCCGTGTAAGCCTCTATGTCATTATCTAATATTTTGTCCAATATTTGCGCCACGCTGGCCATTTTACCCGTTGGCATAATGGCTACTATCCACTCAGCATAACTCACTGTCCTACCGTCCCTCATTCTCCTTTTAAAATATTTAGAGATCTCCTGAATGTAATCTACAGATAAAGAAGCCAATAAGGCTTTCCAGGCTTGAAAAGCTTTACCTGCAGCGTTTCTATATAACCCGTCCTCTAAGAACTTCTTAGCCAGTTCAGCTTCATATTTTGCTTCAAGTAATCTATCCTTCTTATATTTATTATCATCTATCCAAGGTTTTGTTACTTCCACAAATAATTCTTAATAACTGCTAACTTTAAATGTTGTGAAAAATGTAGATCAACTTAACACTACTCCCTTATCCATCCATCTTTAACGCGTTTTAATCCTTTAATTCTCTCTAATACTTTCCTCCTCTTTTCCTCATAGATATTCAGCTTATCGCATAATAATTTACCTTCGTAAAAAGCATCTATTATCACTGTATTAAATTCCGCTATCTCTTTATCAACCTTTTCTTTTTTATAAAAGTGGAGTTCTATTGCATCAGTAGGAGGAAATTTCGGAAAATCTTCCCCTATGACTAAAAGGTCGTAATCGCTGTATATTTTGAAATCTCCTCTTGCCCGGGAACCGAATAATATCACAGTGTAATTTTTACTGCACAGGAAATTAACATAATCCTTGAACTGTTCTTCCTCTTCCTTGTAAATCTGTAAAAGGTCAGAGAATAGAGAGTATTTCTTCCATGCATCTGACACATTTCTCACCTTCACTCCTTCCTAATTCGATAATTTCTTCCTCTGGATACCTAGAGCCTAAGTACATATAAGATAAGTAATCTGCACAATCCAATATTTTATCACTCAAATTAATTTTCTTAACCTTCTCCACCTCCTTTAACAATCTCTTTATTGAATGGGTGTAAATAATACCACCTGTGGCCTCTACTAAAATTCCTTTCAATTTCAGCTCTACAGCCATTTCGGAGTGAAAGCAAGCTTCAGGGTAATAGCCCTTCTCCAGCAGAAGATATGCAACTTCCTTATCCTTATCGCTCTTCTCGAACCATTTTGCCATATTTAAACATTAGAATCATAGATAAAAACTTCTATGCTCAAAATGATATGGCTTGAATGAAAAGATAAACAGCAAGTAGCGTTACTCTCTCATACAACTTAGCCTAATTTTACGGAGTTTTTCTCCATTCTCTCTAAATCAGACGTAACTATGCTATATAAAACGTCTAGCTTTTCATCTCACTCCTCTTTAAACCACTCCTTCTTTATATTATCTAAAATACCTCTCGCTAGCGTAATTACATCGTGCAATACTTCTACCTTATTTTTATATTTAGAAAAATCTGGATCAAAGCCGTTATATTGATAATCGTGAAGGAGAAAAGCTAAATTAGTTATATTCTCAACGTCCCGATAGCCTAACTTTGCCAGGTCAATGGAAATGCCTTTTAATGCATGAGTAGGTGCAGTATAACCTCTTTTTGCATACCACTCGTCTTTAGCCGATAGTTTATCCAAGTTTTTAGTTACTAAAGCTGATAACAATGCTTTAACTGCATTAAATATTTTCCCAGCAGAATTCCTAGTCCTTCCCGCAAGCCACATGTTTATTCCTACGTCAAGATCATCTAACGTTTCTATAATCCTAGCTCTTATGTAAGCTTTTCTATCGATCTTAGGCGAAGATAACTTCTCTTCCATAATTTAATTTACTCCGTATAACTTAAAAATAACTATGTTTTATGATTTTCTCTAACTAGGAATTTCTACATTAAATCGAAGTTATTTTATCCCTATAAAAAGTTGAGTTGTTTCGAAGATATACTTGATTAAACGCAACAACTTAACTTTTCCACATCCTTATAAAACGCTAAAGCAACTATCCTTAACGATTCTGCCACTGTAGGAAACACGTGAACTGTATCTATAATATCATCTATCGTCATCCTATGCTTTATTGCCAATGCTGCTTCGCCTATGAATTCTGCAGCGTTCTCAGCCATTACATGAACTCCCATTATCCTCTTTGAGCCCTTCTCTACTACCATCTTTATTAAACCATCCTCTGCATCAATTATTTGAGCCTTTACAAC
>QEFD01000079.1 GCA_003086435.1 Acidianus hospitalis
TGGCTGGAATTTATAAACAGCTTTGTATTTAGGTAATAATGGCACGTCAGGAATCCTTAATGAGCTCTTATCGTATACTGTAGGTATTTTAAACTCTTTGAGATCTTCGTAGGTAAAGGCCTTACCGGCTATTGAGAACTTAGCGTGCTTTAATTGAGATCTTATGAATGCTACATATTCATAATTTCCATCTATAGTTATATCATCTACATAATTTATTGTCCAACCCATCTTAGAATCATTTTATTTTAAATAATCATATATATACTTTACTTGTAATGTATTTGCATAAATAAGTAAGAGTCTATATAATTTAGTTACTCTATTTTTACATAATTAAGTAAATAGAAATCTTTATTTTAAACGCAAGTTCTTTTTTCTTATGCGTATAGCTGTTATTCAAACATATATGACCTGGGATAAGAAAGATAATGTAGAAAGACAAGTAGAAATGGTAAATAAGGCTGCGGATAACGGTGCAAAAATAATTTCCTTAGATGAACTATCAAACACAGTATATTTTCCATTTGAACAAAATCCTAAATATTTTGAATTTGCAGAAGATGAGAAAGGTTATACTATACAAAGATTTAGAGAAGTAGCAAAAGAGAGAAAAGTAAACATAATCGTTCCTATATTTGAAAGAGACTCAAGTAATCTTAACTTCTATAATACGGCATTCATAATAAACGCTCAAGGAGAAATTATAGGCAAATACAGAAAAACGCACTTACCACAAGAGGATAAATTTAACGAATATTACTTCTTTAAAGTAGGAGACTTAGGTTTTCCAGTATTTAATTTAAGTGGAGCGAATGTAGGAGTAATAATATGTCACGATAGACACTTTCCAGAGACAGTAAGGGCAGAGGTAGTTAAAGGAGCATGGATTGTATTTGTTCCTTCCGTTGCGGCATTTAAAGAAATCTGGGAATTAGAGTTAAAAGCACATGCAGTATTCAATACTTCTTACGTTGTAGGAATAAATAGGATAGGCAAGGAATATCCTGAGCAAAGCGATGAATGCTTTGGGGAATCCATGATCGTTTCTCCAATGGGCGAGATAATAAGTAAAGCAGGAAATAAAGAAGAGATAATTTACGCAGATGTTAACGAAGAAGAAGTAGTAAAGGCTAGGATAAAGAGGCCATTCTTGAAAAAGAGATTAAATAGCTATGGACTCTGAAGAGTAATTCTCATAGATTATTTTACCGTTACTAATAACCATTCTTCTTGGTTTAATTTCAACTAAAATATCTTTCAAATTATTTCCTTCAAATACTACTATGTTGGCCTTCATGCCTTCTTTTAATCCGTACCCGTTTACGTTTAGTGCCTTAGCACCATTATAAGTCATAAGTTTAAAAAGATCTTCAAAGAATTGTGAAAAGTACATATAATCTCCTATCATTAGAGCAAATGATGCCTTTAATAAATCTCCATCTCCGATGGGATTCAACTGATTTTGAATATCGTCATGACCCAAGGCTACGTTAACTCCATTGTAAATCATTTCCCTCACTCTAGGGATTCCTCTCCTTTTTGGATAATCTTCAAATGCACCAGAGCCTTCAAGTTCAGTTATTGGGGAAACAATTACGCTAATTCCTGCTTCTTTTAACCACTTCATTAACCTTAAGGCATAATCCGAGTGGTATGAATGCATTGCGAGAAGGTGACTAAGGGAAACTTTATTGAAATACCTCCTTCTCAATGCCTCTGAGACTATTATCTCGCTAAATCTGGAGCTAGGATCATCGGAATAATCTGCGTGAAAATCCATTAATATTCCTTTTTGTGTAGCAATGTCAAATATCTTTTTTATCATTCTTATTCCGTCTTCTACTGATGGCTGTAAATGCGGTTGCCCGCCTATACCGTCAATTCCGAAATCTATAGCCTTCCAAATTCGCTCTTCAATTTCATCATTAAAGTAATCATAACTTTGAATAAAACCTATAACTTGAATAAATATTTTATCCTTGAATTCTTCTTTAACTTTCATTATGCTGTTAAGCCTTTCTCTCCATTTTTTACCATCAATCATTACGTGAGTTCTAACGTAAAGTGAACCAGCTTTTATATAATATATTACGGATTTTTTCATTAGGGAATAAATTTCATTCTCAGTTAAATTTTCTTTACATTCCATTAGTACTTTTAATGCCTCCTCAAATTTAGGAGTAGAAGCCTCTTTACATAAGTCTAAGAGGAAATTGCTATCAATGTGGGCATGAGAGTCTACAAGCGCTGGAGATACTATTCTTCCTCCTAGGTCTGTTCCTTCACCTTCAATATTTTCTGCGATTTTTACAATTCTATCTCCATTTATTTCTATATCAATTTTCTTACCTTCTAGAGTTCTCAAATTTTTTAATATCATTGAAACACCAACTTTCCAGGGTTAAGCAGATCATCTTCATCAACTTTTCTCTTAAAATCGATCATCTTCTTTAGTCTATCCGCCTCAACTCTATCGTTAACTTTGTAAGAGTGAAGATTAAAGCTATAACCTTCAATCTCTGGTAACTTATCATAGCCTAGAAAGTAAGTGTGGGAGAACAACTTATTTCTAGATTTAGATAACTCACATGATATCATAGCTTTTATTCCTTCAATATAATTTAATTTTTCTAGGGGAATATCTAATGAATTGTAATTAACTTTTGTTTTATTTACAGCTGTAAAATATGTTCCTGCAAAGGTGGTTATTAAGTCTTTTAATGAAGCTTCTTCTCCCTCGCCGTAAATTCCTGCTATAACGTTCCATTTATCCCATTTCCTATTAGGCTCAATCAACTCAGCCATTTGCCTATTTCTTATGCTAATGAATTCTGCGTCATCCAGAATTTTTAATGAAAAATCTATCGCGTTAACTAGTGAAGTAAAGGGTCTTCTTATTACCTTAACCTTTCCTTGTCTTTTTATAGTTCTCATTTTTATCTTGCTTATAATCCCGGTAGTTCCAGCAGATTGTACTACTGAATACACATCATCACCACTAAGTGAGAAGAAACCTTTAGGAGTGTAAACTTCCACTTCCTTAACGTTATCCCAAACTGCTCCGTTTCTTAAAGAACCAAAACCCAGTGAACCCCCGGCTACGTAACCTCCTATCGTAGCCATATAAAAGCTAGTCGGAATAGTAGGTAAGTCTTCTATACCTATTTCATTAAACTCACTCCCTGGCCTAGTTATTAGGTAATTGCTCCTTCTTTCAAATCCCTTAAAGCTTGTTATATCAACTATAATAGTACCTTCTTTTATAGGTATAGTTTCACCCAGCGTGTTACTTCCAGATCCTCTTACAATTATTGGAAAATGGTATTCATTAATAAGTTCCATTAAAGCTCTTATTTCTTCCTCATGCTTTATCTTAATAACGGCTTTAGGTATCTTTCTTATTGAAGATAATAATGGAGATAAATAACCGTAATCTATTGAATATTTCTCTAAAGTCTCTTTATCGGAATATACTTCAAAGTATTGAGATAAAATTTTCTCTACTTCTATCATACATAAATTTATTATTGCAACTTTTTATAAACTTTACTTAACTAGCTTACCAGTAAAGGAATCATCTTTAATTTCCTCATTTTCTATTACAATTTTACCATTAATTATTACAGTCTCTGGTTTACCTATGACTTCGTATCCTTCATACGGAGTCCAGTCGGCCATATGAGTATTATTAACTGAGATTTTCCACTTCTTCTCTTGATTATAGATGACTAGATCTGCGTCATATCCTTCCTCTATTTTTCCTTTATTTAAACCATTCAACTTTGCAGGATTTTCGCTTAATAATTTGACGGCTAGACTTAAAGGCAAATTCCTTTTTATAAATTCTGTTATTATCATAGGTACTCTAAGTTCTATTCCGGGTAAACCAGGTACAAGGTCTGGAAACTCTCTATGTTGTTCTTTAACTTCCTTATCAAACCAATTATGATCTGTAGCAATCATAAAAATCTTATTTATTCTACTCCAAAGCTCTTCTGAATTTCTAACTGGTGGAGAGGTAACAAATAGATAAGAGTCCTTTCTATCATAAACTTCCTTACTTAATATCAAATGATGAAGAACTGCCTCTCCTAAAAGTTTTCCTTCAATTAAATCTAAAGTCTTACCGCTACTTACATGGGCTATTACGCCTTTATCTACTATGGCCTTAGCTCTTAATACTGCCGAAAGCTCAGTTTCCTCGGGTCTGGTTATTAAATGAAGTTTAGGATCTCCTTTTTTCCCTTCAGCCAAGGATTTTATTAGATCCTCATCTTCTGCATGAACCATTACATATCCATTAAATTTCCTCACGAGATCGTTAATTCTTATTAATCCACTTAAGGAGCTTTTAATTCCTGCATATTCTATCATCATGAATTTCACGGATTTAAACCCAGATTTTAATACATTAATTAAATTCTCAGTCACATCACTAGCAAATATGTGAAAGGAATAATTTACAAAGGAGTCTTTAAATTGTTCAATCCTTTCCTCAACGCTTGGAGACCTATCAGAGAAGGCAAAGTCTATTACAGTTGTAGTTCCTCCAAAAGCAGCTGCTATAGTACTTTTCCTAACAGTATCAGACGTTGGAACTTTCAAATATCTTTTGAAAATATGAACGTGGTTATCTATTCCTCCTGGTAATAAGAGCTTTCCATGACCGTTAATTAATTCTTCTCTCTCGTTAATTACTTTACTAACTTTAACTATTTTGCTTCCTT
>QEFD01000080.1 GCA_003086435.1 Acidianus hospitalis
GAAAAAAGCCTGGAAACTTTTCCCTAAATTGGTAGAACTAGGTATTATCCAACCTGTGAACTTATGATCTATAATACTCTGGACAAGGTTTATACTATCTTCTACGTACTTCTCGTCTTCCTCTGGATATCCTATTGTCATAGTATAACAAGGGTAAATATAATTATCATTCATTATGGCTGTAGCATCCAAGATTACATCCTTCCACTCCCTAGGAGTCCATGGAAAAGCCTTTGCAGTCATGTACTTTTCAAGAATTTTTAAACTTCCAGTTTCAAGTCCTACTACTGGAGCTGCAGCTCTATCTACATCATATCTAGCAATCTCAGCTATTGCCTTCACGGTCTTAGGACTTTCCCTAACTGCAGGAGCAGAAATATGCGGAAACCATATTCCATCAACACCCATGTTCATCACCTCAGTGAATAGCTTAACTATTGCGTCATGGTTAGTCCTTAATTTTGAGGAACCATAAAGCATGACATCATCTGTTATAAATTCTACTCTTCTCCAACCTCCTTTTAAATTAACTTCTACTTCTTTCTTAATCTGATCCAAAGGAATAGAACGGAAAGTTTCTGGCGTCACAGAGCAGAATTTACACCCTCTAGGACATCCCCTAGTTATCTGGACTTCTCCAAGCCTTGCAGGATTCTTTATAGTAGGAATTTCTTCGATTTTTGCATTCCTACCTTTAACTATGGGTGGAACATCTTCGCCGTCAATAATTTTCTTGGCTATAATAGGTAAATCAACCTCTGCCTCACCTAGAAATACTACGTCGACCCAGTCTGGTTTTCTTAAACTCAACTCCCAGGACCCAGGGCCTCCAGCTATTACTTTGAAATTATATTTTTCCTTAAGTTTTGAAACCTTTTCACCAAATTCAGAGAAGAATTGAGCAGTCCAAGTTGGTCCACCACCGAAGATAAAGCTGAGCTTTGCCCTAACTGGATTTAAACCAAAAGGATCATGAACTGTGATTCCAAGAATTTTAGCATCTTTAACATACTTCTCAATTTTCTCTGGAGGAACTACTGTTACATCAAAACCAGAATTAGACAAGATAGCCTCTACTTTTCTTAATGCGTATGGAGCGAAAGCCGCATTATCTCCCTTTAACGGTACCCTAGGAGTAAAGAATCTGTCCATGAAGAGCCTTGGAACTAATCTAGACGGCATGCATGCAACATAGCCTAAAACACTGGATCCTCCATAATCTGTAAATGATCCCCTATCAGAAGATAGTATTATCTGGTAGGGCATAAGGTGTATTTAGAGCTATCTAAAATAAACGTTTCTTCAAAAAACTACTAATTGGAAAAAACTACAGTTAAATTGAAAATGAGAGTAATACTCGATTTTATCATTGATTAAAGACTAAGAGTTCCAAAATATTTTTCGCTTTTGATATTACCGTTGCGAAAACTACGTAAGTCATACTTATGATAGTATCGTAACGTTTTTAAATATTATATTCACTCTTTATCTTGATGGCTACTAAAGTAAAGTTCAAGTATAAGGGAGAGGAGAAGGAAGTAGATATTTCGAAGATAAAGAAGGTTTGGAGAGTTGGCAAAATGATATCGTTCACCTACGACAACAACGGTAAGACTGGCAGAGGAGCAGTTAGCGAAAAAGACGCACCAAAAGAACTACTAGACAAATTAGAGAAGAAATGAGAAAGTCCTTTTCCTCTTTTAATATAACTTCTTTTTCTTGCCATTGTTAATATTTATATTCTTTAAAGAGAATAGATACTCATGGTAAAAGTTATAAAAAGAGATGGAAGTGAAGAAGAACTAATTTATGAGAAGATAGTCGTTAGTGTATTAAAAACGGGTGCTCCTATTGATATAGCAAGAAAAATAGCTTTCATGACAATAGGTAAAATATACATGGATAATAAAGAGAGTGTAACTGCAAAGGAGTTAACATCATTAATACTTAATTACTTGAAGGCAGAAAATGAAACTTGGTATAGAAACTGGATAGCCTATGATAGAGTTGCAAAAAAGAGGGAAACAGAGAAGGAATTAAAATGATGAGCTTCCAGGCTTAGCGAACAATGAGCAAATGGTTGCAAGAGCTGATTAAATATCGTATGGACAAGAATAATCATTTTTATTCAATTTTTTTCTAGCTAAGCTGCACAATGGACAAATATTTATAACTTCTCCGTCAGTAGAATTTACTAGCCTTCTAACTACAGAATTTACTAGATCCATAAATTCTTCATCAGCTTCAAGTTTCTTTTTAGCATCTTCATTACCCCTTTTACCTTTTAAATAGTAGTTTACCTCAGCAGAACTAATTCCCATTAATGTTGCTATTTGCAATTGAGATAATCCTTGAGCATAAAGTCGCTCAACTATAATTAATTTTATCACAGGAATTATATCCCTTACTGCTACTTCACATGGTGCTATTACTTTTCTATTCAAGTTAATCTCAGAGTATTTTATCTTTAACAGTATTTAACGATTTCTACATTTTTTGCCATATATTATTTCATATCTCTTTCCAATTATTGTAAACTAAGTATACCAAATACCTCGTCCGAAGAAAACCTTAAAGTGAAGCCTAATTTCTTGCCAATTTTTATCATTGGAATGTTATCGGGTAGTGTGTAAAATTTTACTTTGGTCATTCCTAGTTTTTTAGCTTCTTCTATAATACTCTTTACAAGCAAAGTCCCAATTCCTTTTCTTCTGTGTTCAGGCTTTACTACTAAAGAAAACTCGCCATCATTATATAGTGAAATTTCTCCAACAATTTCGCTATCAATTACCGCTATTAAAGTAACTTTTGATGACTTTGTCAAATTTACTATATCTTGCTCGCTGAGTCTCTTGAAAGAGAAGAATCTCATATAAAGGTCGTCTGGCGAGAGAGAACTGTAAAGATTATAAATCCCCTCAACGTCAGAGAAGTTAGCTTTCCTTATTTGTAAAGCATTTATCATATTTATATTTTACAACTTATATTTAAAAAACTAGCATACTATTTGATGAAGCTTTATAAAATCCGTCCTACCTTCCTCTAATGTAGGATCTCCACCAGTTATAACTATATTTTCGTTGCACTTAACAAATTTTTTGGAAATTTCTTCAGCATATGCTATTATGTCATTTAATGTAATTAGCGATTTTTCAGTAAGAAAAGGATAGACGCCCCAACATATCTTTAATTTTCTAATTAATTCTTTATTCGGAGATAGTCCAATTATTGGCACTTTTGGTCTGAGCCTTGATATTCTTATAATAGAAGTTCCACTTCTACTATGTACCACTAAAAGCTTTGCCTTAGAAATTTCAGCTACATTTACTGAGGCTACTGCTATTGCATCATCTCCAGTAAGGGGAGGGGGTCTTACTGTCTTCACTCTTTTCTCTACAGCTAAAATTATATCGTGAAGAGTCTTTACGGCCTCTACTGGGTAATTACCTGCTGCAGTCTCATCACTTAGCATTATGGCGTCTACTCCTTCCGATACCGAATTAGAAATATCAATAACTTCTGCTCTAGTTGGTATAGGATTATTTACCATCGATTCTAAAACTTGAGTAGCAAGAATTACTGGTTTTCCGTAAAGCTTCGAAAGTCTTATTATCTTTTTCTGAGTAAATGGCAAATTTTCTAAACCTATTTCTACTCCTAAATCTCCTCTGGCCACCATTACACCGTCTGCTACTTTAATAATATCCTTTAGGTTTTCAACAGCATTTTTCTTTTCAATTTTGGCTATTATCCACGCTCTATCTTTTGAAATGCCCTTCACTTTCGATACATCGTCTTTACTAAGGACGAATGATAAGCCTATGAAATCTGCTCCTAAATCTAAAGCTTCTTTAAGGAGTTGCAAATCATTATCTGTAACTCCAGACGGAATTTTGATATCTGGGATATTTATTCCCTTCCTAGAAGTTACAGTTCCGCCTTCAATAACTACTCCTTCTACTCTATCTTTTTCTACTTTTGTTACGTTAATTTTTATACTACCGTCTGCAATTAATACATAAGAATTTTCTTTAACTCCAGAATAAAATAATGGATCTTCAACTGGAATTCCTTCATAAGGAGAAAAAACAACTTTATCTCCAGGTTTTAAAACAATTTTCCCTTTTATATCTCCTACCCTAATTTTAGGTCCAGGAAGATCTACTAAAATTGAAGCATCAGAGTATTCCTTTATTTTCTCAAAATACTCTTTATGACTTTTAGTATCCCCATGTGCAAAGTTTATCCTAAAAATATCAACATATTGTGAAAGTTCTTTTACTTTATCTATACTTGAAGGGCCTAATGTGGCAATAATCTTTGTTTTTCGCATTTATGAATAACTTGTTGATACTTGGTTAATATTTTCACATGCTTCAGGAATGCCGCTATCGCAAGCTTTCTTCCTTAATTCTTGAGCCTTCTTAAGGTCATGAAGTTTTTCATAAGCTAAAGATAACTTGTATAGAAATTCTCCATTATTTCCTACGTCATTTAGCACTTTGTCTAATTGATCTTTCTTACCTCTGTTCACTATAGAATTAATTGCTATATCAACGAATTCACTATATTTCCCAACCTTGGCATAACAAGAAATAACCCTTTTTACGTTACCACAAACTGAAATATCAAAGATTTTACCTATTGAATCAAGAACTTCAACTAGATATTCACATTTTGCAGCATCTATTATATTGCAAATAACCCAATTTGCTTGGGAAATATTATTTGATGAGACTGTTTTCTCAATTAACTCTATACCTTGCTTAACATAACCATCTATTATTCGTTCCTTGGCTTCAGTCAAGGATTTTATTAGCTCATAAGTATCGGTTACCATTAAGTATATATTGTAACCGTAGCTTAAATATGTTTTAGTTTCGATTTACAGTGGGTCTATTTAAAATTTAACATAACGTGAAATGTAGCCTAAATCTTTCAATCTACCTAGGACTAAATCTGTAGTATATTTACCCATTGCGGGGGCATAACTCCAGCCTAGTCTGCAAGCACCAGTTGCTACTGTAATGTTATCTCTTTTCCCGATTATAGGAAAACCGTCAGGAGAGCATGGCCTGAATCCCATGTTCATTTCATAAATGTAGGAAATATCGACAATTCTAGAAGACTTGTCAAGAACTAGTTGTGCCCTACTGGAATCATAAGAACTATCTGCGTCAAATCCACCAGTTATTTTTATAAAATCCTCAAAAGGTGAGATGGCTATTCCATCGTCTACCAAAACTAAGGGCTTATTATACTTAGGTGTTCCCTTGACCCTATAACCATAGCCTTTGAACGCTGTAACTGGCAAATTACTAATAAATTTAGTAGTCCAAATGCCCGAGGTTAGAACTATTTCGTCAAAATCTTTCAATTCATCCAAGCTTTGAATTTCTTTATTTACAATTTTTACTCCTTTAAGTTCATTTTTCATCCTATCTATAAATTTCTCAGTAGAAATTCTTGAGAGCCCTGGAAAGAATATTGCACCTGCAAATCCTTCAAAGTCTACTTTTTCAAACTTAGGATTAAAAGGGCTTTTCTTCTCTTCTTCTAGTCCTTTTTCCAGATCTTCTTCCCTTAGATAAACTTCGTATAATCCGTCATCTCTATAATTAAAATCGTTCTTTTCTTCTGCCATTTCCTTATATGCCTTTAGTGAAAACTCTGCCATCTCCCTCATAGTTTTCCAAGCATCCTCTGGAGGATTCTTATTTAGATTTTTAAGAAGCTCTTTCAACCAAAACTTATTAACGTTCCTTATATAAGTAGTGCCTCTAAGACTGTATTTTAGCATTTTTATTATCATACTTGTGGAATTTATTTTATCAAATCTATAAGGCTCTATTAATCCTGCAGCATGAACAGAATAGCTACCTAAGTCGGCTTTTTCAAAAAGTGTAATGTCTACATCTTCTTTCTTTAAAAAATATGCAGTAAATAATCCTACTATTCCACCACCTACTATTGCAACTTTCATTTTAATTCACTCAATATTTTTACTGCTATTTTCTTAATATTACTTTCTTTAGTTGAAAGTTCCTCTAAATATTTTATTTGGTTTAGTATATTTTCTTTAGTTATAAAACCTTGTTTTATTAATTCCAATGAATATTTCCAAGCATAAATCCTGACTGAAGGTTTCTTATGACTTAAAAACTCATAATATCTATCTTTATCAGAAGGTTGGATAATACCTAGTTCTACCAATTTAGGGAAAAGTTTCCAGGCTTTTTTC
>QEFD01000081.1 GCA_003086435.1 Acidianus hospitalis
AAATAGCTGACATTTTCATGAAGAATAAAGAAACTGTATTAAGAGAAATGATGCTTAATGAACTAAAAATTACACCAGAAGAATTTGAGAACCCAGTGAAATTGGGATTCCTTATGAGCCTTTACTTAATAATAGGAGGACTTTTACCATTGATACCATTTATAATTTCATTATTCATAAGAATTCCATTTTATACATCACTTTTGTCATCAATGGCTATAATGATGGCTTCTTTAGGAATTTTCGGTAGTATGGCGACAAAATATACCGGATTAAGTAAACTTAGAGGCGCAATAGAACAAATAGGAACAGGATTAATAGCATTGATAGGAAGCTACGTTGCAGGATTATTACTAGCACACTTTATTACAATACCTCCAGGGTTAGGCTATTGACCGCCAGCTGTTAATAATTGAGCTAAATTTCTTGGAATTCTAGCAGGTTTATTTTCTTCTTTGAATAATTCTCTTCTTCTAGCCTCTAAGATAAGTGGTTCAACATTTAGAAATTCAGCAGCCGTTATAACTTTTGCATTTACACTCCTTGCTATTTCATAAACATTTGATAATACTGTCTTATAATTTAAATCCCTTAAAACATGATGATCAACTATCATTGTTTCAGCTCCTTCCTTTACTACCCTTTCAAGATTTTTTATTGAATTATCTAAATCCTCCTGCTTTAGTGCATAACCTAAAAGATAACTTAAAGGGCCATCTATTATTATGACGTTAGGTTTTACTTTCAATGTAAACTCCAAGTGCTGATCTTTAGGTGCACCTTCTATATCTGAGGTTATTAATACGGTCTGGTCACCATCTTTTATTGCCACTTGAACCACGTAACCTAATCTTTCATCTGCACCGTGAGGAACTGCTTGAGAAAATATTATCTTTGTAGAACCTATTTGTATTTCTTTCCCTTCAGCGGTATCTATACTCTCTGGTAATCCGTGAATAGAATTAAGAAATCTTGGGGCTCTAACTCTTTTCTGGCTCATATTTATATTCTCTTTTGGATCTTTAATGAAAACCTTCTTGTTTTTATAAATATCCTTGGGAATTATGAAACCAGGATCGTGATGATCGTAGTGATAATGAGTTACGATAATTATATCTGCCTCCCTAGCTTTTTCAGTTATTACCTTAGCCAGCTCCGTAAGTCTATCAACTTCTCTTTGATGTGGAGGTAAGCCGTAACGTCTTGGAGCTAAAGATACTGCTGGATCTACCAATATTCTAACGTCCTTAGTTTCTATAAAAGTAGCCTGTGACCTTACTCCTAAGCTCTCAAATGCTAAAGGCTTGATTTCCATGAATTTATATTGTTTTTCTAACTAATATATACTTAACCTAATAAGAGTTAAATATTTCAATTTTTAACATAATATTGTGGTAAGATTATCGTACTATAAAGGATTGCTACTTTCAGATTATTACGCACCAGGTTTAAAGTGGAGTGACGAATTTAAAAAATATATAGGATTTGCATATAAATATAGAGACGTTCTAGAATATTTCAAAAGAGAAGAAATTGAAATTGAAGATAATGTTCTAGATACTTTACCTTTTCCTATGATAGAAGATAAAATAACGCTTAGGGATTACCAAGCTAAGGCATTATTTTTCTGGAATAGAGCAGGAAAAAGAGGGATAATTGTCTTACCTACTGGAGCAGGAAAGACTGCAGTCGGAATAAAAGCAATAACAAAAGTAAAAACTTCAACACTAATACTAGTTCCAACAATTGATTTGCTAGACCAATGGTATGAAAAAATAAAAGATTCGTTGAATTACTCCCCTGGAAGAATAGGAGGAGGATATGACGAATTAAAAGCTATAACAGTAATTACATACGATTCGGCCTACACAAGAGTTGAAGAGATAGGAAACAAATTTGCTTTCGTAATATTTGATGAAGTGCATCATTTACCTTCAGAAGGGTATTCACAAGTAGCCCAAATGCTCGCTTCACCTTATAGGTTAGGATTAACCGCAACCCCAGAAAGAGAAGACAGTAGACATAAGCTATTACCAGACTTAGTAGGCCCAGTGGTTTTTAGACTAAGAACTTCAGACCTAGCCGGGAAATATCTCGCAGAATTTGAGATAAAGAAAATTTACGTTTCACTAACTGATGAAGAGAAAAAGAAATACGAGGAGTTAAGGAAAAAATTAAAGCAATTCTTATCATCTAGAAACATGAAATTAGATAGCTTAGAGTCTTTTCATAAATTAGTGAAATTAGCTGGAAGAGATCCAGAAGCTAGGGAAGCTCTTTTAGCGTGGCATACTGCTTTAAGAATTTCCGTCAATTCTAAAGCTAAAATTGAGAAATTAAGAGAATTATTAAACGAATATTGCAATGAGAAGGAAAATAAGATTATCATTTTCACTAGAGACGTCGAAATGGCTTATAATGTTTCCAGAGAATTTCTTATACCAGTAGTAACTTACAAGACATCAAAAGATGAAAGAAGCGAAATATTAAGGAAGTTTAAGGAAGGCAAATATAAGGTTATAGTAGCTTCTAGCGTATTTGACGAAGGAGTCGATATACCTGACGCTAACATTGGAATTGTCTTAGGAGGCTACGGAACTTCTAGGCAAATGCTACAGAGGTTAGGTAGGATATCAAGGAAAAAAGAAGGAGAAAAGAATAAGGCTTTACTTATTGAAATAGTAACTAAAGGCACATCTGATTATAACTTAAGCAAGAGGAGGCATCGTGCTACCGTCTGAATTAGCTAGATACAAAATTCAGGGAAATAAGGTCATACCCTTATTTGCTACTGAAGAAGACGAGGCTTTAGCTAGGAATATAATCGGGATGTTCAAGGAAGGTAGAAAACTAGGTGATATACTGGACGAAATAAAAATCTTGGAAAAAGCTTACGATACTCCTTGTAAAGTCAAGTTAATTAGAGGTTTTTATAAAGAAATGCTAAGACTATGTACTTTTAGTGAAGATTCTCCTATAGATCCAAGAATTATTAGAAGAGAAGTATTTTCATATGGACCTATAACATCTAAGGAGAAGAGAGAAAAAATACTAAGGGAAGTTGAAGAGAAACTTAAGGTAGACGTAGAAAAGTATATGTTTTCTGATATGGAGGAAGAAAAGACGGTGAGTAGCGTAAACAAAATTTCTCCAATTTCCCTTATAAAAATGTATAATTTATCTTTACTTCAAACTTTGCTTTTCAAGAGCTATAAGATGACTGTACAAATAGAAGGCAATTGGAAAGAAATTATCAAAAGGATAAAATGGTTAGGATTAATGTATTATGCTTATCCTAATCCTATAAGAATAGATATTATAGGCCCAGCGACGCTAGTCAAGATGACTGAAAAATACGGAAGAAATATGGCAGTAATCTTGCCTTACATTGTTTCATCAAAACATTGGAAGATTAATGCCGAACTAGTACTTGGTAAGAAGATAAAAAGAACTTTTCTTTTAACTGTTGAGAAATTCGATTTAATCGATTCTAAAGTTAGAGAAGAAGATGAGAAAAGATTTGATAGCAGCGTCGAAGAAAGATTTTTCAATGATTTTCAAAAAGTTATAAAGGATTGGAAAATTTACAGAGAACCAGAAGCCTTAGTAATTAACGGAAGATTGTTCATTCCTGATTTCTTAGTCGAGAAGAACCCATTTAAAATCTATGTAGAAATAGTAGGCTTCTGGACAAAGGAATATATTAGAGAAAAGCTAGAAAAATTAAGAAATTTCAAAGGAGGAGAAATTTTAGTTCTTTTAAACCAAGAGCTAAGTAAAGAAGACTTCTCAGATTTTAACGTCATAAAATATAAGAATAGAGTAGACATCGGCCTAGTTTATAGATGGCTAAAAGATTATGAGAGGAAACACGCCGAGAGTGTTAATATAAGTTATAGCCTTGAAGGAGATGTGATCTCTTTAAAGGATTTATCAAGGAAACTTAACGTAAGCGAGGAAATTATTAAGAAGAATATACATAACGATAAATACATACTTACTGGAAATTATTTTGTTAGAAAAGACTTTCTGGAAAAGCTTAAAGAAGAGAACTTTGAGAACAAAAAGCTTAGCGAATTAATAAAGATATATGGTGATTATATTACAGAGGTTTTAGAATATTTAGGATATAAATTTAAATGGCTAGACATAACTGATGCTGTCGTTAAAAAATGAACGCTGTAATACTTGACCTTGACGGTACTTTAGTAACTACAGTAAAAGTTCATAGAATGGCTTGGGAATTGGCATTAAAAGATTTAGGAATAAAAATATCCGTAGACCTTGATAAATTAATGGGAAGAAAAACGGAGGAAATTGCTAAATTACTAGCTAAAGATAGATGGAAAGAATTATATGAGAGAAAGAACGCATATTTTGATAACCTAGTTAAAATTTACGCAAAACCAACTCCTTGTGCTATAGACCTTGTTAACAAACTGAAGAAAGAGAAAGTTAAGACCGCAGTAGTTACTTCATCTTTAAGAAGATCTGCAATAGAGTCTTTGAAAATATTAAATTTTGAACCAGACATATTGGTTGCAGGAGACGACGTCAAAAAAGGTAAGCCAGACCCTGAACCAGTATTAAAGGCTCTATCACTTCTAGGAGAAGACCCTAGAAACGTATTTGGTGTAGGAGATACTTTACAAGACGTTATAGCTTACTATAATTCTGGAATAAGAGAAATTTACTTAGTTAAAGGAGATTTAAAAATAGATTACGATGAGGCGATGAAAAAATATAATGCAAAAGTGATTGAAACTTTATGTTGCATAATAAATCATTGAGGTTTTGCTGTAATTCTTATTAACCAATATATTGACTTTATTACACCTAGCGTATTATTAAGGTTTATTTGAGAAAAAGTCTTAGAGAACTCTCCTTTAGTGTTCTTTAGTTGAAGGAATATATAATCTATATTTGAGAATATCTTATCTATCATTATTTGCACAAACTTCCTTACTAATTTGTTTTTTATACCGCCTGTCAGTATTGGTATTAAGTCCCTTGTAACTTTAAGATCGTAATGCCAGGAAATATAAAGTAAGTCCCAATAATTTTGCGGTAATGTTTCTGGTTTTGGATAAGGATTCTTACTTATATACGTTGTTGATATTGGTATTACTGGCAATGGAAATATCCAAGCAGTGAACTTATGATCTATAATACTCTGGACAAGGTTTATACTATCTTCTACGCCATTCTCGTCTTCCTCTGGATATCCTATTGTCATAGTATAACAAGGGCCCCCCTACCTCTCCCCCCTTCCCGCTTTCCCCTCCCCTCTTCCCTCCTTCCCCTCCCTCTTCTTCCCTTTCCCCTCCTTTTCCTTCCTTTCCTTTTCCCTCCTTTTTCCCCTTCCCTTCCTTTTTCTTTCCTTTTCCTTCCTTTCCTTTTTCCTCAGTCTCTTTCTGAGTTCTTTTTTTTTTCTTTTCTTTCTTCTTTTCTTCCCCCTCTTTCTTTGTATAAGTTTTTTTTTTCTTTTTTCTTTTTTTTTTTTTCTTTTTTTTTTTTCTTTCTTCTCCTTTTTTTTTTTATATCTGACTTTTCTTTTTTTTTTTTTTTTTTTTTTTTGAATATTT
>QEFD01000082.1 GCA_003086435.1 Acidianus hospitalis
AAAATTCTTATAAAGGATATAGTGTTTGAAAGTAGTAAAATCCCTGCTTCAAAACCTCCTTCTATAAAGCCCATTCCTATCGCGGCTCCTAAGCCTACGTGACCTTCATGTCTCTTTATTAGTATAACTTTGCTTATCCAATTATAAATTAGTCCAATCTCTACCCATAGTATTAGTATATAGGCAAGAGCATAAGTCGGCGTTGAGAGATTAGGTGGAAAACTGAATATATTAGTAAGTAAGCCACCCAATAAGCATTCTACCTTTCCAAAATAGTCACTTATATCTACAAATCCGTAGCCGAATATTATAAGCGGTACTGTGTAAAGTATCAACAAGGGTAATTTTTCGTAAAATAAGAATTCTGGATCCTTCTTATCTATAGCATTAATAACACCGAGTAAAGAGCTTACAAATAGTGCAAGTGCTCCTATGAATATTGATAATATCATTGTATCTTCTATTTCTACAGATAGGATAGAATAATTACCAAAAGGTATCAAGTACTTTAGAGAATCAGAAACACTTGCTGGGACTGGCCATACGTAATACAAAGGTCCTACGGGATAACTATCATTATTAAATACTTCTCTTGGTCCTCCTACTAATACTGGCCCGAAAAATTCTCTAGCAAGCAAGCCAGTGATCATTGCAACTATGCTTGAATATATTAGTACTAAGCTGAGCTTCTCTGTATTCTCACTACCTTTCCTTTTACCGTATTTGTAGAACCATATCGCAAATAAAAATACTACTAAGGCATTACCAAAGTCTGGGAACATTAGCCCAAAGAGTATTGGAAAAGTGAATATAAGGAATATTATTGGGGAAATTTCCCAATAGGATGGAGTACCATAAAGTTCTACAACCGATTCTATTACCCTTATACTCTTAGGAAGGCTAATTAATGTAGGTGGCTTATCCTTTTCTCCATACCTTCTGGGCAGTCTCTCAGTAATGAAGGCTTCTCCTTTTAATTGATCCTTGAGTTTTTTAACAATTTTAGTTGGTGCGTAGCCTTCAATTTGGACATAAAACTCTGACACTCTAGCTCTAGATATAATACTGAGTGCGTCTCTCACTGTTAGTAATTTACCATAAATTTCTTTCACATGAATTTCACAAGCTCTCAATTTTTCTTTTAATTTTGCTCTGGTTTCTTCCAAGATCTTAGTTAACTCATTAATCTTATTCTGGACCTCATTGTAAACGTCGTAAGGGGCTTTTCCTTCAGGGGTTTCAAAAACTTTTGCACCTATTTCTTTTTCTATCTTGTCCTTTTGCAATACCCCTTTAGGCGCTATGATAATTACAGCGTAAGTTTTCTCATTTATTCTCTTAGTAAGAACTAATGCATTATCAAATTTCACTTTATCTAATTGACTGGATAAAATAGTGAGCAAATATACATCGAATAGCTTTAAATTATATAATTTGCTCAAGTTGACTGTTATATCCTTAAATGGTAATACTTCATTTAACTGTGCCTTGTACAAATCTAGTTCGCTCTTTATCTTGCCAATCTCCTCTAGTAACTCCTTGTATTTTTCCTCTTCTTGTGTAGCATCATTATCTACCTCGTCAGCTATTTTATTCCAGTTCCCTGCCTTCATTTTTCCTTTTGGTTCTATTGTAACTCCTGCGAGATCCATTATTATTTGGAATTTATTTAGATGTTCTTGTATTATTCCAAGCTTCCTTCTGGCTTCTTCAAATCTTTCATTGGATATTGGTTCCTCCGGTTCTTCTGGTTCGAAATTTTGGAATTTTAAAATCTTTGTGACTATATCATGTAAAAGTTCTTTATTGGCTATAATCTGTACCCTACTCATTTTCTCGGGAAGGATCACTATAGCTCGATATAGAGTATGAATGATGATTAAAATATTTAATCTACATTACAGATTTGAGAGCATGGGAAAAATTTTGCTCCTTGGAGATAGATATACGGTATCTTTATTTAGGATGATGGGAGCTGAGGGAAAAGTTGTTGAAGATCCCTATTCACTGGAAGATGAGATAAAAAATGTAAGGAAAATGGATGACGTTGACCTAGTTTTAATTACTAAAGATTTGTACGATCCGGTAAGAGAAAGACTTGAAAGCGTTATATCTTCTCAAACAAAACCTTTAATTACAGTAATTCCTTCTCCTTATAGTGAAGCTGAACCTATGGATGTGAGAAAGTTGATTTTAAGGGCGTTAGGTTTTGGGTGAGAAATAATGGAATTAAACGATTTGCTCGATTATGCAATTAAAAAAGTAATGGAAGATATAAGGGAAAATTTAGAGCAAGCATTAGCTGAGGCTAATAAGATAATTGAAAATAAGTATAGTGATATACTTTCTGATTACGATAAGAAAATAAGAGACCTAATTTCAAAGAGAAAGGAACAAATAGAAGGCGAAAAAGCTAAACTTGATGTGGAGAATAAAAGGGCGATATTAAATGAAGAGAACTATTGGCTACAAAAGGTTTATGATGAGGTAGTTAAGAATATTAATGTAGTTACTTCTTCTAAAGAATACGCAGAAGGTTTACAGTCAATAATAAAGAAAGAGATTTCATCATCTACAACAAAAGCTAAGATAATATGTAATAAGAGCGATGAGGAACTTGTTAAGAAAATCCTTAAGGATAATAAGTTAAGTGCAGACGTCGAGGAGGATAACAGCTTATTAGGAGGAATAAAGATTTATTACCCTGATGTAGGGCTTGTGAGGGATTATTCGTTAAATCTTATTTTAAGTCAAGTTTTTGAATCAGTTAAACCTAAAGTTGCAGAAATATTATTTGGTGGTGAAAATGGTAGGTAAGATAGTTAGAGTAAACGGCCCACTAGTAGTTGCAGATAATATGAGAGATTCACAAATGTATGAAGTAGTTGAAGTAGGAGAATTAAGACTTGTAGGTGAAATAACAAGGATAGAAGGAGACAGAGCCTACATTCAAGTTTACGAAGATACTAGTGGGCTTAAGCCTGGTGAACCAGTCTATAATACTGGCGGTCCTTTATCAGCAGAGCTAGGTCC
>QEFD01000083.1 GCA_003086435.1 Acidianus hospitalis
AAGGTACCAAGGTTAATCTTCTTATTCCTCCTAGAGGTTCAGACGATCTTTATGAAGAATTGTTTCCCTTAATTCAAAGTATTCTTGAGGATTTTAAACCTGCCTACATCATCTTCTCTGCAGGTTTTGATGGGTTCAAAGGCGACGGACTATCTTCCCTTAACTTAACAGACTACACTTTCTACAATCTAGGTTCTTTAGGCAAGGGCAAATATTCTTCAGGAGTATTAGAAGGAGGTTATGGCATAGGCTTGGAGAGAGGTCTTCAAGCATTTATAAAAGGGTTGAAAGGAGAAGCAACTGATTATGCCAAAGAGAAATCTCCTGATTCCGTGAAATCAAGATTCTTTGATTATCTTGAAAAAGAGAAGGAAATATTAAGAAACTATTGGAAAATTTAACATGTATAATAGCACTTCAATGCAAGGTTATATGCAGCATTGAAGTCTCTATCTGCCTTATACCCGCAAGATGGACAAACAAATATTGAACCTAGTACTTCGCCTTTTTTATATCCGCATCTAGAACAGATTTTTGATGTCCCTCTAGGATCTAATCTCCTAACTTTCATCCCACGTTTGAACAATTCTTCTTCTAATATCTCTTGTATAGCCCTTAAACCTTTACCAACTTTAGCTTCATAAAGCCTAAGATCCTCTATTGCTATTACTTTGGGCTTCAATTCCTCCAGGAATTTTACAGTCTCAATTACCGGTTTTCTAACTCTTTCCCTTATATCATTTAAATACACTAGGCCTTGGGATTCTCCTAAATATTTAGAAAAAATATCAAGCATCTTTTTGTCTCCAACATATTTTACTTTATATAACTTACCATGATTAATTATTGCAACTATGGTAAAGAGATGTCTTATTCCTAGATCTATGCCTACTATTGGACTCTCTTCCTCATAAGCTAAAAGTACTTTTATTCCTTGAGAAAAATCTACTATTGCATAAACTGGATTGCCTTCCTTAGTAGGTTTAACTATTGCATCTATTTCTTTTATTTTTATCATATTTCCTGTAATTATTAAACCAAGAGGCCCAATTCGCCTTCCGCTAAATGGTAACGCTCGTAAAGATTGAGGTGGAGGAGGATCTATCCCACCGGTCTTTTTTAATATTGACTTATAATTTTCATAGTACAAAATATCACTATATATTTCTTTTAGTTTACCAAAATCTACAATTTGAGCCTCAACTAACTCTTCCGGCATAAATAAAAATATATAAAAACTTACTTATGAAACAACTTATACTATGGCATGTAAAAAATTGTTTTATTTTAATAATTGAAGAACTTCTTGTGTTAACCCTTGAGGATATTCTTCTAAAGATTTTGCAACATCTAATGGATTATCAAGGCTTGAGAACTGAGCTATTTGAGTTTCCTTTCCATTCTCTATCTTATATACAATTATTTCTTTTACTGAATTTATTGGTATATATCTGAAGGCAATCTCGTAACCGTTAATAGGCTTCTCATAAATTCTGAATCCTTTTTCGTCAAGATATTTTCTTTCTAAATTCTCTAATTCAAGTGCCATATTCTAATATTTCTTTTCAAAGTTTTAAGTCTGAGTATCTAAAGTTAAAACAATAATTATAAATACATTATATCTCCATAAACAAGTTCATTATCAGCATTGCCGAGATAATATTTTATTGTAGATGAAAATACATAATTTCTCCAAATATAGAGCTTAAAGTATTCTTCTGAAGAGTCTAATGCTTCTTTTTTATTATAATAATAGCCAATTTGAATTATCGGACCTTCTCCTTCAGAGTAAGAAAGCAAGGCAGAATTAAGGCTAGCTGAGTATTCCTTTAGGCTATTAAATGCGAATCTAAAAGATTCCTTAACGTCGTTAGTTTTGCTAACTCCTTCAGCAATCTTTAATAAAAACATGTAACTATCCGTGTAAGGTAAGGAAGGATTTTCAAAGGCATTACGCGATATTGAGCCGTTATGTGCAAAATATAAGTCATAAACTCCGGCCCTTATATGATAAGGATGAGCATGAGTTAATCCTTGCAAAAATTTCTTACCAGCCTTTCTGGCATGAATTATTCCCATTATTTCTTCGCCTTTAATTGAAGTAAGTGTGGAGAGATCGTCCTGAAATATTGGTTCTGGAGACCTATAATATAAGCTTCTCCAAATTCCGCTCTTCTTTACGAATATTATAAAGCCCCAACCATCTGGATGAGATTTATATGGAGAAAATGGGTCGTATCTTGCAGAGTTTACAAAAGCCTTGAGCACTTCTCCGTTAATCTTTTCCCTATCTCTAAAGGCTAATAATCTACACATTCCATATCAACCCATCGAAGGCCAAAATAAAATCGCCCAAGTTAGTATACTTATCTTCAATTTGTGAAGGTATGTGAGTTATTATAACTCTCTTCTTATCAAAAATCTCCTTGAGCTTTGGCAACGGCGTATGACCGTAAATTTCACAACCTTCTAAGCACGTTGCTTCATGTATTATTAAATCCGCATCTTTAGTTTCCTCAATAATTCCTTCACACGGTTCAGACGTATCACCAGAATACACTATTTTCTTTTCACCGTTAGTTATTATGTACGCTACTGCATATATTGCATGACAAGCTTCGACGGAATAAACTTCAAGATCCCCTATTTTAGCTTTAGGCAAATTGCTTTCATAAACTTCTGCAGAAATATTATTTCCAATATCTTTGTAAGTATTTAAGAGCTTAGAAAATCCTGGAGGAGAATATATTCTCACGTCCTTCATTCTTCTTATTTTTCTCTGTACTAAATAGTCGAAAATTCCGTTAATGTGATCTATATGAAGATGTGTGAAAAATACTGAATTAATATCAGGAAATCCAAGATCTTCTAAGTTTGAGTTAGCACCGTTACCCATGTCAAGGATTATGCTATCTTCTCCTTCGGAAATCATTATTGAGGATTTCGCTCTCCTTGAACCAGCAGTTGAACCAGAGCCTGTACCGAGAAATGTTATTTTCATCATTAGATGTAATGACTACTCGCTTATATTCTTAGAAACAAAAAAGGGATTATGGATAGAATAGGAAGGCTTCAAAAAATGATGAGAGACCGAGGAATAGATTATGTAATTATAGGCCCTACAAGTAACATGTTTTATCTAACAAACTTTAGTGAGGAACAAATGGAAAGGCCTTTATTCTTTGTGGTAAGCGAAGGGCACTTCTACTTTCTAGCTCCAAAACTTTATGAAGAACAGCTCTCAAAGTATAATTTTGAAATAAACTCCTACGCAGATGGCGAAGATCCATATTCAAAAATGGATTTAAAAAAGAACTCGGTCATAGCAATAGATGATCAATTATGGTCAGTTTTTACTATAAATTTAATTAGAAAATTCAATCCAAGTAATCTAATTCCTGCCTCCACTCTTTTAAAAGAATTAAGAATGAGGAAAGACGATGATGAAATAAATATAATGAAAGAAGGGTTGAAGATTGCGGAAAATAGCTTTTTACAATTCCTTAACGATATCAAGGAAGGTAGTTCTGAATGCAAACTTGCGGATAGGTTAGAGGAGATATTCAAGGAGAATGGTGCAGATGGAGTATCCTTCAAAACTATACTCACTTCTGGGCCTAACACTTCAATGCCTCATTTGAGATGTACTGATAGGAAAGTAAGGAGAGGTGATGTAATAATAGTCGACTTTGGAATAAAATATAGAGGATATTGTACAGATACTACAAGAGTTGTCTCATTAGGAAATCCTTCTGATGAAGTTAAGAAAATCCATGAGATCGTACTCAATGCACAAGAATCTGCAGAAAGGGCAAAGAACGGAATGAAGGGTAAAGAAATAGATTCGATTGCTAGAGGAATAATTGCGAAGGCAGGCTATTCTCAATTCTTTATTCATAGAACTGGGCACGGCATAGGAATAGACGTTCATGAAGATCCTTACATCTCACAAGATAGTGAACAAGTAATAGAAAAAAATATGACATTTACCATAGAGCCAGGGATATATTTGCCAGGAAAGTTTGGGATAAGAATAGAAGACATGGTTGTGATGGGAGAAAAGGAAGCCATGCCTTTAAATAAACTTGGAAAAGAGATTTACGCCATTTGAACAGCTTTTTTAAGAATACTAACTCCTTCTTTTATCTCTTCTTCACTCGACATTGTTATGCTTAGTCTTGCCATCGTATCTCCTCCTCTTAAGAAGAACGGTTTAGCTGGAACAAAGCTTAAACCTAACTGTATTGCATTATTAAATACTTTCCAGCTATCTTTTTCTAGGTCTAAAAGCAAGAAGAATCCACACTTTGGATCGTTAAACTTTGTTAGTCCATGGTCGGTCAACGACTCTTTCAATACCTTCATTTTTCTTGAATAATGCTCGTATAATTCTTTCATTCTTCTAGTAACTATTCCTTTCCTTATTAACCTTGCGACTACATATTGATTTACAGTTGATGTTGAAAAGTCAAGTTGTTCTAGTAAAGAGATCTTCTGAGCCACCTCTTTATTAGCTAGAATAAAACCTATCCTTAAGCCTGGGGCAAGAATTTTGCTAAAAGAACTTATGTAAATTACTCTTCCGCTTTTATCGAAATATTTTATAGGTTTAGGAACACAACCAGCTATAGGCCTATAAGGATCATCCTCTAAAATGTAAAAGTCATATCTTTCGGCCAATTCTACAAGATACTTTCTCCTCTCCTCATCTAAGTTAACTCCTGCAGGATTATGACAGTTAGGAATTACATAAAGCAAATTTATCTTAACTAACTTAAGAAATTCCTCAAGTTGATCCACCTTAATTCCTTTATCATCTAAATCTATTGGAATAACTACTGAAGATCTAAGCTTAATTGCGTTAAAAGTTTCTATAAACGTAGGATTTTCAACAGCTATTACATCGTTTTCTAGAAAGTATTTTCCTAACAATTCCATTGCGTGCTGAGCTCCGCTTGTAATTACTATTTCATCTTCTCCTTTACTCAATCCTAAAAATTGAAGATAGTGCTCTTCAATTTCCTTCTTTAACTCATCTTGCCCACCTGCTCCAGGGTAAAAAAGCGATTTTACGTCTTCTAAAACTTCATTATACGCTTCTCTTATTTCATTAATTGGAATAACTCTTGGGTCTGGCGAGCCACTAGCTAAATTTATCTTAGCCTTTTTAGCGAGTTGGGAAGCCAATTCTACTGGAGATATTTCTATTTCTTTTCCTATTCTCGAGACCATACACCTTTCACTTCTATTTCTTTTCCTATGCCTTGTTTCTTAGCTTTTTCATAAAGAACTTTCATAACAGCAACGTCTTCTAATCCAACCCCTGTAGACTTGAATATTGAAATATCGTCATCTTTCTTTTTCTCTACTTTTCCTGCTATAACTGAAGATAATGTAACGAGTTTACTTTCATCCAACATTCCCATCTTTTTGGCTAAAATTAAGTCTCCTGCTTCCTCTAATGCTTGTTCAATATCCTCAACTACTATAATTGACGAGGCTTTTATTAGTTCTGGAAAAGCCTCGACTCTTTCTGGAATATTAGAACCCATAAGATTAATGTGCATTCCTTTTCTTACGTAATCAAGCTTAATAAATGGATCTTTAGAGGAAGTTATTGAGGTAATGACTTCGGAATTAAGAAACACGTCCTTATATGATCCTGCTACCTTAACTTTTATTCCTTCAGAATTAAGTATTCTAAGGGCTTTATTTATCCTTTCTTGAGTTCTGGAAATAACTATTGGCTCTATTTTCTTGAGTTCATAAAACGCTTCAACTTGAGCTAAACCTTGCTTTCCTAATCCAATGATGCCTACTGTATCGTATTTTATTTGAATATAATCTGAGGCCAGAACTGATAAACTTCCAGTCCTTATCTGGCTTAATCTATCTGCCTCAGCTATCATTAAAAGCTCTCCAGAGGTTGAGAAGAGAAGAGAAACGAAATTCCCCTTTATAAAAGTTTTAATGCCAAGATAACCTTGTAATCCTCCTGCTTGGCAAGTTAATGTAGAGCCCGAAATTGAGGTTCTCATCCTTTTAGAATTTACGCCTGCTTTGCTTTCCAAAGCAATAAAAGCTTCTTTTAATGCAACGTAAGCATCTTCAAATTTTAATAAATTAGATACATCTTTTTCTGTAAGTAGTAGGGCCAATTTTCCCTAATAAAATCTGCCCAAGTGCTTAAAAGTACTACTATTCAAAAAACTTACTATGGAGCTTACGCCTAGATTGCAGGATGTAATAAATATTGTTAAACAAAAAGGGGAAATTAACTTAAAAGATCTAGCTTTGGAACTTAAAGTTTCTCCTAAGACAGCTAAGGGATATGTAAGAGAGCTAACAAGGCTTGGATTCGTTGAGATTGATGAAAAGGAGAATGTAAAATTAAAGGTTACACAGGAAGATCCGGTAGAAAGCCTAAAAAAGATAATAGAAATTCATGAGAGCGAAATTAATGCGTTAAAGAAGGAAGTTGAAGAGTTAAAGACTGAAATAATAAAGCTTAGGAAGAAGAATAGTAGGTTTGCTACAACAGAAGATTAACTTCTTGATAAACTAATCACGTATTTGAACCATTTATAGATTTGTCCCGTTGTTAATTTGCTTTTACCAATTTCTCTATCCTTAAAAATTATTGGAACTTCTGCAACGGGAAGATTTGCCTTTAAAACTCTATAAACTGCGCATATTTGAAATTCGTAACCGTCGGCACTTTCACACTTTAAAACTTCCTTTGCCGCTCTAGTTGAGTATATTCTATAATTGGAAGTATTATCATGAAGAGGTGAACGTAAAAGTAGTCTAACTAAAAAGTTTGCTCCCCAACTAATTATTCTCCTCTTTATCGGCCAGTTCTCAATTCCTCCGCCTTTTACATATCTAGAACCTATTACTAAGTCAAATCCTTCTCTAGCCTTCTCGTACATTGCTGGGAGGTAAATAGGATCGTGGCTTAGGTCAGCATCCATAGTAACTACATAATCTGTGCCATTTTCTATAGCTTTTTGTATTCCTGTCCTTATTGCTGAGCCGAGTCCTCTTTCCTTTTCTCTTACTATTACTTGGATATTGGGCGAGTTTAAAGACCTTACAGCTTCTGCAGTCCCATCTTGACTATTATCGTCCACTATTATTATTCTAGCTTGTATTACCTTTCTTAGAAGAGATAGCAGTCTTATGATATTCTCTCTTTCATTGAATGTTGGTATAACTATAGTAACCTTTTTATTTACTTGCACATTTTCCATATTTCATCTCCTAGGTAGTGCAAATTCTTTGAAAACTTGCCTCTCTTTTCTTTTTCTGCATCTTCCTTGCTTATAAGAACTTTCATAACAGCTATAGCTTTTCCTTCCATTGTAGTAACTGCAATAATATCTCCGGGTTTACAATTGCAGTTATACTCTTTTATGCCAGGTACAAATAAATCCGCCCCTTTCAGCACAGCCCTTACTGCTCCTTCATCAACTTTTACTGAAGGAAGAGAAATATTAAATTTGTAAATTGCACATAGCGTAGGAATTAAATCTTGTGAGAAGAAGGATAAAACTCCATCTAAAAAATAATAAACTTCCTTTTTCTCTTTACCTATTTCTACCTTTTGCGGAGAAAGGCTAATGTTATATTTTTCTTTTATTTTCTCAAGTAATTCTTCTGTCTCCTTCTCTGATAGGAAATGCCTCTGCATTATAGCTCATCTGGTTTAATTGGTATTTTATATATTCTCTTTCCTAAACAATTTTCTACTGCATT
>QEFD01000084.1 GCA_003086435.1 Acidianus hospitalis
AATGCTAATAAATCAGTATATGTTGAAGGAATTTTAAATTGTAGTTTTAAAGAAATTGTTAAAATATGTAAGTTAGTCTACGGCTGTTTAAGATGTTTCAAGAGAATTCCAGAAATAGCTAATATAACGTATTTAAAAATATTGATAGGCAATTATTCGGAACTCAAGTATGCAAAACCTAGAATAGAAAATGCAACAATAAAACTTAAGGGAGAGATACTAAACTGCAATTCAATTTTGAAATATATTGTAACAAATTGTGGTAATGTCCCAATATATCTACTAAAACTATATGTTCATATAGTTTGTAAAAAATGTGTAAAAGAAGGAAATAAAACCGTGACAAAGTACGTATGCAAAAACTATAGTATAAATGTATATAATTGGTTAAATCCAGGCAAAATTTATAAATATTGTACGTTAATATGCAAGTTAGCCTGTGCAGCAATTACCTTATGTTATAAGGCTCTATGTAATACCATGTACTGTACTGTTAACACATAATAATGCATTTAAGAAAAAGAAAGTGATGATACTTACAGCAGACGAAGCAACTTTTTATTCTCTTCCTCCCTTACCAGAAAGAATTCTGCCAATTGTAAGGAAGAATAGGTATCCTCCTTACGGTTTGAGGAAAATAGAGGCTATGACAAATTCTATAATATTACCGCCATCAAAAATTAGAAAACCCGACATTCTTGGGATTTATGTTAACGATCCGTTAGCATTAACTCAGCCTTCCTTAGCAATAAAAGAGGCTTTCGGCGAATATCCAAGGTTCTATTATTCTTTCCAAAAATTTTCTGCAAAAATAAGAGAACTTAAATCAAGGTTTAAATTTAAAGTAATTGTTGGAGGTCCAGGGGCATGGGAATTAGTAGGAAAGAAGGAAGAAGATTGGATTGATACTATAGTAGTTGGTGAGGCAGAAAACGTTATTCATAAGGCTATAGCTGAAGAAGGTATAATTAAAGGAACTCCTGCTGAAAAATTTTACCCAATTAAAGCCCCATCAGCTATGGCTGAAGTTGAAGTTATGAGAGGAACTAGGAAAATTCCCAGGGAAGTAATACTGAGTGAGATGAAAATTCAATCCATCCAAGGTAAGGTAAATTTGATTTCTCCTGACCTTTTCTCCTACGGCGATGAGGAGGAAATAATTTCCTTATTGAAAATGTCGTCTGAATTCGGTAAGGTATTCTTTAATCAAATAAGCTTGAAAGGAATTAGTAAGATAGACTTAAGGCGAGTAAGTAGAATATTAAATCTTAATGAGAAGAATTATAGAACTCCAGTACTTAGCAAAGAGCCTGGAGTATGTAACGTTGAAGTAGAAGGAGACGAGATTAAGGAACTAAATAATAATTTTATTTATCCAATGATTTTTGTTCCCACAGATTCTATTTCCTCGCTTGAAGGTTACAAAGCTTTAGTTATTCCTTTACCCAGTGATGGAGATAACTATTATGAGGCGTTATATAAATCCTGGAATATAAGTAGGAAAATTATTAAAAATAGAATAATGATTTCGTTAATAGATAAGATTATTTTAAAGAATAAAGAGACAAAAGGTGAATTTTTGAGAAAATTAAACGTAAGAAGTCCTATTTTCCTCGTACAGTTATTCAGCTTATTGCTCAAGAGTTAATGAAATTTTGTGATATTCTTAAAAATCATATCATAATATGGTAAGCTTTAAATTATAGTTTTATGAAAAGGATTTTATGATAAGAGTAGAAAACCTAGTTAAGTTTTATGGACATTTTCAAGCTTTGAAGGGGGAAAGTTTTACAGTTAACGACGGCGAAATAGTAGGCTTTATTGGTTTAAACGGCGCAGGCAAAACTACAACCATTAAGATTGCAACTGGCGTTCTTTACCCTACTTCGGGCGACGTAATTATAGACGGATATAGCATAACTAAGGATAAGAAAAAGGCCTCGGAAAATGTAGGTTGGGTTCCAGAACTTCCAAATTTTGAGCAGGACGTAAAAGCTTTGGATTATTTTGTTTATATTGCAGGATATTATAAAATTCCTACAAACGAAGCCAGAAGCTTGGGAAAAAGATTGTTTGAGGAAGTAGGCCTTGCAGGAAGAGAAAATGATAAATTAAAGAACTATTCTCAAGGAATGAAGAAGAGGTTTGCCCTAGCAGTTTCTTTAATTTCCAACCCAAAGAATTTCCTATTTGATGAGGTGCTTAATGGGTTAGATCCTGAGGGAATTCAGTTTTTTAGAAATTTGGCATTAAGGCTGAAGAAAGAAGGAAAAGCCGTACTATTTTCATCTCACATACTTTCAGAAGTAGAATCTCTGGCAGATAGGGTAGTGTTCTTGCATAAAGGTAAAATAGTTAAAGAGGAGAAGATGGAGGATTTAAGGAAGTTAGTATCCACAAACGCTTTGAGAGTAATTCTCAATTCTCCGTCAGAGGAAGCACTAAAGGCTTGTAAGGATTTTGGAGAGCCTACATTAAATAACGGTGTAATAATAATACAGAACTTTAAGGGAAATGTAGAAGACGTGATGAGAGCGTTAAAACCTTTCGGAATACTCGATATTGGCTATGTAAGACAAGATCTTGAAAGCTTATTCTTCCAAATAATTGGTGGTACTCAATGAATCCCATCATTTATGACTTTAAAAGGTCCTTCCTTAGATTATCTGTCCTCATTTTTTTAGTAGTATTTGCAGCAGTAGGTGTAGGAATCGGTTACTCGGTTTATCATTTTTCTGTTGAAAATTTACCTGCATCCTCATACTATAATATGAACTTTGTTGGAGTTAGTTTCGGCTTTCCTAACGGTACAGTGAAGGTTCACGGATATGTATTCGATAACCGAGGCTGTCCGTTAGTAGCAACAATAGAAATGGTAAGCAATTCTGGTAAAGTTGTATCAATGACACAGAGCAATTCTTCAGGGTTTTTCACAATTCAAGGTAATAACGCAAGTTACATAATAGTTAAATATTCCACATACGAAGAGAATGCAACAATTACAACAATTGCAGCTGCTGGCAAATCCTTATTACAACAACATACAGTGATATATACCCATATTATATGCAATGTTTCAGATTTCTATAATTATTATGAATATTATGGAGAAGGATTAGCTGTTATTACCGGAGTTAAAAACTGTGTGGGAAAGTTGATACTTGCATCTACTTTTAATCAAGGCGAACTTAACTTAACGTTCTATAACCAAGATTTAAAGGCTATAGGATCTTGCATCATTAATTATTCCGGTTACGTAACTATCAATTCGATAAAAATTAAGCCTGGAACCCAGTTTATTTCCTTGGGAAGCAAGAGCTCTACAGGATTTACGATCGAAAACCCACCTAACGAATACTCACCAATACCAAATATAGAATACAAAATTAACCAGGGCGTTATTTCTTCCTCTTCTTTATTCCAATCGTTCTTCCCAATAATAATGATATACCTAGCTTACGCACTTTATTCTAAACTTATTGATAGCGGTGCAATAGAGTTCATAATATCAAGACCGTTAACTAGGGCTAGCTTTTACCTAACCAGACTTACCAGCGGATTATTAACTGGAGTGGCAACTAGTATTATATTCAGCCTAGTAGTAGGAGGTACTTTTTCAATTTTAATTCATTATTTCCCCAGTTTTGTAGTCACAATGTTAATAATACAGTTAATCTCAATCCTCAGCTTTTACTATATACTTTCGTTCATGCTAAGTAATTTCATTAAATCTGCAACAGCAACTTTAGGAATTTCCATAGCACTATACTTCATAATTAGAATAGTTGAAGGAATATTGCCGATATTTTTACCTACGAACGTATCGAATATACTAGGTTATTACGTAAATCCCACGTCCATCTGCTCAGTTGCGACGTATTTATCAACTCACTTAACGTTAGCAGGAGCGCCTTTTAATTTAGGGATATCAATAGTTGCACAGTTATCCTGGTTAATAGGTCTCTCATTACTAGGGTACTTAAAGTTCAGAAGGATAGATCTATAACTTTAAAGAATATGGCTTTTTCGTCTCTTATTTTATAATTATTCATTTTTGTCACCTTTTACTAAAGGATAATAGAGCAAAGCGGAAGAGAATCCTAATAAGGATATTAAAAACCACAGGATGAGAGGAGATGAGTAAAGGTAATAATTCATTAAAAAACTCGCATAAGAAGAACCCAGTACTCTGCCCAAGGCCGTTACCATTCCGTAAATTCCTATCTCTCTTCCTCTTACTTCGTCTCTTGA
>QEFD01000085.1 GCA_003086435.1 Acidianus hospitalis
AGGCGATATGATATTTTTACCGAGTGGAATTTACCCACTTATTAACCCTCCAGTATGGTTCAGAATTATTACGTCATTTATCGTAGTCGCTTTAGTGAGAAAAGTAGGGAGCGGGATGGCGGTGTTTACTGCCTACGACTTAATAGGCGATTTAATACATTTTGGCTTCGGGGGAGAACCCTTATGGCTCATTGAAGATGCTTTGACTTATGGTTTATTTATGGACGTCGCTATATTCATCACAAAGGGCAACTTATTTGGTATCTTAAATAGCGACAAGTTTAAACAGAACCTAAGTGCGATTGTAGAGGGGCTACTGCTAGGTTTTGCTTTCTCCTTCGTTCATCCGTTCTTTACCTATGGGTTTATAGCACCCTTAATTTTCGGTTTCATACCTAACCAAGAGAGGGTCTTATACTTGTTTGTAACTTATATGGCAGGGAACGCATTGATCAGCCCTATTGCTGGTTTACTAGCCTTAAGGGTCGCTAGGATTATCGCTGTATAAAAAGGTCACTCAAGACCTACCTGAACTAATACTGGCGTGTAATTAACGTCACATTTATCACCAACTGTGTTAGAAGTGTGAAATCTTACTGTGAGCTAGATGGAAAATCGTCATTCAGCGTATTCAGTGAAGTAGCACTCGAAGTAGAGAGTACTACCTTCAGTTTGGAGTTTAATGTGTTGAATGAGCTATTGTATACAAGAAGCTGTGTTTACAAAAAGTAAACTATTTAACTTCACACGGCGATATTAAATTATGGGCAAGAGTGTAGTAATCTCGGTAAGGATTCCAGAAGAGCTGAAGGAGGAGTTGGAAAAATATAACATTGATGAGGCAGAAGTTATAAGGAGGGCTTTAATAAATGAAGTAAAGAAGGCTAAAGCTAAAGAGCTAGAGAAGGAGGCTAGGGAAATTAAGGAAGTCCTGAGTAAAATACCTATCGAGGACGTAATCAAGGAAATTAGAGAAGACAGGGATGAACGTTAAATAAAGACTAATGGAGATAATACTTGAGCCACGTGTTATTTAATCCTAGGTAGATAACGCTTGAGTTACGTGTTTGATTCTTCATCAATTTATGCACTGCTAACGAAGGGTAAAATTGAACTTCTTGGAGGAAATTATACGGTCTCTCTAGCTAAGTTCGAGCTGGGAAATATAGTTTGGAAAGAGGTGTTTCTTCACAAGAGGATAAACAGGGAAGAAGGGTTAAGATTACTCTCTTTCATTTCCAAAGTGTTGAACACCATGAATCTAGAGGACGTAAACTGCAAGGAGACCGAGGAGATTGCAATGGATTACGGTATAACTTTTTACGACGCTTCCTACGTTTGGTTGGCAAGGAAGCTTGATTTGCCTTTAGTCACCGAGGATAATAAGCTCAGGAAGGCAGTAGAGAGGGAGTTGAAAGTTTTGTCCGTAGACAAAATTAAGGAACGGTAATAGATTCCAGCAGTAAATGCTTTCATTCTTCGGTTCCTTGATAACAGTAACAAATATTTAATTTTACTACTATTATCATTTCTCATGAGGGTCAAGATAAACATTGAGCTTAATAGTATTTCCTTTAACGGTGAGTTGGATTTGCCTAAGCTTACTGTTATTATAGGACCTAATTTGTCCGGTAAATCCGTTATCTTAAAGTGTATTTATTCATCTGTTCCTGCTCCTGAAAAGTTTAATCTTGGCAGTTATACCGAACCGCTTGGGGAATGCCAAGTAGAGGAAGGGGAAAATTTTGATTACGCAGTGTATATTGACGTATATGCAATAACTTACCGTATTTATGAAGAAGTAAAGGATCTAATGGAGCGTTATGCCGATAAAATCCCTACTGAAATGTACTCAATACTTGAGAGACAGTTACCTACACTGTCATTTTTAAACGATATAAGAAGTTTAATAACTGACGATGAGATAGGTGAGTCCCGGGAAGTTGTAGAAAAGCTATTGACAGAAATTAAGGAGAAATTGAAGACTTTAAATCTGGAGGAGGAGATTGATTACTTGGAGCCTTTGCAAGTATTTCCGACTAAAAATGGGCTGATATGGAAGGACTTTACTGGGTCTAGGGGAGAAGGAGTTAAGTATCTTTCACCTACATTCTATAACGCGGCGATAGTCACTTTAATGCAATACCTCTATGCACTCAGTAAGAAGTACAAAGTATTATTGATTTTAGACGAACCAGAAGCGTTTGCTCACCCTTCCTTTGCGTTCTTTTTAGGAAAATTAATAAATAAGTTGACTTTAGAATCTAAGAATTTGTTTACAATATGTGTAACACACAGCTGGGATTTTTTACAAGGAATTAAGAACGGTGCAAAAGTGAAAGTTATTAGGAGAAGAAAAGACGGCAAGGTTGAAATTAACGAATGGAACGGAGAGGTTTACATACCCGGTTTCGGAGTGACTGGGATGTTAAATGACTAGGCAAATATTCCTCGACATAATAGGGTTATATTATTGTCTTGCGGAGTGTTGTAACGTATCTTATAAAGAGGCTGAAAATAAGATAATTTATACGCTTAAAGATATAATAAAGCGAAATTTTTCTAGAAATGAAAAAATAAATATGGTAAAACTTTGGGATAAAAAAAGAGATTTTAAAGAAAAGGATTGGATTGTAGGACTTATACGAAATGCTATTAGACCTTTTAATATAAACGAGATAGACGAGTGTGATGATGGGAGTAAGGACTGTAAATGCATAAAATGCGAATTGCATAAGGCTTATTGTTGCTTATGCGAAGCCCAGGGCGGAGATGTAATAATTTCAGTAGTAAGCAATACTACTATGGATTGTAAAAAGAGGAATAGCAAATTAAACCTAGATGACGGAATTATTGCCGAAAATGTAAAAATGATTTTACAGGAGTGCAATATTGGTATTATAATCAAGTGAGATTGTAAATAAACAAATGCTATAGAGAAGATAGAGTGCTGTATTTTTTATAGACTGGGTAACTGTTTTAGAACGTTAAATGGATAAAGCATTAAAGACTGTAACTCTTTTACGTAACCGCTCGTA
>QEFD01000086.1 GCA_003086435.1 Acidianus hospitalis
ACCTACAGTAAGTGGGTGGTTGAGGGCTAAGTCCCTACACTCTATCATGATTGAAATGAAAGTGTAGGGACAAACGGCAAAGATGATCTCTCAGTCTAATGATTATCACCCTTAAAATATCGACAATACAAATATAATTTATACTAATAAAGTTTTACTCAATATTTGCGTAAAAGACTACAATACCTAAGATAAGAAGTGACGCTAAGTTTAGAAGGACTGTAATCTCGGCGTAAGGAGTCAAGAACGTTCTGAAATATGAGGCAATAATTAACCCTATAGTATTACTTACAACTCCTTGAACGCTTCTTATTCCAGAGGCTACTATTCTATCCTTATTCCTAACTGAAGACATTGTATAAGCAGTGTTTGAAGTAGTAGCAATTCCAGAAGACGCACCCAGTAAAAATTCTCCCAAAATGACGTTGAAGAAAAGAGACAAGGAGGATAAGGCCATTGAGACAAAACCGAAAGACGCAACCCTTAACTTATACTTATCGTGAAGCTTACCAGCGTAAAATGAGACAAACGTAAAGGAAAGAGGGTAAAGGAGAACTAACGAGCCAATGATTAGGGCAGGTAAATGTAAGGAGTATAAATAAAATACAAAGAAAGCGGCTATCATATTCCTTGTAATTGAGTGTAAAAAGCCCGAAAGACTAGTTAAATAAAATACTTTACCTAACTTTATTTTCCACAAAGTCATAACTAGACCTACTAAGGATAGTAATAAGAACAGTGGGTAATATAGTCCTAAGATTATACCGTCAAATATTAGCGAAGTATAAATTATATTAATCCCTAATCCCGACTTTGCATGTACCTCGTTAAGGGATAGTATTAAGAACAGTGAGATAAAGGAAAGAACCGATGTTATCGCGAATAAGTATTTCCAATTAATTTCAGCAATTATTCCTCCAAGGGGTAAGCCAAAAACGTAACCCAGGCTAACTATAGTGTGATTTAACCCTATCATTTTCCCTCTCTCTTTATCCGAGCCTATAAGACTGGCGTAAGACAAAGACGTTAGAAGAACCATTGAAGCCCCAATACCCTGAAAAATCCTAAGAATGAGTATAAGTAAAAAAGAGTTAGAAAAAATTATGAGAAAGGACGATAAAGCCATTATCATTGTCCCTAATATTATGACCATTTTTACTCCAACTTTTTCGGCTAAAAGTGAAAATGGAATGGAAAGTAAGACCTCAGTGACGATATAAATTGACAATAAAGTTGAGGCTTTTACATATGTTATTGAAAAATCTTTAGCTATTAATGGAATGACCATCAATATCATTGTAGCCTCAAGTGAAGAGATAAACGAAGGTAATGAAGAGAAAAGGACTGATTTAGATAATTCATTCATCCTTACACTTCACCTCCAGGTTTTTACATATTTGTTCTAAAACCGATAATAGATTGTAATATACTCTCTCTTCTTTTACCAATTCTTTTTCCTTGTCGATAATTAATATATCTACACCCATTATTTCGAATTTTTTATTTTTAATTTCTAGTCCGTATCTCTTGCCATTAAAAGTTGACCTCCCTATCCATTCGCCGAACCCTATGTTGTCATTCCATGCCACATTAATTAATTCAAATTTGTAATCAGGAAATGTCTCAAAAAAAACTTCTAGGTACTTTTTAAATTGTTCTTTCCCCTTAATTACTCTAGGATGCTCACCTGGGTGTATATAAACTAACTCGTCTGTGTAAAAACTTAACAAATATTCTATGTCGTGTGAATTCCATGCTTCTATGAAATCTTTTTCAAATTTTTGATAATTAAACATATTTCTTTACCATTTTAAGCTTATATAACACAAGTTAAAAATCTTGCTGGTAATAATCCTAGAAGATTTAATATGTTCACTATAAATTCACTTTATTTCTACAATGGGATATAGAATAATTTAGTGTACTTTAACGAGTTATGCTAGTAGAGACTATAGCACTTTCACGTAACTTTTAAATACTTTTAATTACTGTGGAGATGTATCTAACACCTAGTGAGGTTACTGAAATAGTAGGAGCGGTGTTATTAAGTAAGGGCGGGGAAGGTTGTTGAAATTAGCGGTAGGTGGAGAATACCCTACAGCGAAATTGAAGGTGGAAGGGTTAAACAAGTGGCAATTTATGCAAGGGTTTCACCAACAAAAAAGGACTACCTAGAGAGGCAGTTCAACGTATTGAGAGAACGGGTTAAGAAAACTTTCGGAGAAGTGAGTGTAATAGAAATAAAGGATATAGGTTCCGGGTTGAAAGAGGACAGAGAAGGTTTAAAGAAACTCTTAGCCAAGAGGAGGCAAATCGACGCAGTAGCTTATAAGGACAGGCTAACGCGTTTCGGCTTCGAAGTGAAGTTATTCAAAGCTTACGGAGTAAACGTAGTCGTGGCTTTCCAAGATGATAACGTGCAAGAGTTTGTTGAGGACTTTGTAGAAATCGTTAAATCGTTCGCCCCTACGGCCAAGAGAAGGTGGTAAAATGTGTTGA
>QEFD01000087.1 GCA_003086435.1 Acidianus hospitalis
AGAGCAGCAAGAGTTTTTCAAGTTTTAGACCATACTAAAACTATTACACTGATGTTAGCTGATGGACTTGTACCTTCAAACTCTGGCGAAGGATATCTAGGAAGATTACTAATAAGGAGAGCTCTCCGCGTAATGAAAATCTTAGGTAGTGATATTAGATTAAAAGATTTAGTTCTTGAACAAATAGAGTTCTGGAAAGAAGATTTCCCACAATTTCTTAAGAATAAAGATTACATTCTAGACGTTGTAGAATATGAGCAAGAAAAGTATGAAGAGACTTTACAAAAAGTTCCTTCAGTAGCATCGGCTTTAGCTAAAAAAGGCAACATTACCATTGAAGATTTAATAAAAACTTACGACACTAATGGAATTCCTCCAGATTTAATTGCAGAAGAACTGAAGAAGAAGGGAATAGATATTTCTGTCCCATTTAACTTTTATGCTTTAGTTGCGAGGAGGCACCAATCCGCACCAATTAAGGGAGAAAAAGAGAAGGCTAAACTTACGCCAGACGTAGTAGAATTTGCTAAAAAGTTTGAACCAACGGACAAGCTTTACTATAAAGACCAGTATATGAGAAGCTTTAATGGAAAAGTCCTTGGAGTATATAAGAACTTCTTAATTTTAGATAAGACTACGTTTTACCCAGAGGGAGGAGGACAATTAGGAGATTCTGGAATAATAAAGACAAAGAGTGGAGAAGAATACCACGTGATAGATACTCAAAAAGTAAGTGATGTTGTAGTTCATGTTTTAGATAAGGAAGCAAAGCTTAATGTTGGAGAAGAAGTTTATGGTGAAATAGACTGGCAAAGAAGATATAGGTTAATGAGACATCATACTGCAACTCACGTTATATTGGCTGCAGCTAAGAAATTACTTGGAGAACACGTTTGGCAGGCTGGAGCAGAGAAAACTCCAGAAAAGGCCAGGCTTGATATTACTCATTATAAGATGCTAACTCCTGAAGAGATAAAGAAACTTGAAGATATGGCTAATTATGTGATAAATGATAGAAGACCGGTGACAGCTATAGAAATGGATAGAATGAAAGCTGAAATGACATTTGGAGTTTCCATATATGAGGGTGGAGTTGTAAATAAGCCTACTATTAGACTATTAGAAATTAAGGATTGGGACGTAGAAAGTTGTGGCGGAACTCACGTAAGCAATACAAGTGAAATAGGTGCAATAAAGATTATTAATGTAGAGAAAATACAAGACGGCGTAATAAGATTAGAATACGTTGCGGGAGATATGGTTTCAAATTATGCCAGAGGTATTGAGGATAAAATAAACAAAGTCTCAGAGGATTTAGAAACCTCACCAGAACAGGTTGAAATAAGATTAAAGAGAACATTAGAGGAAATGAAGGAAATTAAAGAAACTTTATCAATGTATAGGAACTGGTATTCAAGTTACGTAGAAAGTAAGGTAATTGAAGAGAAAGTTAATGGAATTAATTTGAAGATATTGCCAGAAATAATAGATGAAGACATAGTTAAAGACTTATTAAGAAAATTGACTTCTCAAGGTAGTAAAACTATAGCAGTATTTATAGGCAAGAAAACTGTAGACATTGCATCTAGTAAAGACTTAAAGTTAGACGAGCTAGCAAGCTTTCTGAGAAACAAGGGAGGAAAAGGGGGAGGAAAAGGAACTTATGTTAGCATGATGCTAGAAGGAAAATCAAGGGAAGAGATAATTAATGATATTAAGGAAGGAATTGAAAGAAGCATACATTGATTATAAATATTTGTTAAATAGAGGATATAATAGAAAGCCCGCATTAGACCTTGTTACTGGAAGATATTCTCTTTCTTTTAAGGAAAGACTACTTCTTTATAGATGTACTCATTCTGACGAAGAAATTAAGGAAATAAAGGAAAAGACGATCCTAGAAAAGAATGTAGTAATTGACGGCTATAATGTTGCAATAACTATATTAAATGCCCTAGATAACGATGAGGCATTTATATGCGATGATGGCTTCGTAAGAGATCTAGGCTTAGGTTCAAAGAAAGGAGATGACAGGATAGAAGATATATTAATTTTATTCGCAGAATTTTGTTACTCTTTAGGTCTATCTTTTACAATAATTTTAGATTCGCAGATTAGTCATAGTGGTGAGTTAGCATCAAATCTCAGGAAAAGAGGCATAAACGCAAAAACTGTAAATAAAGCTGATAAGACTGTAATGTCTAGCGAATTAACAATAATAAGCAATGATTTCGTAATAATGAAAAATTCTGTCAAGCTATTTGATTTGGTAGGATTATTCTTAAAGGGTTATATATATTTACCTAAAATTCCAGAAGATATATAAGGATAACTAAATGGAGTTACATTGGGTAGTTCTTCTTCGTCTCTCTTACCTCAAATAAAAATAGTGTGGCGGACCCGACGGGATTCGAACCCGTGACCACCGGCTTTCTTCAGCCATAGGAGGCCGGCGCTCTATCCTGGCTGAGCTACGGGTCCATTATTCTATAATATCTAAGCGATTAAAGAGTTTTCGGAAGATAAAATACCTAGATAAAATCATATAAAATAATCCAAATAGAATTGCTCAGTTACATTTATAAATGTAAATTATTCATGTAAACGTGGAGGGTAATAGAACAGGAAATGGAAGAGAGACTCGTTCTCAAATCTTCTGAAGATAAAATTGTAGGAAAGCATGTATTCGGAAACCTATACGATATAGATCCTAAATTACTTACTGACAGAGAATATCTAGAAAAATTAGTTCTAGAGGCAGTAAAGATAGCAAACATGAAATTAGTAGAAGCAAAGTCTTGGTCATTTGGAGGCAAAAAAGGTGGGGTTTCCGTACTAGCTTTAGTGGAAGAAAGTC
>QEFD01000088.1 GCA_003086435.1 Acidianus hospitalis
AACTGCTATTATTGCGGCATCGGCTTGGCTAGCTCCAGTTATCATATTCTTTATGAAGTCTCTATGTCCTGGTGCATCAATAATTGTGAAGAAGTACTTCTTAGTCTCAAATTTCATAAAGGTTAAGCTTATTGTTACTCCTCTTTCTCTTTCTTCCTTTAATCTATCAAGTAGGAATGCGTATTTTTCCGACTCCTTTCCTAATTTCTTTGCTGCTTCTTCTGCTTCCTTAATTGTCTTTTCGTCTAAAAATCCTCTATCCATTAATAGTCTTCCTACTAATGTACTCTTACCGTGATCTACGTGTCCTATTACTATTAAATTCAAGTGAGGCTTCTGAGGTGCAGACATTTATTCTTCACTCCTCACGCATTCTATTACATTCTTCATTAAAAAATTAGCTTATCTTGAGCTTAGGGCAATTCTCTCAGTTTCTTCTTTCTTTCTTATAGCGTAACTTTTTGGATCATTAGATGAAGCAGCTATTATTTCTTCAGCTAATGCCTCATCTATAGGCTTAGGATTATTAAATGAAGCTGTTCTCGCACCTTCTACTAAGTATCTTAACGCTAGATCAACTCTCCTTTGAGGAGATACATCTACAGCGACATAATAAACTATACCTCCGTACATTATTCTAGTTACCTCTTCTCTTGGTGCTGAGTTCTCTATTGCTCTAACTAAAACCTGGATAGGATTCTGACCAGTTCTTGCTGCTATTATCTCAAATGCTGCTCTAACTATATTATACGCTAAGAATTTTTTGCCCTTATTTCTCCCTGGCTTCATTAACTGGTTTATCAACCTTTCTACTATGGGTACTCTAGACTTACCAAATCTCCTATGCTCGTGCCTTCCTCCAGTATGAGGTAAATACACTGGCATTAATGATATGTATTTCTTTAAACTGGGGTCTCTTATTTCAACTTTTGTATCCCATTTTCCAAATATTCTAATATCTAGCTTACTTAATTCGTAATCGCTCATGCTATGAATGTTATGATAAGTGGAATATATAACTATCTGTTAATGAAGGGTTTAATATGTTGTAAGTCATATTTATTTTTGATAATGAAAGAGGAAGAAGATTACATAAAAGTAAATAGAGTTGACGCATTTGTTTACCCACTAGATGGTTTACCCGTAATGGTTTGCTATCTAGAGGATGGTAGAGAATTTAATTTATTTTATGTACCGATAGAGATTGTTATAGCAATAAATAAAATAAAGAAACAGTATGAAGAAGATAGTATATTAGGTGATAAGAGAGAAACAATTTTCGATATACTATCATTTATACCAGAAGTTACAGAAGAGATAAGTAAGCATATTAACAAAGTAACTATCGACGATATTTCTGGGTCAGTGTATATAGCAACTATAGAGCTAAAGTTTGATGGTGTCATAATTCAGAAAAGGATGATACCGAGTCATGCTATATACTTAGCACTAATTTCTAATAAACCAATATATGTCAAGAAAAGCTTAGTGGATGAACAGGAAAAAGAAAGGAAGAAAGGTGAAGGTGGAGAAGAGGAAGAGAAGAAATAATTACCTAACTGGTTTTTGTTTCTTCCCTTTATATAATGCGTCTAAAGATACTCCATTAACCATAATAACTTTATATCTAACTCCTGGTAAGTCGCCCATTGATCTACCTAATGTACCTCCTATACCTGCTATTACTACCTCGTCGTGCTCATCAATAAAGTTCACTCCACCATCTCCTGGAACGAAAGCAGTAACTACTCTACCATTCTTAACTAATTGAACTCTAACGCATTTCCTTACTGCAGAATTAGGTTGTCTAGATTCTATGCCTACTTTTTCTAAAACTATTCCTCTGGCCATTGGAGCTCCTTCTAATGGATCAAATCTCTTCTTTAATTGTAACATCCTAGCTTTGAATGACCTTTGGCTCCACCTAAACTTTAATCTCTTAAGTTTAAGTTTTCTTGCTGCGTATAAACCTTTAGGTGATTTTCCCGACATTTACGACCCTCAGACAATAACTACTGAGTCTATATCCATGTATCTTTTTAAAATTAATTTTGCTCTAACAACGTTCTTTCCGCTTTTACCTATCGCAATACCTTTATCTTGCGGATCTACTGTTATATAGACGGTCTTTTTACTATCATTGTCTATAACTTTTACACTTCTTACTCTTGCTGGTGACATTAAATTCTTTACCATGTCTTCTAAGTTATCACTATATGCAACTATTTCTATATCCTTTCCCAAAACTTTCTTTAGTTTCTTTACATTCATACCATTTTTTCCTATGGCTAAACCCATAAAATGAGGATCAACTAAGAAAATTATCCTATTATTTTCTTCATCTACAACACAATCCTTAGCAGTAACTTTAGTTACTTCTTGAAATAAAGACATATATCTTATTTCGTCCTGAGTTAGCTTAATCTCTGGCAATTATAATACACCTCATGAGACTGGCTTTGCAAGTTGTAGG
>QEFD01000089.1 GCA_003086435.1 Acidianus hospitalis
GGTTAATAGGAGGAGCTGCTATAGCAGTAATAGCACCAAAAGGAAGTGAGTTATTTTCTAGAACATATAAGGATGCAGATTATTTTGGCCTTTCCTCTCAAAGGAAGGAAATTACTTCATTACTAGAAGGCTTAAATATGGAGCCTAATAAGAGGTTTAACGCTCTTCATGGATATAATAGATTAATGTTTTATGATCCAGTATTAAATTCTACAATTGATGTTTTCTTGGACGAATTTGTAATGTGTCATAAATTAATTTTGAAAGATAGATTAAAAATCTATTATCCGTCTATACCTCCTTCAGATTTACTTTTAACTAAGATGCAAATAATTAACCTTACAGAGAACGATAAGAAAGATATTGCTGCATTATTATACGACTTCGAGATAGGCGACAAGGACGAAGATAAGACATTAGATGGTAATTATATAGCAAAACTTTTATCTGAAGATTGGGGCTTTTATAAGACTTTTACAATAAATCACGATAGGATGAAAGAATATTTGAAAGGAAATACGTATGCTCCTAACATCTTGCCTAAATTAGATAAATTAAGAGAAATGATAGAATCTCATCCTAAATCATTAAAGTGGAAGATGAGGGCTAAAATTGGCGAAAGAGTTAAGTGGTATGAAGAACCGGAGGAAGTTAACACAAACTTCCAGGGTGCGGGGAGCGGGATTTGAACCCGCGAAGGCCTTCGCCAGTAGGGCCTAAGCCTACCCCCTTCGTCCTAGCTCGGGCATCCCCGCACCTTAAATATTCGAATATTAGGCTTAAAAAATTTTAGTCCTTTACAGTTTCCAAAATTGAGACTACGTTCCAGATAGATATTCTAGTATGAGTAGGCATGTTTGGGTCTTGACTTATATCTTCAAGGATTCCAATTGCATTGGCAGCCCTAATTCCTGCACTCAAATTAGGGTCTTGCAAATTTCTTATAGCATCTGTTGCGGCTCTTCTAATGTTTCTTGGAACGCTAGTGTCATTAACTATTTTTTGTAAAATGATTACGGCTTGTTTAATTTTAGCTTCATTGTCATAAAGAGTTGCCATGGTTTCTCACCAGATATACTTTTTACTCTAATAGATTAAGAATTATTTCGGGTATAAAATGACTGACGACTCCATTAAGAAAGCAGCGGAATTATTGAGACAAGGAGCTACAATGCTAAGCGAAGCGTGTCCAGTTTGTGGGTCTCCTTTATTTAGGTTAAAGAACGGAGATGTAGTATGCCCAGTTCATGGCAAGGTTTATATCGTGAAGAGCGATGAAGAAGAAAAACAGATTAAGAAAGATATAATGTTAACTTCCGTTGAGGACTTTCTTGTTGAAGGATTATATTCTACTGCAAAAAAGATAAAGGAAGACCCTTACGATAGTGAGACGTTGGTTCAAATAATTAGATATTTAGATGCGATAGAAAGGATTAGGAAATTAGTTCCTCAACATAATTCTTAGCTTCGCTTAATACTTCTTCAAAAGTTTTAGTAGAATTGATAATTTTTATGGAATTCTCATTTTTGGCAATTTCTAAGTAATTTTCCCTAACCTTTTTGAGTAGAGAAAGTTTCTCCTTAAAGTTAAATTTATCATCTTTTTTAATTCTTGTTATAGCTATTTCAGCCGGGATATCTAACAAAAGCGTAAGTTCAGGCTTTGGAAAGAACTTGTTTACTTCGATTATCCAGTTTTTATCTATTCCCATTGCTGATTGATAAGCAATGGTAGAATAATAGTATCTGTCAGTTATGATAATGTCGTATTGATTTTGTTTCATAATCCAGTTTACATGAACTCCTCTGTCTGCAGAAAATAAGAGAGTAAGCGTTACTGGATCTTTCCATCCTTCTTCTTGAATTAACTTTGAGATCTCTTCAGTAAAGGGCTCAGCGGTGAGTAATACTTTCTTTTTCTTCTCGTTCTCTAGCCATTTCTTAAGTTCTTTTGCCAAAGTAGTTTTTCCGGAACCGTCTATGCCTTCTATCGCAATTAACATTTGCTAAACCTTATTCTTCTCTCCTTAAATTCCTCATTTAAACTTATATTACCTAAAATTGCACCTTGAACTTTATTTACGGGTGTAAGAATTTTAACCCCATCTTGATTTATCTCTTTTATTATTCCTGCACCAGCAATTTTTCCTTCATTTACTATTCCCACTAACCCTCCTAAGAGCTCCTCAATAAAATATCCACTACAAGGCTCCTCATGGAATAATTGTAAAGGCTCATCAAATCCTACGAACAGACCTTCTGCTAACTTCTTACCTAATACTTGTTCATATTCAATGGTTATTATAGAAGCTTTCTCGAAATATCTTTTATATTTTGAAATTCTATATGATATTCTTTTTGCTCTACTTCTTTCTAAAAATGGTGGAATTTTCTTCACTATGATTACCTTTTTTCTGATATTAGATGGAAAATAGTCAACAATCTTGTCGTCAAAAGAAACTATGAAATCTGGATCTAATTCATAGATCATGTAGAGCTTATGTAAAAAGGCCTTATATCCTCTTATCCATCCGTCTGTGTCAATTATAGTGAGAGAATGTTTTTCGTTATCTAGAATTTTTCCTATGAGTGCTATGTGAAGTCTGTAATTTCTAGAAGGAGAAACATCTCCAAAAAACTCCAGAATTCCACTTGTTGATGATATAAAAGTAGGCAAATATCTGGACTGCCCGACATCTGCATCTATAATCACTGAATCTTTATTCATGTTATGAATTATGTCAGAAAAGTAGCTTTTTCCAGAGTCAGTATTTCCTAAAAGTAGAACTTTTCCTCCAGACATCTGAGAGGCTAACTCTTCCCAGCCCAGATGAGGGATTTCCGCTAATATTTGGCAATCTGTGTCTATTTCTGACTCTTCTTTTGGAACAATACTGAAGCTTTCTTCGTTAATTTGTTTGTATTCTTTCTCATTAATTTCAATTCCTTTTATCAATATTCTTCCTTTTACCACGGTTAACTTACAAGGCCCTTTAGTTATATAATCTATTCCCTTTTTAACTAACATTTAGTAGACCTTAAGGCTATCATATAGGCTGCTCTAACATCTTTATCCTTAATATTAACATATGGATTTCTTAGGCTGGTTCTGCTCTCATTAACCTTTTTAACAAATGGGAACCTTATACTTAGTAATTTATAAACAAGTTCTCCGTATTTGTTCCCAGTTCCTACTCCTATGTATATTCTCTTATAAGGATATTTTGATATTACTTCTTCGATAATATCCTCAATTTCATCTATCCAAGCTTCTAATGTATCTATTATTATTCCGTCTCCTAGAATAACTACAGTTAATTTAGGAGAATTTGTATCTATTCCTATAAGTAATTCATCAAATTTTCTTTTTCCTAGTTTTAAGCATTGTAAATACGTTATTGCTTTCTTTATTTCATCTTCTCCTTGTATGAAAACGTCAGCATTCTTATCAAAATCTGAAATTGTTAAGTCTCCTGAATCTACTGTGGGAATTAGATCGCTCTTCCTTAG
>QEFD01000090.1 GCA_003086435.1 Acidianus hospitalis
AAACTCTTTTTGGTGTTTTTTATGCCTACTAAAGCAAGAATAAGATTATGGAGCACTAATGTCAAGGATCTAAATTACGTTGTAACACAAATAAAGGCTATAGTCGATAAGACCGGAATTAGTATGAGAGGCCCAGTGCCTTTGCCTACTAAAAGACTAGAAGTGCCTGTAATGAAATTACCGCACGGGGAAGGAAGGAAGAAATGGGAAAAGTGGGAAATGAGTATACATAAAAGAGTAATAGACATTGCCGCTGACGAAAGAGTAATGAGACAATTAATGAGAGTAAGAGTTCCGGAAGACGTATATATTGAGATAGAATTAATTTAGACGATTTTTCCTTCGCTTATTAGTGCAAATCTTTTAAGTTTTTTATCCAATTTTATATTTGCCGGGGTGCCCGAGCGGACCAAGGGGCTGGCCTGGAGAGTTAACCGGTCAGCCAGTGGGGGAAACCCTGCACGGGTTCAAATCCCGTCCCCGGCGCTCTTCTTACTATTGCTCAAACTAAAGCGATATTTAGAAGTTAAAAATAATTAATTACATGTAGGCTAGATAACTCTCAGCAAGCAAATTAGTTGATGTAAAGCGATGATTATCCTTTAATTAGAATAATTGAGCAAACTTTTTATATTTTGAATAAGCTCCTAAATACTATCTATTATGAAAATGTTTTTAAAGTTCTAATAAATCTATTATTTATGTCTCAGGAAGAACAACAATTGCAAGTCATTGCAGAACAGTCTGCAAGTTATGAATATAATATATACAATTACTTTGTGCAACAACCGAAGCCAATAACAGCACAAGACCTAGAACAGTATCCACAAATTGCATTAGCAAACAAAGCACCTACAATAAACCAAGAGGACGAAATGTGCCAAGTACAAGGGAATAAAGAAGCCTACTCAGAAAATAAGTTTTGGTTATACCCCGCAATAATAATTCCTGAAACAATCTCAAGCAGTACTAGATCATTAGTGGATATTATCAGACAAGGCATAGTAATTACATCAAATGAGGAAGGAATATTATACTTTATCGGAGGATGCGTAAATTATAACACAGGCTATTGGAGATCAGGGAAATACTTAGTATTCCAAGGGGGGACACAATTAGGAGCAACGAAGGAAGGGAGTATAAAGATACACGGAGGAACAAGGATAAACACTGCAGCGTTAAAAGAATATGCCAAAGTGCTCACAGAAGAAAACCTAACACAAATATGCATAATACCAATATTAGGAAGGTCTGGGTTAAGCTGGGTGAATCCGACGTATTATAAAATAGCAAACAAAGTTACCTATGAAGAATCGGTAAACCAAATGATATTACCATCAGCAATGCCACAACTATTAACATACCAACCAGAATTAAATCGTTTAGCCGTAGATAGAGAAAAGGATTTCTATTATAAGTCTGATACGTCGACTTACATAAGTCTATCATTACCAGAACAACTCATTAGAATAAGCGGTAGATTTCCATATCCTTATCCGGCCTATTATACTTCAGGAGTCATTTATTACGGTGATTATCCTAGCCAACTCTTTCTGGGATATTTAAGAGTAGTAATATCTAACTTCCCAGGATATTCACCATTCTATACTCGCAATGGATTATTATATCCTAAAATATATAATCATAATGTATCATCCGATTTCATGTTGAATAATATGTCTATTGGTGCTCCGGTCTATCTTAGTAAGTATAATCCTAATAATGGCAAACTTTGTACAGATTATGGCGTTCTAGGTTTAGTTAGTGCTATTACTGATTTTTATGCCGATATTGGAGGTAATATTGTCACTGATAGGAGTTTGTTATCTCAATTACCTCCTGACGATTTTGTTGCTGGATATTATGTATTAACCTTAGTCAAGGTTCCCGAGCCTTCTAATATTAACCAGTATATTAAGTGGTTAAAACAAGAGAATGCCGTTAACATAGTCTTGGAAGGTATAAGAAAGGCTAAGAATGCTATAAGTAGTTTAATCTCTTCTGGAGTTCTAGCAGGAATAGCATTTTCAGCAGTAATGGCAGTTGATGAATGGGAGAGCGAAGAGCAAATAATAAGAGATGCAAAAACTTACGTAGATAAATTAAACAAAATATATAACGAAGCCTTAAATTACGCTACAAGCTGTATTGAAAATTCTCCTAATTTACCGAGAAATGCTAAAATTATATACATTCAACAAGTTCAACAATACCTTTCTAATTTAATGTATGAAATTAACGCCGAACAAGAAGAAGAGGATATATTATTTTGCCTGAAACTCGAAATTTACAACTATTTATTTAATCAAGGAATTAAACCACCTTGTAACCCTCATGGCGAGGAAGAAGAAGAATAGAGATTTTCCCTTTTTATGCTTTTATCGAGTTTTCTTGCACGCTCGAAGATAAAATAGTGTTTTATCATTAAAGTGCTCCTTTGTTCTCGTACTTATAAATAGTTTTCAAGAATTATCCGTTTTTCATGTTATAATGAAAAATAAACGTCCAACATAAGCTAAAAACTTTTAAAAATCGAGCCGAGCCCTCTTAAAACGCGCGCCGTAGCCGGGATTTGAACCCGGGTCAAGGGCTCGACAGGCCCTCATCCTAGACCGGGCTAGACTACTACGGCATATTAATATTATTACAGTAAGTATTTAAAGTTTACTCACTACAACTTCTAAACTCTAATAAATAAGGTTTTCTTCAGTGCTTAGCATTCTCTTTCTAGGTATTTATATCTTCTGTATTATGAATATTGCAGTTTTTAAATTCCATTTTAAGAGCTAAATCTTATGTTGAATTGATGCTATGATAACATTTAAGATTAATAAAACAAACTAAAGCGTATGTCTCAAGAAGAACTCGAGGAATATGAGACAGAAGGCAATGTGGAGGAAACTGAGGAAGTATTAAAAGAGCAAAACGAAACTCAAGGTTACGGAATATGTCTCGATATTTTAAATAGCTTAGCCACTATTGCAACAGTTCTAGCGTCGAGACTTGGTGCATTCACTAGTTTAGTTACTGACATGAAGGAAGTTAATGAAGAATTAAAATGCAATGAGAAAATACCTAAGAGAATAGAAGAGAAAATACCTAAGAGGATAATAGAAGAGAATAGTAACGACTTAAATTATATAAAAATGACTTTACCCGCTGTTGCTACTAATGAGGACGTAAGGTGTGAGGCCAAGAATTATCCCTTGTATACTTTATTCAGGCAGGGAATAATGGCAAGGACTAACTGTAATGGGAATAATGTAATGGTTTACATAGGAGGTGCATCAAGCTTTTGGAGGGCAGGAAAAAGGTCCCACGTTAGTGTATGCAAATTTGTCGCAAAAAGAAGATTCCCTTATAACGCAAGCATGTACCAAAGGATGTCAGAATTAATGAAAAGTAAGGGAGTTACGGGAGGTTACATAGTAGTATTATTCGGAGCAGAGAGGGCAAAACAAGAG
>QEFD01000091.1 GCA_003086435.1 Acidianus hospitalis
CTGTCAAAAGATAAGAGGACTACATTAGAAGAGTTAATTAAGGAGATCATGAAGACAAAGGATTGCATTAATTTACCTAGGGTAAATACCTCGAAGAAGAAGGAGATTAATTTAAACTTAAATTATACAGAAAAGGAAGTCCTAGAAAGAATAGAAAAATTTCTCTTCTGTGATTAATATGTTAAAAACTAAAAAATCGCCTGGATTCGTTAGGATAGGATTATTTAACCTTTTAGTAAAGACTGCGGTAGCTCCAATATCTTTTCTCTTTTCCTTCTTGGTAGTTAGGTATTTATCTTCTATATCTATAGAAACTTTTGGAGTTTGGCAATATATCTATGTGCTAATAACCGGGTATTTTACTATTCCTGCAGATCTTTTTTCCTCAATAACCTCAAGGTACTCTGCTGAGGGCAAAAATGTGGGCGGAATAATAATTATTAATGCATTAGCAGGCTCTATTTCTTCCTTCGCTTATTTCTTGTTGATCCCAACATTCATGCATTCTGCTGGATATAATCAACCTATTTATTTTTACACTGCAATTTTACTCATAGTACTTATTTACTTGAATAAGATCTCTGGTTCCATTGCAATAGGTAGATCTCCTAGGTTAACCGCAATAAGTGCTTCGGGGTTTCAAATAGTTAGACTACTTTCCGCAATAATTATGATGTTTTACCTAAATCTATCAATAAACGCGATAATATTTGCATATTCCTTAGGATATTTAGTTCAGATAATTTTCAATTTGACTTTAGTCAATGCTAGATTAGGAATAGACTTTAAAGTAGCACTATCCGCAGTTAGGAAATCCATTGTATTTATAATGAATTACGTGCAGTTAATGATAGAGGCAACTCTAGTTTGGGTTGTTGTTTTTATAGTAAATTCTGCTATTCCCGTATCGTACTTTGAGTCTGCTTTAATAATTTCAAATTTGGTAGGTTGGTCTCAAGCGGCTACTGATGGTTTAATACTTAAACTTCAAGAAAGTAGAGATCCTAAATTAATAGAAATCGCAATAAAGTTCTTCTTTACTACTGGTGGAGTATTTCTCTTAATAATCTTTGTTGACGGAGAAAGATTACTTTACGTTCTTAGGCCCGAGTATGTTTCTTCAATATATGCCTTAATTGTACTATCTTTCTCAACTTTCATAAGATCTGCATATAACATCTTTTATAGAGCAATATATATGGCTGACGAATCGTTGGCTGTAGAATCTAAAGGAGAATTTAGAGGATATACTGCTAAGTTAACCACAAGAAATGTGATAATCTCAGTTATGGGTGTTTCATCTTCTCTTTTCCTACTTTACTTATTTAAAAATGGAAATGTATACAAAATTTCGCCTATACTTGCCGTTATTATTTCATTAGCTTTACTAGTAAATTCTTTAGGGATGTTTTTCTCTTCATATTCTATTTCAAAAAGAATTTATAGTTTTAATTTTCCAGTGAAGGAAGTTATAGTGTCGTTAGTACTTTCAGTAATTTCATCCTTGCCATTTATTGGATTAAGTAAAGTAAGAGCAATAGAGCAACTCATTATAATGTTAGAAATGACATCTTTAGCATTGACTTTGTATATAGCATTAAGTTACATTTTTAATCCTTATGCTAGAGATCTATTACATTCTATATTTAGAGAAATAAAAAACTTTAAGCTATAAATCATTGTTTAGAATAATGTCTGGATCAACTATTAGACTGAAAAGGCTTTTTGAAAAAGGGAAAGCTTTTGTTGTAGCTTTGGATCATGGGCTTGTAATGGGTCCATTGAAAGGTATAGAAAATCCTGTGGAAATAGTAAGTAAGCTTTCTAATATTCCAGATGCATTGCAGATGACTCCTGCTATGCTTAAGCTTGTTGAGGAAAATTTTTACACTCGAAATTCTCCTATGTTAATTGCTAGGCTAGATACAGCCAATGTATGGAGGAAAGAAAAGAAATACTCTCAAGGATATTATTCAATGGTGTATCAAGTTAAAGAAGCAGTAGAAGCTGGAGCGGATGCGGTAGTGACTTATTTAGTAGTCGGCTACGGAGACGATAGAGTTGAAGGTTATAATATAGAAGCATTGGCAAAAGCTAGAGCCGAAGCTCACGATTATGGACTTCCATTCATTATTGAACCTTTATATGTATCTCCCGATAATCCAGATTCAATAAAAGATGTTAATTTAGTTAAATATGTTACTCGACTAGCTTCAGAAATTGGTGCAGACATCTTGAAGGTAGATTATACTGGAAATAAGGAGGAATTTAAGGAAGTAGTTAATGTTGCTTTTGCGCCTATTTTAATTAGAGGAGGCCCTAAGACTAAAGACGATAAAGAATTTTTATTAATGCTTAAGGATGCAGTAGATGCTGGGGCAAGTGGAGTAACTGTTGGCAGAAACTTATGGCAGTCTAAGAATCCTACTGCAATGGCTAAGGCTATTGCTGATGTAATAAGGGGCAAGAGCGTTGAAGAGGCCTTAAAAATTTGGGTAGGATAAAATGATAAGAAAAGCAGTAATAACTGCTGCCGGAAAAGGTAGCAGAATGAGATATATTACGTCAGTTTTACCAAAAGCTCTTTTACCTCTTTTTAAACAAGAAGATGGAAAAAAAGTAATGAGACCTATAATAGATTTAATAATGTCTTCCCTATCTGCCGTGGGGGTTAATAATTTTTGTATAGTCGTTGGTAAACACGGCAAGTTATTAATGGATTATCTATTTGAAAGAGGAGTAACTTTCGTTTTCCAAGAAGAACCAAAAGGCTTTGGAGATGCGGTACTTAGAGCAGAAAATTTCGCTTGTGGCGAACCTTTCTTCGTTCATGCAGATGACGGTGTTCTTACTGGAGGCTACTCCGAAGCTTCAGAATTATATGAAGAGAACAAGCCGGAAGCAGTCCTATTACTTAGGAAAGTGAATAATCCTTTTAGATATGGAATTGTAAAAGCTGAGGAAAAGGGAGAATTTAGAAATCATAAGTTATATAAAATAATAGACGTGCAAGAAAAACCTAAACAGCCTTTCTCAGATCTGGCAATATCTGCAGTTTATATTTTCAAACCTAGTATATTTAAAGCGCTAAAGGAAGTAAAAAACTATGACGGAGAACTGGAACTAACATATGGTATAAAGAAAATCCTAGATCAAGGAGGAGAAATTTATGCCATACTTTTAGAAAAAGAAAAATGGCTTAACGTAGGAGATCCAGAACATTATTATGAAGCTCTAAAATACTCTTTTGAACAAATATGAAAATATTATTTTCTCCATTTTGTTTTAGGCATAATTACATCCTTAAATTTCTTAAGTCTTTCCTTATAAGGCAATAAGTCTTCTATCATATTTTTCACCTCTTCTCTCATGAACCTTTTTGGAGTGAAACCCAAGGACTCTAAGATTCTCCTTTCAGGATTATAATAATGCTCTTCTGCTTCAACTCTTGGATTCTCAACGTGCTTTATTTCTACATGTAAGCCTAATTCTTCTCCTGCTTCTTTAACCATTTGCGCTATTTCATTTACACTGTGAATTTCCATAAATTGATTAACAACTCTGTACTCACCTTGTTTCGGTGGATGTTCTATTAATGTTCTTAGAGCCTCGACACTATCTTCTAGTGAAATGAATCCTCTAATTTGTCCTCCCTTACCGTAAGGTGTTAACGGAAGTCCTAAAACTGCTTCTACACAGAACCTATTTACCACAGTACCCCAAACTTCGTCAAAATCGAATCTGGTCCTTAAAGACTCGTTTACTATTTCTGGAATTCTACTACCGTAAACTGGACCTTGCATGATGTCAGTTATAGTTAATCCGAAAAGTTGGTTAAAGTAAGCTAAAAGGTAACTGTCAAATATTTTAGAAAAATGATAAACAGAGCCGCCCCATCTTGGTGTGAATATTTTATCTTTCTTACCATTAATAATGGCCTCTATAAAAGCAGACTCTGGAATATCAAAATTCGGAGTACCGTATTCACCCATAGTACCCATTTTTAAGATGTGTATCGAAGGATCAATTTCTTTTACTAGATAAATTAAATTAAGAGTTCCGTCAAGATTATTATTTATTGTGTAGACGGCATGATCTAAGTCTTTCATGGAATAAGGTGCAGATCTTTGTTCCGCGAAGTCAACTATAACATCTGGTTTCGATTCTTTTATTACTTCCCTTAATTTTTCCTTATCAGTAATATCTCCTTTATAGAATTTTATGTCAGTGTCAAGGTATTTTTTTACCGCGTTTACTCTATCCTCTGGAGCCGGTAAAGGAAAAGCAGAATCTGAACCTATTTCTTCTACTGCTTTCCTAGTTGATAAGTTATCCATGCCGTAAACTTCATGATTTTTTGAAACCAATCTTAGAGCTAACGCCCAACCTATGTAACCGTCTATTCCAAGGATTAGAACTCTCATCAATACTTCATAAGTTAACATAATAAAAACGTTTATGGTATGATTAGGAAAACTTTTTTCTTATAAATTAAAATATATACTATGATTCTTGTAGGTGTAGACGCTGGAGGAACTTCAACTATTTCAATAGCATATACATGTGAAGGAAAATTCATTGGAATTGGAGAATCTGGTCCGGGAAATTTTCACAACGTCGGATTAGAGAATGCTGTTAATAACATAAGGGATGCAATTTACAAGTCAACAAAAGGATTGAAGCCAGACGTAGCCTGTATAGGCTTAGCAGGCTTAGATTCTAAATATGATTATGAAGTTCTTTCTTCAGCTCTTAAAGATTTAGCTAAGGATACTATTATAGAGCACGATTCTTTTATTTCTCTTTATGCAGAGACTAGAGGTAAGCCTGGAATTATAATAATTTCTGGAACAGGAAGCGTAGTGATGGGATATGATGGAAAAAGAAGACTGAGGGTAGGAGGAGCAGGTTGGTTATTATCAGATGAAGGTTCTGCCTATTGGATAGGTAGAAAAGCGTTAAGACTCTTAGTAAAAATGCTTGATGGAAGAGAAGAAAAAACCTTGTTAGCGGATTTAATATTACAAAAGCTTTCTGCCAGCGGCTTAGATGATTTAATAAAATGGGCTTATCATGAGGGACATAAGATTGAGGAAATTGCTTCTTTAGCTCAAATAGTAGATATTGCAGCAAATAAAGGAGATAAGAAAGCTCAAGAGCTATTTTACTTGGCTGCAAAAGAAATTAGTAACGACGTTATTTATATTTCTAAGAAGTTAGGAATAAAGACTGCTTATATGAGTGGAGGAATGTTCTCATCCAAACTGTTTAAATCTTATGTTGTAGACTTATTGAAAAAAGAAGGTATAATAGCATTAGATAAAAAGAAAAGCCC
>QEFD01000092.1 GCA_003086435.1 Acidianus hospitalis
GTCCTAGCGTAATCAAAAGATGCAACAGCGTATTTAAATCCCATGCCCTCTTCTCCTAATAAGTTCTCTTCAGGAACTTTAGCTTCATTAAAAGATATTTCAGCAGTATGAGAGGCTTTTAATCCTGTAGTTTCTATTCTTCCTTCTATTTTGACGTTATCCTTATCTACAATAAACATTGAAATCCCTTTCCACCTTGGATTTCCTGCATAAGTCCTTGCAGTAACGAGGTAATAATCTGCAATGTCTCCGTTAGTTATGAAAATTTTCTTCCCGTTAATCACGTAATGATCGTTGACCTTATTAGCAGTAGTCTGTATCCCAGCAACGTCAGTTCCTGCATTTGGTTCCGTATTCGCAAATGCGGCAACTTTTTCTCCTTTTGCTACTTCTGTTACGTACTTCCTCTTCTGTTCCTCGTTTCCGAAGGTTAATATAGCATGAGTAAACATCCAATTAATTAAGAAAAACGTTGCAAATGACGGCCAGACTCTACTCATTTCCTCAGAGGCTATTAAATTATATAAATAATCGCCTCCTTGACCTCCGTATTCCACGGGTACGTCCAAGCCATAAAGACCTATTTCCTTAGCCTTATCTTTTAAATCCCGCGGAATATCTTTCTCCTTTTCTCCTTTCTCGACTAGAGGTAAAACATCCCTTTCACAGAATTCCCTTATTGCTTTTCTAAACAACTCATGGTCTTGCGTTATATTAATCTTAAATTCTTCAATGCTATTAAATGGAAACACCATATGTTAATCTCGTAACTCGGTTATTTAAGTTTGTTAAAATAACTACTCTTTTTTGATTATTTATAATATAAACTTAATATTTACTAAATAACAGATTGAACCTCTTCTTTAATATCAATGGTTATAACTTTAGTTAGTAAATTTTGATTTCTAAGATTATATTTATTTATTTCTTTAAATGTTTAGCTAGCTTACTAGTTTTTAAAGACAAATTGTACAATTTAAAGTTGTGCTCTCTGCCAATGCTTTATGGGCTAATTAATTTTCTTAGGCTCACTTCTTCACTATTCTAAATCTCTGTTGAATTAGAAGTAAGTTTAATGTATTTTCTTAGAAAAATTGAACAGATCCTATATAGAACGTTACTAGGCACTTTGCCAACTAAAGTTTTTAGATACATACGAGAAATGTATATTATGGTATTCGAACCGGATAAGGAATGGATTGAAAACAGCAATGTTTATAGATTCATGACTGAGAAGAATCTTTTAACGCTGGAAGAGTTTATAAAATATACTTACGAGAATCCAAAGTTCTGGGAAGAGTTTGTCGATTTGATCAATCTGAGATTTTATAGACGGCATGAGAGGATTTTAGACCTCTCTAATGGCAAGCAATGGCCCAAATGGTTTGTAGGAGGAAAGTTAAACATAGGAGATCAAATCCCAGAAAGCTCTGAAGTATTCATAAAATGGATGGATGAGAACCTTAATTCAAGGGAAGTTACTTACAACCAAGTGCTTTATGAAGCAAAGGCTATATCTAGTTGGTTGAAAAAGATTGGCCTAAAGAAAGGTGATAGAGTGGCAATATATATGCCCATGATTCCTGAAATAATTTCAGTAATGCTAGGAGTTATAAGGGCAGGTATGATAATCGTTCCATTATTCTCGGGCTTCGGGCCAGAGCCAATAAGGGTCAGAGTAGAGGATAGTGAAGCAAAGGTAATATTCACAGTGGATAAAAGCATTAGAAAAGGAAAGGAAGTAAACATGATTAACAATTTGGAAGGGCTTAATGTAAGTAAAGTGGTATTAAATAAATCGGGGACTAAAGGAGATTTTTACGACTACAAAGAAGTTACGAGGACTGCCGGTGACGGATTAGAATACACAGACTCTGAAGATCCAATGATGATTATATATACTTCTGGAACTACTGGTAAGCCAAAAGGTTGCGTGCATACCCACGACGGTTTTCCGATAAAGGCTTCGGCAGACATATATTTTCAATTTGATATGAAGAAAGGAGAAACTCTTATGTGGATTTCAGATATGGGCTGGATGATGGGACCGTGGACAGTCTTCGGAACTTTACTGTTAAAGGGAAAAATGGGCATGATTGAAGGTTTTACTGACGGAAAGGTAATTTCGAAATTTATAGAAGATATGAAAGTCGATATCTTAGGGCTTTCCGCCAGTTTAGTCAGACTATTAAGAAGCGAGAAGGACAACATTAAATTAGACGTTAGATTAACAGGAAACACTGGAGAGCCTATAGATCCAGAGAGCTGGTATTGGTTATTTTATCATTCTGGAAATAAGCCCGTCATAAACTATTCTGGAGGAACTGAAATTTCTGGAGCCATCTTAGGTAACTATGTAATAAGGAAAATAAAACCTTCATCATTTAACGGTGAGGCGCCCGGAATTAAAGCTTCAGTATTTACTGAAGATGGAAAAGAAGCCCCTCCTAATACCGAAGGAGAGCTAGTTGTGTTGAGTGTATGGCCCGGAATGACTAGAGGTTTCTGGAGAAATCCCGAAAGATATTTGGAAACTTACTGGTCAAAATGGGAGAACATTTGGGTTCATGGTGACTTGGCTTATAAGGACAACGAAGGCTATTTTTACATTGTAGGCAGAAGTGACGATACGATAAAAGTTTCTGGCAAAAGAATAGGTCCTGCAGAAATAGAGAGCGTCATAAATTCTCATCCAGAAGTAATAGAGTCAGCTTGCATAGGAGTTCCAGATCCAATAAAAGGAGAGAAGAGGGCATGGGATTTAAATACGCTGTTGCATCTTTTGATTACGCTAGGAC
>QEFD01000093.1 GCA_003086435.1 Acidianus hospitalis
ATTTACCATTAAAGTATATAAACTTCACGGTTTATCGGAAACTGCTGACAACGGCTTACCAGCCAATTCGTCAAAAACCTTATTATACAACTCATTCAACTCCCTAGCCTTAACCTCAGCTTGCTTCAAACCCTCCTCATAAGACTCGAGCCAATCAACCGTAAGCGCTACAGCAGTAGCAATAAACTCAGGAAAAGCAGTTGACAAATCAGCAATAGCCTTCTTAAACCTCTTACCAGCCTCAAACAATTTATTCAAAGAATCATAAAATCCTATTGTCTTACTCCACTCAATTATTGCAGATGTTGTAAAATCAGAAGGAGGCTGAGCAATAGTCAAATAAATTAATTGAACATTATTAACAATCATCGAAGAAATGCCCATTATTAAACCCGCAAGACCAAAAGTAGAACAAGAAGTACCACAAGGCAGTGTAGCATAAACGGGAGCACCAATATCAATATCATTAAACCTAACGTACTTCAAGAAGTAAGAACAACAATAAGGCTCAGGTATAATATTCTCGCAGCAAGATGAAACGTCAGAGGTCACAGTATCAAAAGTAAAACTGGGATAAATCTGTAAACCATGACTCTTTGCAACCAAAGGATTAGTACCCAATGCTAAATAAACATAAGGATAACTATCTGATGCTGGACGCATAACATCATTCTCTGCCGCCCTAGAAAGATAATAATGACCATAACTTGAATATGTTAAACTAGCTTTTCCAGCTTTTATTAAATCTTCCGTATACCTTAGGATATTTGGTGCGTTGTTAAATATTGATAATACTCCTGCTTGGAATTCTCCTAAATTATTCCAGAATATTCCGAAAGATCCTTGACAATCCTTAAATAACACTGGATTATACCACACTGAAGGAGCTCTCTCCTTATATAAAGGAACTACTCCCAACCCTCCTTTATTCACGAAATCGTCAATTATTCCCCTATTTAACTTACCTTGAGAAGAAGCTTGAGACCCACTTTGGTAAACTATTAATTGGTCGGAAGTCCAAGATGGAGAAATTCCGCCAATGTAGAACCAATCTCCAGAATCAGTAGTTTTAACAACGATCCCCTGCCTAAAGATTCTCTCTGGAGAACTTGAAGCATCCTTTAATACTCTCATGCCGGCAGATATTGCAGGATAAACCTCATACCTCTGAAAAGACTCCATGGAATTATATCTTTTCAAACCCTCCTTAACACAATTCTCCTGCATGCAATCTAAAGTTATTACAGCTTCTAATAACGTCCCTATTATTCCTCCCAAATAACGCAAAGAAGAGGAAGTCTCTACGCCCATATTTGCATTCTCTTTTATTCTCATATTTATACTTATTTCAAATAGTCTCTATTTCATTGAAAGTATGGGTAAACAACAACTAATTCTCTTCTATAACATACTCTATCTTAAACACAAGTTGTATTAGTATAGTTACATATCTAAATATCTTGCATCTACAAACTGTAAATAATATCTGAGTACACCTTGTCTATTTATTACAACGTATAAAGAAGTTAGGTTCTCTGTAGTTGATTCATTTTAGGGAATAAGTAATAAACGCATGCGTCATTATTCCAAGATCTCCTATTTTGTTCAGAATTAGTATAAAAGAGCTCTTATAGGAATGCAAATTAGCTTTTTGTGATAATAGCATTAAATAATGTTAACAAAACTATGTTAATTACTTACGTAAAGAAGACGTTATAACAGTGTATTTTTCTTTAAGCATTTCGACCATGGTATCTTTATTTTGATTAGTTTCAATTGCATAGTCTCTTGCTACTGGTTCTAATTCTTTAATTTCTTCTTCAGTTAGTTCTCTATATTCATACGTAGGAATTCCTACCTTTTCCTCAAATAGTTTTTGTGCGTATTTCTTAGCTTCGCCGTTCAACTCTTTTATAACTTCTATGTATGGCATTTCTTTTAGCTTATTATATTCCTCTTCAGAGATCATATTGTCTAGAAGTAATGCCTTGAGAAATCTAACCATCTCTTGTCTACTAGGTTGTAAACCTATTTTTTCTGGGTTAACTTTTCCTCTTATGTAAATTCTGCCACCCACCATTCCAGAGCCAATATAATTGCCTACAGGCTCGCCTTTAATTCCTAAGCCTAAAACCATTATTACTCCTCCAGCCATGTATTCTCCAAGATAATCGTCAACCATCCCGCCTATCACTAAATAAGGCCTCTTATTCATGTATTCCCTCATTTGAATTCCGACTCTGTTACCAGCATTACCCTTAACGTAAATATATCCTCCTTGAAAAGTTTGAGCTAAAACATCCCTTGCATCGCCGTGAATTACAACTTTACCGCCTTGCATTGTATCGCAACAATCATCTGCTACATTACCGTAAACGTGGAATACGTTATTTTCATTCAAGTTAGCCATAGCATTTCCTACCACTCCGTATAGGTTTAATCTAAGTCCTGCTTTAGGAAAGCTTATTCCTATATATCTATGTCCTAGAAGATTTATTACTGTTACTTCCTTTTTACCAGATTTATTTACAAACTCCATAATTGCCTTATTTACATCTTTATATCCAAGTCCACTCGCGTCTATGTCAAATTTCTCTGTGTAAAATATGGGTTTAGAAAATGAGGATATTTTACTAACCTCTCTCCCTGGATTGATCAACCCCTTGAGTAAAGAAGCTATAAAATAATTGCCAGGCTCAAGAGTCCAAACTTTTGCACTAGGACTAAGCAACCTGATCTGATTTTCCTCGCTGGCAATGTAATAGTAATTTTCGTCTTCTCCTATTATAACTGGCCTAAACTTTGCCCTATCAGCTATTCCGATCATGAATAAGTCATTCCCAGAGTCGTAGCCTATAATTGCAGTAAATGGACCATCTAGCCTGGCATTTCTATAAATGTAGTCCTCTTCAACGTTTAGCTTACTAAACCTTCTAGAAGGATTTGACATTATTCTAGTTACTTCTTCTACGCTTAATCCTTCACTTATTAACTCCTCAAATAGGAATGCCATAACTTCGCTGTCTGTACCTACAAAACCTCCCCAACCTCTGGACTGTAAAAATTCAACGTTTGCACCAAAGGAGCTTACATCACCATTATGAACTATTGCTACATCAAATGCTGAAAACGGATGAGACCAATAAGGATAACTGCCTGGAGAATTAGTTGGTTGTCTAGTGTGAGCTATCCACATATCGCCCTCAACTTCATAAATATTATATTGTCTCGCAATATCTGCAGGATAACCTACGCCTTTATACACTTGTAAGGATTTTCCTGCACTGTAAATTCTTCCTTTCTTTCCATTGTTCCATAGAATTTCATTTATATTCCTTACAACTTTTTTAAGAGAAGCTATACTGCCTAAGGAAATTTCAAAATCACAA
>QEFD01000094.1 GCA_003086435.1 Acidianus hospitalis
CTACTCTATCCAACTTCTCCATGAAATCTTTAGTTACATTAAGAGTTTCTTGTGATGTTTTTTCTCCAGGAACTATCTCAACTAAAGGTAACAAATGTGGTGGATTCCATGGATGGGCTATTACACCTCTTTCTGGATACCTTTTCATTGCTTTCTGTATCTCAGTCATTAACAACCCGGAAGTACTACTACTTAATATCACGTTCTTGTCTAGTTTTTCATCTAAATAAGAGAAGACTTTCTTTTTAGCATCATAATCCTCTATTATTGCTTCAATAACGAAATCGGTACCTTCAATTGCTTCGTCCATGTTAAGAGTAGGGCGAATATTTTTCATGTAATAATCTGGTTCCTTATCCACTAAGTTCATGTTTTTCATAACTTCTAAGTACGATTTTATCTTTGCGATTCCTTTATCCAAGGTTTCTTTCTTATCTGTATATAGAGAAACTTCATAGCCTTTAGTTGCTAATAGTGTAGCCCATCCAGAACCTATTAAACCTGCACCTATTACGCTAACGCGTTTTATCATATGGTTTATACTATATAAGTAATATAAGTATGTTTCTACTATTTATTTCCTAGGTATAGAATTATAGCTTAACTTTTTACTTAGATCACTTATCTAACCTCATGATAGAAGAAATACAGAGTTATTTAGACGGGATAGAGGAAAAACTCACAGAAAGATTTGATAATAGGGAAAAACTTCTCCTCTTGTCTAGAGAATTAATAAGAGTTTGCGGAGAAACAATTTCACTTTCGCATAGACAAAAGAAGGAAGAGGCATTAAAGAAATATGAGGAGGCAATACAGAAAGCCAAAGAGATTGAACAAATAATTAACCAATATCCAGAATTACTTTACGGTGATGTCGGTACATCTTTTCAAGAACTTGCTGAGGCTAGTGTGGTAATTAATATGTATTTTGGCGGAAAGCTATACCTTGCTGATGAACTAGGAATTCCAGACATGTACTATGTATTAGGCATAGCAGATGCAGTTGGTGAAATGAGGAGGGCAATTCTAGAGTTCCTTAGAAAAGGGGATTATGAAAATGCGGATAAATTCTTCAATTACATGGAAACAATCTATGAGGAATTATGGAAGTTTGAATACCCAAAGTCGTTAATTCCTGGTTTAAGGCAAAAAATCGACGCTTTAAGGAGAATTTTAGAAGAAACCAGACATGACTTATTTCTAGCTAAATTAGGAAAAGTTTGAAATAATATAATCAACAAGTTTTTCGGCAACGTTTATGCCAGTAGCTAGCATAAATCCTTTAAATTCTGGTGTGTCATTAAGTTCATTTATTACATAACCTTTACTCGCATGCTCTAGTATGTCTATTGAAATGAACTCCCCGTTTACTACGCTAGCGGCCTTTAATGCAGTCTCCCTTAACTTTTCATCGATTGTTATTGGCGAAGGAGTGCCTCCCAGAGCTACGTTAGCTCTCCATTCATTTGGGGGAATATTCCTAGCATAACAACCTAATAATTCCTTACCCATAACTATACATCTTATGTCCCTATTTTTCTCTTTAATGTATTCTTGAACTATGTGAACTTTTAGTGCAGAATTTCCTAACATTTCCCTATGCTCTATAATCGTTTTTCCCTCAAAGATATCCCTTATTAAAGATACCATTCTACCCCAGCTTCCTATTGGTGGCTTATCTATTAATGGAAATCCTATTTGCTCATATGCCTTTAACGTAGCATCTGGAGACATTGCTATTACTGAATCTGGTATAGGAACTCCAGCCTTGAAAAGCTTAGAATATGTTAGTATTTTATCTCCTGCTACAGTAATTACTTCAGAAGAGTTTATTGTATGAACTCCTACGCTTTCAAATACTGCAGCAGAGTAAAGAGATCTATACATGCTAATAGCCCTAATTATTGCAACGTCATATCTATCTAAAGCCCTATTGAATGGAAGAGGTTCTTGGGCTACATTTATTATGTCGTATTGAATTCCTTTATCGTTTAAACTTTTTACTATCATTTTTTCCTCTTGTCTTATTATATCTACTACTAAAGCTACCCTCATATTCCACCACCATAATCCCTCATTTCATAATACGTTAACCTTGAATTAAGAAAACCTTGAGTAAGTTCCTTACCAAGCCTTCCATTAAGTACTAATGGTACATTATAATCCACTGCCTCTCTTCTAACGTGGTAATCTATATTCTTTAAGTAACCGTTAGTGATTATAATGCCTATTTTAGAGGTAGTAATTAAATCTACGGCAGTCCTTGGATCAACCTCTTCCTCGCCCTTTAATGGCACTTCCTTCAAGGTTATAACTTCCATACCGTATTTCCTTAAATTATTAGCAGCCTCCTGGAGGTACTCTTCGTTTCCTATTCCATAAACTAAGGCATATTTTCCTTTTTCTGGTAATTTATTAGGAGTGACTGATAACCAGCTCTTAACTAGTGCATCGTAAAAATCAATTCCGAAAGCTGCAGCTTCGCCAGTACTTCTCATTTCTGGCCCTAGCATTGGGTATCCTCCCCTTATTTGCGTCCAGGAAAACTGTGGGGATTTAACCGCCCAAGCCTTTGACGGCGGTTCATAAAACTCGTCAAGGTTTAACCCATTTATTATTGCATCGAGTGCCTTTTCTATTATATTAACTCCTTTAGCCTTACTACTGAATGGCATGGATCTACTAGCCCTTAAGTTCAGCTCAATGATATAAGGAGTATTATCTTTTATCACAAATTGTAAATTGAAAGGCCCCTTAATTTCAATTTCTCTAGCTATTTGTAATGCATATTCCTTCATTTGCTTAACTACTCCTTCTCCTAATTTTCTAGTTGGTATACTCATAGTAGCATCTCCGCTATGAACGCCTGCCTCCTCAACGTGTTCAATGGCTACTCCTATTACTCCTTTTCCATCACTTGCGGCATCTATTTCTGCTTCTATTGCATTATCCAAATACTTTGATATAACAACTGGATATTTAGTTGAGATTTTCAAGTTATTGATAAAATTAAATAATTCTTGCTCATTGTAAACTATTCTCATAGAAGATCCGCTTAGTACGTAACTTGGCCTAATTAATAATGGAAATCCAACTTCTCCAACGAATTTCTTAACTTCTTCTATAGATGATGCAGAAATCCACGGCGGTTGTTTTATGCCTAATTTATCGAGAAGCTTAGAGAACTTCTCCCTATCTTCTGCTATGTCTACACTATGTCCTGCTGTGCCTAATAATCTAATTCCAGAATCTTCTAACAGTTTAGCTAAATTGTTTCCTATTTGCCCTCCAGTAAAGGTTGCTACATACCTAAAGTTCTCTTTGTTTACAATGTCGAGTATTCTTTCTAACGTTAATTCATCAAAGTATAATTTCTTTGCAACGTCCCAGTCAGTTGACACTGTCTCTGGGTTATAATTAAGTATAGCTACTTCGTCGAAGTATTTTAATGCAGCATCGAGTAAACTTACTACGCTCCAATCAAATTCTACAGAAACTCCTATTCTAAATCCTCCTGCTCCAAGAATTAGTAATTTATTGGCATTAGTTGAAAATTCTATATCATCTTCACTGCCATTATATGTTAAATAAAGGTAATTAGTTACTGCAGGCCATTCTCCAGCTAAAGTGTCTATTTGCTTAACTACTGGTTTTATTCCTTCTACATCCCTTATTTTCCTAATCTCCTCCACGCTCTTATTTACTTTCTTTGCAATTTGCTCGTCACTAAATCCTAACTTTTTAGCTTCAGTCAATGTATCTTTGTTTACTTCTTTTAAATTCTCGTAAAATTCAACTAATTTCTTTATTTTATTAAGGAAGAACTTATCTATACCGGTTGCCTCATACACTTCATCTATTGTCGCTCCTTCTTTAAAGGCCTTAGCAGCATATAAAAACCAGTAGGGATATCTTTCTTTCAAGTATTTTAGAAGTTCATTTTTAGTTAGAAGCGAATTATAGACCTTTCCCCCAACAACTCCTGGCTCTCCAATATCTAACATCCTTACAGCCTTTTGTAACGCCTCTTCAAACGATCTTCCTATGCTCATGACCTCTCCTATACTTTTCATTTCTGTTCCTAGTGACATCTCTGCGTTTTCAAACTTCTGTAAATCCCATCTTGGTATTTTGATTACTACATAGTCTAAGCTTGGTTCGAAGCATGCACACGTTGAGCCGGAAACCTTGTTCAAAACTTCATATAGAGAATATCCTAAAGCTAACTTTGCAGAAACATATGCCAAAGGA
>QEFD01000095.1 GCA_003086435.1 Acidianus hospitalis
ATCTGCTGCTTCAGAGATGAACCTATCTCTTCCCTCATATAGTGAAGCAACAATTGTTTCTACGGCCTCTTCTCCAACCTTTCTTGCTATATATCCTTTTCCTTTTTTAACAAGTTCAGCGGTATAACTATTTTCCGGCATTTTCTCTAATCTCTGAAGTATTATTTCATATAATTTATCCAAAACTTCAGACATACCTCTCACCTATGCTTTTAGAGTGAATTTCAAATCCTTCATATCTTGCTAAAGTAATTGCAGCATTGATTAGCTCCTTATCTGGGTTAGTAGCTTGAGCAAAAGAGATAGGCTTAAGGAAATCGTATACTGTCAGTCCTCCTTTGAATTTAGCCCAACTATTAGTCGGCAAAATATGATCTGGCCCAGCACTATAATCAATAATTGCAGGAGGAGTTCTACCCAAAGTTACTGCACCAGCATTTCTTACCATTTTTAGGGCTTCTCGTGGAGAAGAAACTTGCAAAGAAAGGTGTTCTGGAGCTATAGAGTTTGCATAAGTTATTGCTTCTTCAAGATCTCTTGCTTTAACTAAATAAAAAGTAAGGTCAGAACCAGAGGCTTTTTCCTCTACTTCTCTTAATATTCTATCAGAAGTAGAAATTAAAACTAATAACGTGGAATTTCCGTGTTCTCCCTGAGCAAGTAAATCAAGGTAAATTTCCTCAGAATTAGCTGAATCATCAGCAACAATAACTAATTCTGTAGGGCCTTCTATTCCATCTATTCCTACATCTTTGCTTACAATGTATTTTGCTGCTTGAACGTAAACATTTCCAGGTCCGACTATCTTATCTACTTTCTTAACGCTTTCCGTTCCGTAAGCCAATGCAGCAATAGCTTGTGCTCCACCAATTTTGTATATTTCCTTTACATTAAGTTTTTCTGCAATATATGCAATTGCAGGATCAATTTTACCTTTAGTAGGCGTTGCAACATAAATTTCTTCAACTCCAGCAACTATTGCAGGTATTCCTGCCATTAGTAGTGTTGATGGATAAAGCTTTTTACCGCCTGGCACATAAATTCCTACCTTTTCTAACGGAATCCAAATTATCCCAAAGTCAACTCCACTTTTTCCACCGCCTATTTGAGGAGGCTTTATTGAAGTGTGAAATTCCTTTATTTGCTCTGAGACTACATCTATTGCCTTCTTAATGTCTTCAGAAAGTAACGAAGCCGCAGCGTGAATCTCTTCCTTTGTAACTTTTATATTATCAAGCTTTATGCCGTCGAATTTTTCAGTAAATTCAATTAAGGCTTTGTCTCCTTCTCTTTTTACTTTCCCTACAATCTCGCTTACCTTGTCCAGAACTTGATCAAAACTTATAGGCCTACTTTTAGGAAGCTCTTTTATTATCATATCCTCACATCAACTCCCTTTGTTTTTAAATAATACTTTAAATCCTTGATTCTAATAACTCCGTCATGAAAAATACCTGCTGCTAAAGCAGCATCTGCTTTTCCTTCTGTTAAGACTTCAAAAAAATGCTCTGGTTTTCCTGCTCCACCGCTGGCTATTACTGGAATATTCACTGCCTCTGCTACGGCTCTAGTTAGTTTAATATCATATCCTGACCTTGTGCCATCTTTATCAATACTGGTCAAGAGTATTTCTCCTGCACCTAAACTTTCTACTTCTTTAGCCCAACTAATTGCTTCTAACCCAGTCCTGAAAGTACCAGATTTTGTGTAAACAATCCATGAGCTTCCCTCAATTTTAGCATCTATTGCTACAACTACTGCTTGTGCACCAAATTCTTCAGAAGCTTGAGTAATTATTTGCTTATTTTCTACAGCAGCGGTATTTATACTAACCTTGTCTGCGCCAGAAGATAATATTCTTGAAACGTCTTCTAAGCTTCTTATTCCTCCTCCTACTGTCAAAGGTATTGACAAAACGCTCGCAGTATTTCTTACAACATCAAGTAAAGTTCTTCTTCCTTCAATTGTTGCAGAAATGTCTAAAAAAACGATTTCATCTGCGCCTTCTTCCTCATATTTAGCTGCCAATTCCACTGGATCTCCTTTGTCCTTAAGATTAAGGAAATTAACTCCTTTTACTACTCTTCCGTTTTTTACATCTAAGCATGCAATAATTCTCTTTGTAGTCATAATAATCCCTTAGTCGTAGGTAATCTATTATTAACTATCCTAGAAGCTTCATACAACGAAATTCCTAAACCTTTAAATGCAGCTTCTACTATATGATGCTCATTCTCTCCACTAAATTTCTTTATGTGTAATGTTATTCCAGCGTTATATGCAAATGTCCTAAAAAAGTGAGGGACGTTCTCCATAGATAAGCCACCTATTTCTTCTCTCTTAAGGTCTAGATCTATTATTCCCATACCCCTGCCAGAAATATCAACAGCAACTAAAACTAGAGCTTCATCCATCGGAGTAAATATGCTAAAGAACCTCCTTATGCCGCTCTTATTACCTAAAGCTTCCTTAAATGCCTCCCCTAAAACTATTGCAGTATCCTCAACTACGTGATGGTCATCGTAATTTTCTTTATCTTTAGCAATAATCTTTGCGGAAGAATTCATGTGGAATAGCATTGAATTTAACATATGATTAAAGAAAGGTATAGGAGTAGAAACTTCTACGTTCCCTGGAGTATCGATATCTAGGTAAACTTCTATTTCCGTCTCTTTAGTATCCCTCTTTACTGTGGAATATCTAGACATATTTCACACCCTTTAAACTTCCTGAGTAAAAAGACATTCCTACTATTGCAAAATCAATCTTACTCTCCTTTAACTTGAGAAGATCGTTAATGTTATTTATACCTCCCGCGTATCCCTTAAGTTTATTCACTCTACTAGAGTATATTGAAATATTCTCGTCAATTCCTTTCTTAGTTCCTTCATTGCATACATAAGTAAAAATTACTCCTTTAATATCATAATTTTTCAGTAAGGAAATTGTTTCGTCTACACTTTTTGCCTCTTCTTTCCAACCTTTAATTAGGGTTTTTCCTTCACAATAGTCTATCGAGAAAAATAGTCTATCTCCTAGTAATTCACTCATTTTATCAAATTCTTCCTTATTCGTGAAAAGTATTGATGAAACAACAATTTCAGTAATACCTAGCGATAACATTCTGTTTGCCTTTTCAATACTCCTTATACCTCCACCTACTTCAATTCTTTTAAAACCTATTCTCGCAATACCAGCTATTATTTCTTCGTTGTTTCCTAAGTTTTCTGCAGCATCAAGATCAACAATATGAACTGTATCATAGCCTAAAGAGTAAATATTCTCAGCAACTTTTATTGGGTCTCCTATTATGATTCCAGTCCCCTTAACTCCTCTCACTCTTTTTACAGCTTTTCCTTGACTTATATCTATACTAGGTACTACATACATCATTTAACAACCTTCTCTATGTTTACAACTACAATATCCCTAGCTCCTGCAGCCTTAGCTTTAGCTATAACTTCTGGTAACTGACTCTCCTCTGCAACTGTTATCACTTCCCAAGCATTAGTTTTGCTTAACCTAGATATAGCAGGAGATAACATTGCAGGTAAAGAGGAAATAACATCTTCTAATTTACTGTCGTCTACGTTCATGAATATCATCTTCCTTCCTCTAGCGGAAATTACACCTTTCATCATAGTTAATACTAGATTTACTCTCTCTGCTTCCTCGGATTTCATCCAATATTTATTACCAATAACTACAGCGTAAGTTTGGAGAATCTCGTCGATAGGCTTTAGCCCATGTAATTTTAACGTAGTCCCAGTGCTAACTACATCAATTATTGCATCTGCAGCCCCCAACGACGGCATAACTTCGGCTGCACCACTTATTTTTACTATTTTGGCATCTATGTCAACTTTATCTAGATATTCTTTAGCTATATTATAATATTTGGTGGCAATTCTTATGCCATTCTTCTTTCTCCTTAAATCTTCAACATTCTCAACGTCCCAGTTTTGAGGCACGGCTAAAACTATCTTAGCTTTTCCAAAGTCCAATTTTATTAATTCCTCAACGTCAGCTTTAGATTCAGTAACGTAATCGTGACCAGTTATTCCTATTTCTGCAGCTCCTGCTTCGACTAGATTAGGTATATCCTCTGTTCTCATCATAACTAATTGTACTCCATCCCAACTAGTGGGTATCATTAACGCCCTTTCGTCGCTAGCTAACGGCTTAATTCCTACTTGAGTTAAGAATTGTAAAGTAGGTTGTTGAAGCCTACCTTTGTTTGGAATTGCCACTTTCAAGAATCTCACCCAAAGCTTTAACCAAAATCTCACATTGTTCTCTAGTTCCCACAGTTATTCTATAAAATCCATCAATTGGCTTCCTAATAGCTATTTTTCTTTCCATTAAAGGATTTAATAAATCTCTATTATCCTTAACAAAGAGGAAATTTGTAACGGACTTGTATACCTTTAAACCCAGTTTTTTAAGAGACGAATATAGATATTCTCTGTTTTCAGTAATCTCATTTACTATTTTTCTCGCATAAGATGGATTCTCTAAGGCAGTTATTCCAGCTATTAATGAAGGTAAAGCGACGTCAAAAGGTGTAGAAGTTTTTGTTAAAGCATCTACTACTTCTTTATTTGCAATAAGATAGCCAATTCTGTAAGAAGCTAAAGAGAACGCTT
>QEFD01000096.1 GCA_003086435.1 Acidianus hospitalis
GTCAGTTCTGTAACATTTCCATCCATTTGGAATCTTTTCAATTTTCTCAGCGTTAGTTAGTTTTCTCACTTGCTCTAATGTAAGAGGTTCAACTACAAATTCTTCTTTATCTCCTATGGTTACCCTAGCCTTAGTATAACCTATATCGAAAGTAAATTCAATGCTTGACGCTATCCAACATTTCTTTACTTTTTCTTCCTTAATTCTTATATCTTCCGCGTCACTGGGCAGCTCTGCTATAACTTTCTGTTTTACTTCTTCCTTAATTTTTAAAAATTCCTCTCTATTCGTAACATATTTTATCTTTCCAACTGTACTCTTCTCTAGGATTATGCTATCCAGTGAAAATTCTTTACCGTCTAGCGTTATAGCTTTCTTTAATGATAAGCTTCTTCTACCTTTACCGTATACCTTGAATGATGCTTTAATAGAGAAAATATATAACCTTTTTGCGGTTATTGTAATTGAAGACAACTTAGGCTCTCCGAGGTAGGCTATCTTATTTTTTGCACGATTAAGTGCCTCAGTAATAGAAATCGGAAAATAAATTCCATCGTCCTTAACTTTAAACGTATAACTTTCTTCTTCTTTTGTATGCATCTCAATATGCTCCTTGGTTTCTAAAGGAACTAATGGAACGTTAATACCATAGTTTAATATAATGTTTTCTAGTGTACTCCCATCAACCAATTCAACATTCTTAGATCTCGCTCTATGTATAGCTTCAGGCGAAAAGTCAGATGTAGTTATTATTAATCCTCTATCGCATTTATATACATCAATCCCATCGAGTACTTCCCTTACGTCATCAATCCCAACTCTTCTCGATCTATTATATCTTTTTATTTGTATACAGTATTTATAGGAAGCATATACTTCATTTTTAACAGCTAGTGCGTCGCAGCCTTTATCGTTAGGCCCGCCAGTTCTTACTATGTGTGAAAAACCTAACTTAGGTAATACATTACTTATAATGAAATCTTCAAATTTATTGGGATCTAGACTAGATAAAATTCCTACAATCTCGCCAGTCATAAATGATAATATATATTCCAATTTAATTTCTTTTCTATTTACGTTGCTTTCATTATGATGGCGCACATAAAGAAAGTTAAAAATGATTTAAATTCAGTTTAATCCATAAATTTATACCATATAAACAGTTATAACGTTCTTTCAGTTCTTCCTTATTTCAACTTAGCAAATAAGCCGGAGAATATCCCACATTGGTTCTTTCAGTTCTTCCTTATTTCAACAGGTCTAGATTGCAAACAACTAAAAGTGGAGCCCACTTTCAGTTCTTCCTTATTTCAACTAATCGTCGTGAAAAAACAGCAAAAATACAGCTTTCTTTCAGTTCTTCCTTATTTCAACATTAGATATATCTGATGACGTTAATTCTGCAGTAGCTTTCAGTTCTTCCTTATTTCAACTTAGCAACTTGTGATGATGAAAATATCAGAAAGTCTTTCAGTTCTTCCTTATTTCAACTGAAAGGAGACATATAAGACAATCTATAGTTGACGCCTTTCAGTTCTTCCTTATTTCAACGAGAGCAAGCAGAACAGAAAGCAATGCGGTATCACTTTCAGTTCTTCCTTATTTCAACGTACTGTTCTCCACAAGTATTACACTCATTGAGAACTTTCAGTTCTTCCTTATTTCAACTCACGCTCAACGTTAAACCATATCTCATATCGTACTTTCAGTTCTTCCTTATTTCAACTTACTTATGCGGTGTTGATTACGGAAATAATTTACTTTCAGTTCTTCCTTATTTCAACCTGCACTGAGCGTCGTGATAAAGGCTTTGAGGGACGACTTTCAGTTCTTCCTTATTTCAACTTTGGATTTTCTAAGGAGTCAAGGAGGAATAGTGCTTTCAGTTCTTCCTTATTTCAACAGATTTATACAGTAATGAGCAGTTATTTAAAAAACTTTCAGTTCTTCCTTATTTCAACTTTGGTTTCAGGATTTTTGGTTTCAGGGACAGGAGTCTTTCAGTTCTTCCTTATTTCAACTTATTATTTTTTCTTATTAACTTTAAATTTTCAAGCTTTCAGTTCTTCCTTATTTCAACAAATGTGGTACGACTACAAACGAATTTGTGAGAGCTTTCAGTTCTTCCTTATTTCAACAAGGGGAGCGTGCAGGAGGGGATGCCACACCCCGACTTTCAGTTCTTCCTTATTTCAACTACATATGAGAATTGTTGAAGATAAGGATGGAGAACTTTCAGTTCTTCCTTATTTCAACAAGAAATAATAGAACAAGAAGCACAAACACAAAAAGCTTTCAGTTCTTCCTTATTTCAACATGATACACCGTACGTATTGAACGTGATTATTGACTTTCAGTTCTTCCTTATTTCAACTTTCGGCATAATTAGTATAATAAGTTTCAATCTCCTTTCAGTTCTTCCTTATTTCAACTTCTTTTCTTCATTAGTTATTTGGGGTGGTGGTGTCTTTCAGTTCTTCCTTATTTCAACGTGAGAGTAGAAACCATAGTAAATCAAAAGACGAAACTTTCAGTTCTTCCTTATTTCAACTTAACCTTAACATATCGTCAAGAACGACTTTAAACGCTTTCAGTTCTTCCTTATTTCAACGGAGCTTTATCAGGGATAGCAGAGATAGGTCACATCTTTCAGTTCTTCCTTATTTCAACGAAACACGAAAATTGGCAATTATGACGAAATACGCTTTCAGTTCTTCCTTATTTCAACTATAAAGTTGAAAGGGATAATGGTACTATTGTATACTTTCAGTTCTTCCTTATTTCAACTGTTGCTCCGTCTTCACGCCGAGAACAAGTTCGTCTTTCAGTTCTTCCTTATTTCAACTCCCCTTCAGTCTCCTTAGTTTTAGGGAAAAGAACTTTCAGTTCTTCCTTATTTCAACACGTAACTATAATTACGACGTGGGATACTACGAACTTTCAGTTCTTCCTTATTTCAACTAAAAGTTTGCTTTCTGTGTAGACTGCAGAACAGCTTTCAGTTCTTCCTTATTTCAACGGATAGCCGAATTGAACAGGATATATATGCACTTATCTTTCAGTTCTTCCTTATTTCAACCAGTTTCTTTTCCTGGAGCGAAATTTTATTTTTATACTTTCAGTTCTTCCTTATTTCAACAAAAACGTAAAGGATGGAATTTTGACCCGAATACTCTTTCAGTTCTTCCTTATTTCAACACGCCCATCTGCTCTGCTGCAACAGTATCTATTACTTTCAGTTCTTCCTTATTTCAACAAGATGAAAATGGAGGTATAGAGATTGGTTATGACTTTCAGTTCTTCCTTATTTCAACGAAATAGGGATAAAAATGTCAAAATTAAGAATTAGCTTTCAGTTCTTCCTTATTTCAACAATTCTAACAGGCTTAAAATCATGCGTTACATAGCTTTCAGTTCTTCCTTATTTCAACTTGGATATAAATATCGACTGCAGATTTATCTTTTCTTTCAGTTCTTCCTTATTTCAACGGATTTGTGGTTTGTGGTTGTTGTATAGAGCTATTCTTTCAGTTCTTCCTTATTTCAACCAGACATAATCAATTTTGCAACTATATTGCCAAGTGGCTTTCAGTTCTTCCTTATTTCAACCACGAATTGAAACTGGTCTAAATAGTGGGTTTCTCTTTCAGTTCTTCCTTATTTCAACTTGATGAGGAATGTATTTAGAATTTACTTAAATGTACTTTCAGTTCTTCCTTATTTCAACGTTTCGTAGTTTCATTAAAAACTTCTACAGTAGGCTTTCAGTTCTTCCTTATTTCAACTCGCTTATCTTAACTCTTAACGCGACAGTTTTGCTTTCAGTTCTTCCTTATTTCAACCCATTTAAAGAAAATTATCTTTGCGGTGTAGACTACTTTCAGTTCTTCCTTATTTCAACTTCCACAATTGTCCTTAGTAGTTCTAGTATCTCACTTTCAGTTCTTCCTTATTTCAACAATATACTAGAAGACCTAGAAGAAATCGTCAAGACTTTCAGTTCTTCCTTATTTCAACAGGACATTATTGAAAATATACCGAATGAAATTTCCTTTCAGTTCTTCCTTATTTCAACATTATAGCGAAGTTTCTGAAGTCCGTTCTTGTCGGCTTTCAGTTCTTCCTTATTTCAACTTCCAGCCGTGGTTGTATACCGCCGATAGATACATCTTTCAGTTCTTCCTTATTTCAACATTCTGCTGTACTCTTATCTCCATTGGGTCATCACTTTCAGTTCTTCCTTATTTCAACATTTTCGATATTTTTTAACACACTTTGAAGTATTCTTTCAGTTCTTCCTTATTTCAACCAAGGAAAGTCAAGAATTAAATTAGTACAGCGTATCTTTCAGTTCTTCCTTATTTCAACAAGACAATTAATTTATCACTTTGCGGAATTAAATACTTTCAGTTCTTCCTTATTTCAACGTAAATCCTCAAATTTCAAATAAAACTTCAAATACTTTCAGTTCTTCCTTATTTCAACAGTGCAACAGGATTCATTATTCTGCAGAATATAAGCTTTCAGTTCTTCCTTATTTCAACTATTTTGTGTTAAGGTATGTACGCAATGACGGTACTTTCAGTTCTTCCTTATTTCAACTTTTGCCTATAAACTTGTCGGCCACGTAAAGCCACTTTCAGTTCTTCCTTATTTCAACTAAAAAAGGAATTAACTTATTCATGCGTGATGATCTTTCAGTTCTTCCTTATTTCAACAGATTAGGATTAAGTGCTACACCAATAAGAGAAGACTTTCAGTTCTTCCTTATTTCAACTGAATTAGCCCAAAAGGGCTTTAGCATAAGTCAAACTTTCAGTTCTTCCTTATTTCAACTAGCTAATGCCAAAAGCTTGGGTATATCACCCAAACTTTCAGTTCTTCCTTATTTCAACGAAGAGAAGCATAAAGGCGTTCCAGTAAGTAACGTACTTTCAGTTCTTCCTTATTTCAACATACTCGACAACAGCGGTTCAATGACGTGGTTAACTTTCAGTTCTTCCTTATTTC
>QEFD01000097.1 GCA_003086435.1 Acidianus hospitalis
CCCAGCCCAGAATGCCCAGTGAACCAAGGTAATTATTCCACCAGAGGAGGAAGAAATGCTCAAAGGAACTGGAGTCCCTTCAGTGATGTTGCCTCTGGTTTTGCAGTCTATCAATCTAGAATAAAGACGCCATTGATAAGGTGGAACGGTAGTTTACAGCCAGTTGGTTGGAGTTATGCGATTAAGGTAGCGGCAAAGATACTTAAATATTACATGGATAATGAAACCTTCGAATACCCCGTTGGTCCCGGTGCTGTTCAAGTTCTGGCTATAAGGGCAGACCACGGCGGAGGCCAAGGTGGAGGAGTATTTAGCAACTTAATGCCTGGATTATTGCTTCACATGGGTTTAGCTACTCCATTCGTAAGGTTCCACTATCAAGTAGCATTCTCATTTACGCAAGACGCATTAATGGAGGCGACCAACGGTAACGGTACTGACACTGCAAGTATGCTCGATATTACTATAGCAGATAACCTCATCTTGTGGGGAATTAACGAATACACAACATCGACGGTCAATCTAATCCAGCACATATTCGATAATATTACTGGAGCTACAATAGATAGGAAACAAGCCTGGTTTGAGAGCGGTGAACCCGCATTACCTGCAAATATCATAATAGTTGAAGCAAGGCCTTCCGAGACAGTTAAGGCCGTAACTGCAAAGCTAGGAGTTAGCGTACAAGATGCGATGCAAGGATATGATGTAACTGCTGGAGCAGTGTATAATGGTCAATATAATCCTAATCACCAATACGTAGTTTTCGCTCAAGTTAATCCCGGGACTGACGCTGAGTTGGCAAACGCTATTGCAGCATACATTTATTACACATACCCTGACGTAGTTAATCATTTCGTCACAATGTATCAAAACGCCAGCCAATACGGTTTTCAATTCAATAAGCAGACATACCAATATTACATACAATACTTACAATCAAAGTCTCTAGACGAATGGCTATCAGAAGCTTCACAAATAACTGGAGTTCCGCAAAGTGTTATTCAGCTAATAGGAGACATTATTGCTGCACCAAAGACTAATAGTAGCGGGCAATCATTCTATAAGAGAACCCTAATAGAGTTTGAAAAAGGAGTAATATGGTCTGGTAATTATACACCAATTTACGCCATAGCTAACTTAGGAATAATTAGCGGTGCATTATCCGGAAGACCTGGCTGTGGTGTGTCAACAGGTTTCGGACATCAGAGAGGAGCAGCGTTCCCAGCACCGCCTCCACCACCGTGGTCAAGTAACTTAAATGCCCCTAGAAACTACTGGATTCAAATGCATGAATACGTTCCACAGCAATTACAAGCACAAGGTCAAACTGTTACAGGCACTGCTATAGCAGAGTTCATTAAGAACTTCTATAACCAATACACATCTACGCTAGTGCCTCAAGTATATCAAGATAATCCTGTCATTGATTACTTGATTTATAGCGGTTATGGAAAAGTACTCTGGGTATTCACTGCCAATCCTTACAAGCTGACTATGAGCGCTGAAAAATTAAGCCAAGTAATTGATAATAGAGCTCACCTATTACAGGAATGCGTAGAAAATACCATTAATCTAGGAATACCTTCTTCAAACACTGACTCACAAATACTCAGCGGACAATATAATACCCAGAACGTTGGTGCACCATTACCTAACTTCCCAGACCCAGACACTTATGCAAATGCAGTAATTTCATGCCTTAGTGGGTCAAATGCTGTTCCTGGAGCACTATTCGTTGTAGGCAATGATATAATATTACAGCAAAACGGAGTTCTTGAGAGGGCAGCTCATTTATTATTGCCTTCAGCTTCAAACCACGGAGAAACTTATGAAATAAGATGGGACGGACACGATAGAAGACTTAGACTGGACGAAGTTTACCACTCTCCACCAGGGAGTGCTATGCCGGACGTTTGGATTTACGCAATGATTGCCTACGAGATTTACCAACTATATCAAGCAGAAGGAAAGCAGAATTCGCCACAAGCTCAAAGGATTTACCAAGCCTTCAACCAAATCTGGAATTCCTTGAGTGCTCACATGATACAAAACACTCAACCTTTATCGTTAATCAGCAGTTATTCTGAGTTCTACTACGACTACGATTGGTTCAACATTTATAACGATCTCTGGAATTACTACGTAGCTAATGGACCTACAAACTTCAAGTCCTGGCCTTATGGATATATTGTACCGCACTGGGCTCCAGGATGGGCTCAAATAGATTTAAACGATCTCAAGGCTGCAAGGACTATAGGAGTTCAATTACCAATACTTGGTAAGACTACCAACTCTGACGGTAGCTTTACCCTTTACGGCTTAGTTAATTATGCAGAGCCGGCAATTAGCGGAAAATTAAGAGTTGAAGAAGTAACGATTAATCCTAATCAAGCAATTACAGTAGGAACTACTCCCTCTGGACAGACAATAACGTTACCACTCATAACTAGGAAAGTGGAGTACATAAGCATTGACGATCTACAGTCAATGTTCGGTTACAGCTGGAACGATCTATTACCTTACGTGATTAACGGATTTAACCCATTCCCAACTCCTTACGTAGGAGTCTTCGGTTATGCCGCACAATTACAGAGCAAATACAAGTACTGGTTAAATAACGGTAGATGGAACATAATCTTCCAGTCCGGATGGATAGACTATCAAATTCCAGAAATATTACAAAGGCTTCCTTACCCAATAGTCATGATGAGTTCCACTGACGCCCAGAACGAAGGGTTACAGAACGGAGATATTGTAGAACTTTATAACGACTATGGTTCAGTAGATGCAATAGTTTGGATTTCTGACACTGTGCCTCCAGGTCAGCTATTCTTAGCAATGGCATTCGAAGTTAAGCCCGGAGCAAATAATGCTACTACACCCACGGTTGACCCAGTGACAGATAATCAAATGGTGAAGTGGAGCTGGGTTAATATACAGAAGATAGGTACACTATCTGAGGAGACTAAGGCAAGGCTAACCTTCGCACCAGTAAGCTTCCACTTACCATCGTGAGGGAATAATGAAAGACACCTCCTTTTTTTCTTCCTCTCTTCTTAGATACCTTATCTTAATGTTAGCGGGATTTTTCATAATTTATATTTCTCCAAGTTCACCGGATTATTTCCTATATTCTACATTTGGAAATTTAATATTCTGGTCTTCTCTCCTAATTCTTTTGATAAAGACTGTACTTAGGAAACCTCTACACTATCTGAAGAAAGGTAGAACTGCCTTGATAATATTCTTCTCTTACTTGTCTATACATTACTTTGTTTACAGCATAGCTTTAGAAAGGCTATTGACTGGCTTTTACGGAATTTTATTTACAGTACAAAATCCATTCATAACGTTCTCTTTCACTCCTCTATATCCAGCAGGACTGTATACTGCTGTAATGAATTTAGTATTTAACCCTTCAATAGCTGGAGGCTTCCCTCCCAACTATTATTTCGAACTTTCACTTTACGCGATGGTAATGGGCTTAATTATTGCTACTTTAGTTACTGCAAATATTATGAGGGTTCTTGAAATTTCCTCTAGGTTAACTAGGACTAAAGTAATTCTGTTAGCCCCTCTTTTAGGAGTAATAGGTGGAGGGAGCTGTTGCATATCTATACCAATAATCTTAGCTACTGTAATTCCTACTGCAAACTCTTTGCTCTTTTTACCAATAGGAGATACTGCACTCTTCCTAGCTTATATTTTACTTCCTCCTATAACCGCTATTGGATTAAAACTTAACTACGATGCGCTCTTTCCAAAAGTTCCTAAAGAATTTAGAATAAAAGACGAAATGATAACTAAAAGAAAAAATTGACTTAAGGTCTTCACTACCTCAAATTCCTGCAACTTCTCTTAAAGTTTTGAATATTTCATTAAAATCTGCCTCATTTAATTTCACAAATACTCCATATTCTCCAACTACGCAGACAGCGTATTCTCCTGCAGCGACTGCCCAACCTATTAATGGCTTCCAATTCATCTTCGAAAAAGCAGAGAAGCCGTCTGCCTGCATCTTTGCCATCATTGTATTTGCTGCGCACATCTCGGCAACCATTTCTGCAACTTCCTTCGGTATTTCTCCTTTATATGCTACCAGTTCTCCAGTTAATTTGTATTGTCCAGCAGCTACTGCTCCCTTTATTCTCATTAGTTTTTCCAACTTTTCTTCCGACATGTTTCTCTAATATATATGATATATTTCATATATATAAGAATTTATATTAAACATTGATGAAAATAATAATAAGTAAAGTATCACTCTTTAACTGTCATATTAAACATTATAGAATATCTTCAGAATGATACGTAATGCGATAAAAATTTTTCGTATTATATCTTTTAAATTCAATGAAACTTGGGTGGAAAATCGATAGGAAAATTTTAAAATCTAAATCACTTCTTCTCCTTTCCATTCATTATTTTCTAAAATTCAAACTGAATTAAGGATCTAATTAAATGACGTTAACATTCCCGTGATGTTAAAAATTTTTTATCTATGAATAAATGATCTCATATGCACATTCAAAAAGGAGATACGGAAGCTGAAATCTTAGATAAGGGTGCTTATTTATATTCATTCAAAGTTAAATCAAAGGATATACTGCTAGAAGGTAGGGAGAGACAAACTAGAGGAGGAATGGCTTTACTAATCCCTTTTGCTAACCGAATAAAAGGAGGAGAATATTATTGGAGAGGTAAAAAGTACGAACTCCCTAAGAATTCTGAAGGAAACGCAATACACGGCTTAGTTAGGGATAAAATATGGGACGTTGAAAGCTTAAAAAGTGACGAAGTAACTCTTTCCCTTTACTTGAAGGATCCCGGTTATCCGTCACCTCTCTTTATCAAGGTGAAGTACTCTCTCGACTCCTCTTCATTGACCACCGCGATCAGTGTGAAAAACGAGGGCGAAGAAGCTCCCTTAGTCGTAGGAGCTCATCCTTACTTCATAATTAAGGGCAATTGGAGGATCTTTCCTGAGAAAGCTAAAAGGCTCATAATGAAGGATAAAATACCTACCGGAGAAATGGAAGATTTTACAATAACTCAAGGAGAATACGACGATTGTTTTCTACTTAAAGGAAATGTAACTTTAATTTCTGATTATTCAAAAGTAACGATAGAAAAGGAAAATATGAATTTTATTCAAATATACACCGGACAACCTTCCGCAGTAGCCGTAGAGCCTATGAGCGGTGCTCCAGATGCATTTCATAACGGCATAGGGCTAATAACTCTGAAGGAAGGAGAAACTGCAACTTTTACTTTCAAGGTTTCTGTGAGACTTTAGACCTTATTCTTTAAAACAAAGATAGTATTCCTTAAAGAGTAAGCATAAAGTAACACGATAGCCAATGAGAAGGCGACTTCTGTAGCTTCAAACACCGGAAGCGACGTTTCTTGGTAAAGCATAAAGTCTGAGAAGGAAGATATTGCTAAAGGAAATACGTAGGCCCAGCTAGTTAGCGAAGGTTTATCTTTTATGTGCTTCACTGTAATTATAAGTGCAACTAGTGAATTCCATATTTCGAAGCCCCAGAGCATTATTGCTAGTGTTAAGGCAAACTCTGGAGGGAAATAAAAGAGGTGAAGGTAATTATAAGACGGAAATACTAACACGTTGATAGCTAATACGCTTGATGCACCCACGGGAATCATTATAGTGGCTGAACTTTCCTTATATATTACGTGAGATAGGAAGGCTATACTACCTATAAATATCACTTGAAAGAAAGTTATACCAACTGAGAATAACATGATAAAATACACGATTTTAACAAAGTAAGTAGATATGAAAGGGAAAGAAGGAGGTAATAGTGGAGCACTTAATATAACGTTAGCAGAAAGTGCTATTGCTGGAACTAATAGTGCGTAAGATATTTCGTTCTGTCTAACGCCCTTGGTAAATAATTTGTATCCTAAGTATACGTTAACTGAAAACACGATGGAATAACTCAAGAAGTAAAGAACTAGTAATGCGTAAGCTATTTCATAATTTATTTCGACATAAGTCATGAAAAAGAAGCCTGCAATGAATAATATTACTCCTAAGAAGGCAGTAAAGCTTATCCTATTCAAGTTCTCCATGTCCTCTCTCCAGTTAGTCATTATCCTTGATATCCAGCCAGAAAATATTATGGCAAAAATTACCAGAGCTAGAAAGTATATTACTTTTCCTACATCAAAAAGAACTTGTAACTTAAAGAGTATAGAATTCATCCAACTTACTAAAGATAATGCGAAGGTTCCTATAACCACGGGGAACCATTCTGAGCCTAACTTCATATGGGTAACTTTGTTACATAATATATAAATATTGGCTAGAATTGAATTTTAACAACTTTGACCTTGGTTATTTTCTCATAGCAAATCTCTCTCGTCAATCCTAATCCTATTTACCTCTAGATAGGCAAGCAAGTCCAGAACCTTCCTCATGTACATTTTAACAAAATAATAAACGTGGTAAGAGCGGAACTCGTTCTCATCCTTTGTAATAACGGTAAGGTATTCTTCAGGAGAATAATGCTTTATTGTAAGCTTTCTACCTTCTACTTCGATCTCTTTAGGAACTTCCTTTTGCGAGACTATGAGTAGCTCGTCACCTTTAATTCCAGCCAGTTGTACATACCACTTATCTACTTTTTCTAAAGCCTTTAATACAACTTCCTTCTCTTCCATCATAATTTAATAAAATAGATTTATTAAAATATCTTTCCATACTCTTTAGGCTACCTTTTTCCTTCAGTTACATAATCGTAAGAGCACATCCTATTTACTATTAGTTGAAATAGAAGGATCAAAATAAATTCCAAATCTCGCATTGAGTTAGTTATACATTCCTATTGAAAAACTGAAGAATTTTGCTAGCTCAACCTTTTTAAACCTACAAGTAATTAAAAACTCGGATGAAGAAGGCTACAGCCCCAATGAACGGTGAAGAAAGGCCTGCGTTCTGACGCTAAATTAAGAAAGAGACGGCCAAGGATAGAAGAGCTCCTGCAGATAGGGTAAAAATTCCCAGCAAAGGAGAGAATTTAACGGCAAAGCCTATACTTATTGGAGCTAGCAATGAGCCTATTTGAGAAATAGTGTTCGCAAGACCTATTGAACTGCTTGAATTCTCTTTTCCTGCAAATTTCACTATCAAAGTGTCAGTAGGAGACCTAAAGGAAAAAGAGAAAATGCCTAAAAAGAAGGATAGCCAACCTATCCTGGTTAAGAATAAGAGAAAGAGGAATAACACGTAAAGTATGAGCGAAATTTGGACTACTTTCTTTTCCCCTATTAAGCCAGGTAGCTTGCTCGAAACTACAGTAGAGGAAACTAAGCCTAAAGAAAAGAGTAGGAAAATTAAAGACGAGTTACAGAAGTGGAAGTATAAAACCAAGAATGGGAATAACCAAGCGGTAGTCCCCCAAGAAACCCACATTTCTCCAGATCTTACTAGGATTGAAAGGAGAATCGACCTCGTGAATAATACTTTAGTTTCTCTTCTTTTTCCGCTCACGTAATCATCTTTCATGGATAGGGTTATGAAGAAAACAGAGAGTAAACTTACGGAAAGTAAAAGGTAGAATATCCTCCAATAATTGTAAAGCAATCCGGAAAGTAAACCAAGTAAAAGCACGGCAAGAGGTGCGGAGCTTTCTAGCATTCCTAAGTAAAAATAGAGAGGAGAGAGTTTAACTGAAACAATTTTAACTGAAGAAGGAAATAAGGCTGAAACTATAAAACCAGACAATAAATAAGATAATAAAATTATATCATAAGATGGAAAGAGAAATATTAGTAGAATAACTATTGAAGATACTAACGAAGAAATAAGCACTGCGTATTTTACTCCGTGAATGTCAATAAATAAGCCCCAGGGAGTTGAGGAAATTACATAACCTACGTAAAACGACGTTAAAACGAGTCCTATTTGCACAGAGGTTAAATGAAACTGCATTGCTACCGGCACTGATATAACGCCCCACGCTGAGCGGAAGAGTAGCTGTAGAAAAGTTATGATCCAACTGTAAGCAAAGATCTTAATCCTTTGCATCTATTAGAGAGATGAGAGAAGAGTATATAAAAATTAATATTTTTCTTTACAACAATATTAAGCCTAACCTAAAGTAAATGGCTTGTCCTCCTTTGACCTAATGGTAAGACTTTAGCCACTATTCTAAAAATGAAATCAACTACTAGATGTATTAATAATTCCTCCACATCATCCCCCCTGCATACACAGGAGGATCCGCTTCATCGTCATCAATAATATATATACCTCAGCATTAATAAATGTTTTATGCGTTTTCTTGGCATAGATACTTCTGGAGACCACGACATAAGTTCGCCTTATGTTATAGGTTACGCTATATCTGATGAAAGTTCCTCAATAGAGAAAAGTAATATAGGGAGGGCAATATCAGAGGCTAGGGCTATTCTTAATAAACCCAATTACGTTTTCCACGCTTACCATGACGATAAAAAAGTTAGGGAGGTACTCTTAGATTCTTTAATAAAGCACGGTATTAGAGGAGGAGTTATAATAATACTAAATAGGAAATTCGTCAACTCCTTCTTTTTCCCCTTATCCAAATTAATAGATAAGTGCTCCTACGCAGTATATGATAATCCAATATTTGATCATGTATTATCTAAAATTGTTAAAAAGAGTACAAAAGTTACGTCCTCTAAATCTTTGACTCCCTTATATTTACCGTTACAAGTAGCTGATTATTTTTCACATATTTGGTGGGAAATATTCTCTCACGGTTTGAAAGATTTTAATCAGTTTGAAAAGATTTTATCCATAACCGATAACCTCACAGTTATAGGGCTTAAAAATTCTTTTACGTTAGTAAAAACATAGGAACTAGGATAAACTTCAAAATTTGTTAAGATGAAAAACTTAAATATCTCTTACAATTTTTACTCTTTATGCCTCTACGTAAAGAACTTGGTTTCATGGAACTCGTAATTTTAGGAATTTCTGGTGCAGTTGGGACTGGAGTCCTTTTCAGCTCTGCAGGAATGTCTGCCATAGCTGGTACGGGAGTTATTTTAGCCTGGGTACTAGGTTCGATATTTTACACTTTCGTAGGCTTAACTTACGTAGAACTATCGAGAGTTTATCCAGAGGCAGGAGGGCCATCTAGATATGCAATATACTCCCATGGAAAGGTTACTAATTTAATAAACGCAATGGCAGACCTCATTTGGTATTTATTTATACCACCTATTGAGGCCCTTGCGGTAGTTGAGGGATTGGACTATTTTTATCCCTCGTTGATAAGTTCTTCAGGAGTTCCTACTACTGAAGGCGTTTTAATAGGTGTCGCAATTTTATTGCTTTTCGTTCCTTTCAATTATTTCGGAGTTAAGTTCTTCGGAAAATCTACCCTCATAGGAGGAGGAGTAAAGCTAATTCTTTACCTAGCTGTAGCCTTAGGCGTAATCGCATTATCTTTCATTCCTAATAATTTTACTGCTTACGGGGGTTTTCTTCCCTTCGGTTTTGTAGGAGTATTTTCAGCAATACCTTTAGCTATGTTTGCCTTCGGAGGAATTAGAGTTATACCAGATTATGCAGAGGAAGCTAAGACTGAAAAGCTTGGTAGTGCAATACTAATAACTATCTTAGGTCAATCCTTAATTTACGTAATTTTCTCAATTGCCTTTGTTGCATCCTTGAATTGGAGCAAATTAGGCATAAAACAGGGTTGTTGGTCCTCATTATCATCACTTCCAGGAAATCCTTTCATTGACATTGCCTCAGGCCTTCATTCCTCACCTTTACTTCTTCTTACTTTAATAATAGGTATTATAGGACCGTTTATTACTGGATATATTTACCTGGGTGCAGGGACGAGAGTTTTGTTTGCAATGGGTAGGTCTGGATACGTGCCTTCATCTATGAAGGAATTGCACGAAAGGTACTCAATACCTTACTGGAGCTTAATAGTTTTCGCAATTGTAGGTTCAGTGGTAACTTACATTTCCTCACCTTTGCCAACAATTTACGGCTTAATTACCGACAGCGTTGTTGCAGGTTACATAGGTTTTTCAGTGAATCCCGTAGTAATGGGTTCTCTATGGAGAAGAGGAGTTATAAAGAATAAATTGACTCCCGTAGTCTCACCTTTAGCTTTTATTTCATCATCTTTAATAGTATTCTGGTCTGGTTGGCCTTTAGTTCCTTACGCTGTAATTTTACTTACTGCAGGAAGTTTAATTTTTGGTGCAATCTACAAAGTGAAGGAAGACTTTGTTAAATCCTTGTGGTACATAGGAGATATTGCCTTCCTAACTATAATGACTTATATAGGTAGCGACGGTGCTCTAAATTTAATTAACTTTTATGAAGCATCTGCAATAGTTTCAGTGGTATCCTTGATTTTTTATTTTTTAGGAGTACAAAGTAGTAATATATCTATTACTACTACTAGAAGTAACTCAGATAAAACAAACAATAAAGAAGTTAGTTGATTTTTTATATTTTAAAGAATATTTAACCTTATGAACGTAAGAAGAGTTAGGACTTACATTCCAGGTTTGGATGAAATACTATATGGAGGTATTCCTGAAAGGAACATCGTCCTTGTTTCTGGAGGTCCAGGGACGGGTAAGTCAATTTCAGCACAACAGTTCATTTATAACGGATTGATTAGAGGAGAGGCAGGAGTATATGTAGCTTTAGAAGAGCACCCGGTCTCCGTATTAAGGAGTTTTCATCACTTCGGCTGGGATGTGACAAAGTTTGAGAAGGAAGGAAAATTCGCAATAGTTGATGCTTTTACTGGAGGTTACGGATCAACTGCACAAAAGGAAAGATATGTGGTAAAGAATGTTGACGATGTTAAGGAATTAGCAGATGTTCTGAGGCAGGCTATAAAAGACCTAAAGGCTACTAGAGTTGCAATAGACTCTGTAAGTACGCTTTATTTAACGAAACCAGCAATGGCTAGGGGAATTGTAATGACTTTAAAGAGGATAATTTCGGGACTCGGCTGCACTGCGTTTTTCGTTAGCCAAGTTTCCGTAGGAGAAAGAGGCTTTGGAGGGCCAGGGGTTGAGCATGCAGTAGACGGAATTATTAGAATGGACCTTGATGAGGTTGAGGGTAAAATGTATAGGTCAATAATTGTATGGAAGATGAGAGATACAAAGATTTCCATGGTTAGGCATCCTATGGAAATAACGGATAACGGAATTGTTGTAGAGTGGGATAAGTACTTAAAGATCACTAACTTCTCTGCTACAGTTGAACCTTTACCGAAGGAAGAAGTTGATGAAATGAGGAAAGCCATGGAGGAGGAAGAGAAGGCTGAAAAGGAAAAGGTTACAGAAGAAATTGAAGAAGTTGAAGAGAGTGAGGAATAAAAATAATGAGATGTATTTTATTCTTTTTCTTTCTTCTTAATCACTTTCTAGCTAAGTAGGAGTACAAGTTACAACTGCCTTAATGCTCGTTCCATTTGATAAGTAAATTGTAAGATAATAATTATTCCCTGGAACTAATCCCGTTACTCCCAGAAATCTCATTGTTACAGAATTGTTTCCAGGGTTTAACATATTAGGATTTACGTCCGTTGTAGTGTAAAGAGTATTATCTATAGAGGCACTTACTATATTTACAGTAATAGGCGAATATAGGGTAAGCGTAACAGTACCGTCCAGTCTTATTATTCCTTGTCCTACTTGATAAACCCGCGGTTGATACATCAAAGGAGCTGTATAAGGTTGGGGCATCATGATTCCTCCGCTTAGTTTCCTTATAATATCGTCTACACTAACGTAAGATAATATCCAGCCCACAAATGAAATGAAAGGAATAATAATTAAAATTCCACCAATTTTTAGCATATCATTATTATAAAAGCTACCAAGACTGTAAATAACTAAACCTATGAGTAAAAAAGCTATAAAGAGAACTATTTCAGCTAATAATACTATTATACCTCCAACAGTTACTAAACCTAAACTGGCAGAAAATATTCCCGCTATACCTAATATTCCTCCTATTAAATAGATAACATTTCCTGGTAAAATTAAGTCAATCCCTGTAAAGCCTCTCGAAACATCTTTCCCAGTAGAAGCGAAAGTTTGAAATGCGTCCCTAAGCTTTGGTATGGCCATCATGAGTAAAAGAACTAAGTCTGCTATAGCCGTGACTAAAGCCGCAACGATAGCTACTATCCCTATGAGGGCTAATACTCCTATAATTATAAACCACAGAGAAGCGTCTTTTAATTTCTGTAACGCAATTACGTCTGTTTGAAAGCTCATAGGCATATTCTATATATTAAAATAAAAAAGTTTTTGCAGGAGAGAATAACAGATTTTAATTAGATAGTAAGTTTTATTATTGGCTCATTTTTTCAGTTTACCAGTATATCAATCGATCTATACAAAAACGTAGGTTTGAGATTCATTGAATTTTCATGAATTTGTATCCAATCCTCAGCCCTTGGGCTTCACCAGAGTCACGGCAAACTCGTTATCCCTCAACCCCTTTAGCGGCGTGTGATTGTCAAATGATAATCCTATTATGCACAATACTACAAGGATTTATGAAATTTAAGACATTTAAGTAGGTTTTATTGTATAATCTTCTTATAAATCTTATATATCCAGTTATAAAAGGATTAGCATATCACTATACTCTTAAACTATAACCAGAAATATTTTCCTTCTAATCTAAGAATAATGAAAATTTTAGGAACTTAATTAGGCCATATATCACAAGAATTGCGTACAAAATGGAAAAGACAAGAATTTACCAAGTATAATACATTAATTCTTGTAATTATGTTAAAAATTCTTTGTAACTCTTCAAAGCTAAAATAAATTGATTTATGTGCATATATCCACGTATATTACATATATTCTGCCTACTCTGGCTATAACAGATTTATTCTCATATTTAATTGATTCAAAGTTTCGCAATTCTCATCTTCAGCTTTTAGAACAACATATATAGCTTCATTACCAATTTTTGACGGAGTATTACTCGCGGATGTATTACTGCATTGTATATGCTTAGCATATGCTTTATTATCTACTAAACTTTTCTAATTTTGTGAAACCTCTCCCCTGCATCAATAACGAATTTACAGGAGCTTTAATAAAAGGAACTGACATTGTTTGGTTGACATTTCCAAGGTATGATTCCCCCTCAGTTTTTTCCTCAATATTAGACCCTCAAAGAGGAGGTCATTTCTTTATCGCAGGAGAAGTAGCAAAGCAGGAATACTTAGTTCCAAACGTTCTACTCACTACACTAAAAGACGGGAGCGAAATAACGGATTTATTACTCCACGGAGAACACGGATTAGTAAGAAAAATTGTGGCAAAAAACCCGTTAAAAGTTTCAATCCTCCCTGTCTTTAATTACGGCAAAAGTCCAGCAACAATAGAAAGGCTTTCAGATAAAGTCTTCAAGTTCTCAAATCCTGAAAGTTCCGAGTTTCTGGAACTCCATCTCCTTTTCGACAAACTTGACCAGATTTCTGAAAACTCTTGGACAGTTTACGGTGAGGGTTACATTTACATGGGTTACTTTAAAGACGATAGGTTCGGAATATTCGGCAAAAGACAACTTAAATTCGACGTTGCAAGAGGATTTGAGAGGACAATAGCCTATTGGAGGAATACAATGAAGAGGGGAAGGAGTAAAGGAAAAATTGCAGAAATAGAAATTGAAGGATATACCGGAGACCAATTACTTGACGCTTACCAAACTTCTGTTGGAATACTTTTAGGTTTACTTTACAACCCTACGGGCGCAATTGTTGCTGCCCCAACTACATCTCTTCCAGAAGTAGAAGGAGGTTCGAGAAATTGGGATTACAGATTTGCTTGGGTTAGGGATTCGTCAATAGTAGCAGAGGCTTTAATCTCTGCGGGCTTTTCTGCAGAGGCTAGGAGAATAATAGAATTCTTCTCAAGAATGGTATCATTTACTTCTAAGCCCTTCATCTATCCCCTATATTCAATTGATGGCTCAGTCCCTCCAAAAGAGGAAGAAATTCCTTGGCTTTCAGGTTACGAAAACTCTAAGCCGGTAAGAATAGGAAATGCAGCTGCTGGGCAATTACAGCTCGATTTAGAAGGTTTCTTCTTAGATGCTTTCTTTAAATACTATGAAGCTACTGGGGACGAAAATTACATAAGGAGCCACCTTGACGTGATAGAATACATTGCAGATTGGGTTTCTGAAAATTGGAAATTGGAAGATGTAGGAATATGGGAAGAGAGAGGAGTACAAGGGCATTATATTCACTCTAAGGTAATGATGTGGGTTGCTTTAGATAGGGCAGGAAAATTAATGAACGCAATAGGCAAGGAAAACCCATGGAAGGAGACTAGGCACGAGATAAAGGAGTGGGTTTTGCAAAACGGAGTTAGCAATGGAATATTCGTAAAGAAAGTAGGAAGTAATGAAGTTGATGCCGCACTACTTACTTTACCAATTTACGGTTTCATTGACGTGCAAGATGAAACTTTCTTAAATACGTTGAGGGAAATAGAAAACCAGCTCTTATATAAGGGGCAACTGAAGAGGTATAAGAGGGACTTCCTAGGTGAGGCTAAATATCCCTTTGTCCTAGCTTCCTTATGGTTGGCAAGGGTTTACATTAGACTAGGGAGAATCCAAGAGGCTAAGAACATAAT
>QEFD01000098.1 GCA_003086435.1 Acidianus hospitalis
TCGTTATAAGTTACCTTGGTTTACTCCCCTTGACTTTCTATCTATTGATAGTAACTTATACACATTAGACGCTTATGATGGGGAGAAGTTCGTCACTTTCTCCTTGAAGGAGTTGTATAATCTCAAATTCGGTATGGAGTTGAAGAGGGGTAGAATACAGTCTTTTGCTTCAAAGCACGGTAGGAAGGGGAAGGTGTTGATGAGGAAATACTCTCATAGGGAGAGGAACCGCGTGCTTGATTATGTTCACAAGTTCGTGAACAAACAGTGTGGACAACAATTTTGTTAATATAAAATGAATTATTTGAATTGTTTGTGCTTTATTAATAGAACGTTGATGATAATACTTTTTTAGGATGAGCACGGGAATTAATTGGAGGTGAGCACGTGGAAACCAGATGGAAAGTTCCCGTGCTCACCCAAATTATACTAATTTTAATGGAGTATATTAACCTTACTCAAGAAGAGGAAGAGAATGTTGAACTAGGGGAAAGTGTTGCCGTAGACGTTAACATGAATGAGATAGTTGTTGGTAAGGACGACAAACACTATGTTAGGATTCCGACCCGCATTAATGAGGTTCACCACTGGAAGTCTTTAGCTGAAAATTTGCAGAGGAAGTACCCAAGGAGGTGGAGGGAGAATAGGAGGATCCTAAACAGAATCCACTCCTTCCACCAAAGGGCTAGGAGGATTATGGAGAATTTTCCTAGGCAAGTTGGTAAGTGGGTTGTTGATGTTGCAAGGATAATGGGTGCTAATGTTATTAAGTTGGAGGGTCTTAAGAACCTCCTCAAGAATGTGGATAAGCTTCCAAAGGAGTTTAGGGATAAATTATATTTAATGCAATATCGTAGAATCCAATACTGGATTGAGTGGCAAGATAAGAAACATGGCTTGTTAGTCCAATACGTTAACCCCAAATACTCTTCAGTCTCATGTCCAAAATGTGGTAAAAAGATGGTTGAGGTGGGTTATAGGTATTTTCGCTGTTTAAAGTGCGGTTATGAGAACGATAGGGACGTTATTGCAATTATGAATCTTAATGGGAGGGGTCTCTGACCCTTTCGACTGCCCCTCAAATGAGGGATGTAAGCCCGAATCGATGAGGGGAACTCCCGCCTCAAGGCGGGAGAAAGTCAGTACTATAATACCATTACTCTATTTATTTTTACAGAAAGGTTATTGTTTCTAATTTTGACATAATAAGTTACTTGGATATAACCTACGTGATTTGAAGAGCGATTAAAGGCATATTTCAGGAATTTTAAGCGGCAAAATTACGAAATTAATGCTTCAGCGTGAAGGTTACAGCGTTTATTATTTTTTGTCAGTTCGATTTTTAATCAGATTTTATTTATACAATAAAATATTTTTTTTTGATAAAAATACTAATGTTTAGGTAAGTCCCAATGCACTTTTTGCGAAATATTTATATAGAAATATTAGGCCTCAGTTAATTCCCTCTTATAGTAAATTATTATGCTTAATGCTAAACCTAAAATTATGTAAGCTATAAATACTTCTAAGCTCTGGAAGATTGTGGGTTGTGACGAGTCTTGCGGTGGTGGTTGCGCTAAATTAGTTATTATCTGCATTGCATAAGTTATCAAGAATAAAGGTGTTTTATTAACGTCTTGTAATATTTGTTGAGCTAGAGGAAATAGGATCAATAATAGGAATACTGATAATGTAATCGACATAGTAGGGCTTTTAATAACTGCACTGAACAGTGTTACTAGTGATAGTAGTGCAGTTACTGCAAGGAATGAAATTAGTATTATTTGATACCAACTGGGTATAATGTCTTTATAAAGCAGATATGCAGTTATAAATGAGCCGAAAAGGTAAACTGTAACAGCGATAATTGATACTGTTAAGGCTGAAAGAAATTTTGCGAAAAATAGCTTTCTCCTACTTATCGGTTGTGTCAACAAGAATAATCCTTCCTTTTGGAAATCCCTAGATACCAGATCTCCAGCGAACATTGATGCTATTAGAATATAAAGTATTTCAGCATAGCCTAAGTTTGCTTCTGTAAAGAAATATACTGAAGGGGGTTTTGCTACTACATGGAACTGTATTAGGAAAGTGTTTATTAAGGAAATTGCTAATGCTAATGGAATCATAATTGAAAATCTTCTAGTTCTTGAATAAAAGACAAGGTTATAATAATATATTTGACTAAGCCTTGTCACCGAAGACACCCAAGATTTTTACGAATGCTTCTTCTAAGCTATTTGTGTTATCATAGAAGGATCTCACTTCATACTTTTCTAAAAGTTTTAGCATTAACTCCCTTCTACTCTTGCTTGTTCCGTCATACCCTATGTCAGCCTTATTTCCGTCAACTGTAATACTTATTGCATAGCCGAAAAGCGTTTTCTTTAGTTCTTCCTTCCTCACTGGATAGTCAAATTCTACTCTTACAACCCTACTTCTGAATACCTTTTGTATATTAACTATGTTATTATGGTAAATTATTCTTCCCTTATTCATTATATAAACGTAATCACACATGTCAACTATTTCAGAGAGTATATGAGATGAATAAAGTATAATTTTGTCCTTTTTGATACTCTTTATTACGTTCTTAACTCTATATATTTCTATGGGATCTAGACCATCAGTTGGTTCATCTAATACCATAATTTGAGGGTCTTGTGCCAAAATGGCTGCTAAGTAAACCCTTCGTTTTTGTCCTTTAGAAAGTTTTCCACATCTAGCCTTAAAATCTGGTAAGTCTAATTTCTGGTTTAAATCTTCTAAATTAGCATTTTTTCCCTTTAATTTAGCGGAAAATTGTATAAACTCTCTTACTGTCATGAAATCCGGTGGTTCAGGGACACTAACTAAGAACCCTACATTTTCTAAAGCTTTCTCTCTTTCTCTAAATAAATCATAACCGTTAATTCTAACACTTCCACTATCTGGACGGATGAGGGTAGAGATCACTCTGAAAAGTGTTGTTTTTCCAGCCCCGTTAGGACCTAGAATTGCGTAACAGCCTGTGGATTTAATGTTCATATTAATATCTTTTAAAACCTGATTCTTACCGTAAAACTTATCCACATGCTCTATTTCAACACTCATCAAAATTATTATACAGCTTTAGTATTTAAGAGTTCTCATAAATCTGTTTACCAAAAGTAACTCACCTTTTTAATTTTCGTAATATTAAGATTATTGCTATGGCTATAACTACAAATAAACTAGCTAATATCCCTATAAATTCTAGTTTATAGATGGGATTTGATGGTAGATGTGAAAATATACTACTATCTAAAGGTGTACTAATAGATATAGTGTTAGTATTATTTGATGAGGATTCATAAGCAAATTGTGTTAAGGTTGAGTAAACAACTACCGTACCTAGAGCTGAAGAAGCTTCTTCCTTTATTTCAAGAATAATGCCGTTACTCTCATTAACCCATATGTATAATGACCCAGTTCCGAGAAAGGTTGATTTTGAAGCCTCTATCTCATATGCCTTAAACTCATTATTTCCTAGTTTTAATGTAGTATTCTGGATAACTACATTAGAGCCATTAATTGTGAAAGTCCCAGAGCGTAATTCGGCTAACTGTTTCTCTGATAATTGTGGGAATCCGCTTCCTAAGGAAATATTGGCTTTATAACTTCCGTTATACGCATCCATCAATAGTAGCTCGGTTAAGTTTATAGATAATTTATATATATTACCTACGCCAATCACGTTAAAATAAACTGTATTGTTAGTATAATTTAGAATACTTAACGTTATG
>QEFD01000099.1 GCA_003086435.1 Acidianus hospitalis
ATATCAGTGACTAAAAAAGGAGATAAAAGTATAGTAAAACAAGGTGAATACATTGATTGAGAGAGCTTATGAAGAGTTCGCTAACAATTATCCTAAAATCTTGGAAAAGATAAGGTTTTACAGTAATTCGATAAACGATTCTGTTAAAGATAAACTAAAGAAAATATGGATAGATTATGAACCTACTGCAGTTAATAAGAGTTTTATTGCTATCGATGGTGGAGAATTTGTAAAAGAATTAAGAGTTGGCACTGTATTCCTTACCAATGCTGAGGCGGTATATGGTGAAGGAGTAAACGTTAGTGCAATAGATAATGAAATAAAGATGGGAGTTTTTAGGCCTGGAAACCTTGCTAAAGAAAGAATTTCTGAAATAATGAATATTTTAGAACTTTCTTTAGCATTAAGGAACGGTAATAAAGCTGAATACATACTAATGGACGGAAGTTTAAAGAAAAAACTTAATAATGGGAAAGACGTAGAAGGAGAAGAGAAGGAATTAGATGAAATAATAAACGACGAAAATGAGGAAGAATCTTTAAAGAATTTAATATTAAAATCTCAAATACTTATTTCTAGATTAATACAAAATTATGATGGCAAAATTCTGTGGATTTCTAAAAATAGTAAGGGGAGAGAATTATTTGGAGAAAATATATCGGATATAACAGTGATTGAAAGTTTAACTGAAAATCCAGGCTTTACTTTACCCTTTGTTCATACTATCGATGGAAAAATTTTAGCTAAAAATAAGGAAGTAAAAAATCTTGAAGGAGTTGAAATTACTTCGTTCTATATTAGATTAGAAAAAGGCCAGAGAGTTCTTAAAGTTGATTTAACAGGAAGAATAGACGATGAAGGAATTAAAAAGATAATGGATAGTTTGTACTCTGTTTCGATAAAGGGATATCCATATCCTTTATTAAAAGTTCATTACGATGTTAAAGTTAACAAGGAAGATAGACAGAGAATTCTCAGTATTCTTGGGCTTAATCACATGAGAGGAAATAGTTGGTGGCCTAATCAGTTCTTTTAGCTTCAAATTGAACTGTAACGTGATTAATTCCATATTTTTCTGAAAGTATTTTTTCTGCTACTTCCCTTTTATCATCAAGCTCTTTTAATGTAACATTAGGATCTTCTTCTATATGGAGAGTTGCCACTTTATAATGGTCACAAATTATCCAAACATGGATATGGTGCACTTTAGGAAATACAGACTTTAAGTCGTCTTCAATACGCTTTGTATCAATGGGAGATTTTTCCATAATAATATCTAAATACGTACTAAAATATCTAAAGTTGTAAATAATCATCACCCCTAGGATTATAAATGAGAAGATTGGATCAAGCTCATAATATCCAGTTAATATGATAAGAAATCCCGCTAATGCACCTAAAACATAAGAAAGAACGTCAGATATTATATGAACATTAATACTTTCTTTTACCCTATTTTCTTTCTCTTCATGCTCATGAGAAAAGGAAAGTATTAAAGCAGAAATTAATGAAGCAAAAAGTACGTAAAATGGATTATCTTTAATCCCCATCATGAGATATATTACTGAAATTATCACACCTATGATAGAACCAAGAATTATTATACTAACATTAAGTAAAGATGAAATAACTTCTAGTCTATGTAAACCATAAGTATAATAAGAATTTACCTTATTTACCAATTTTAAGAAATAAAATGAAAGAGAGACTATTAAAGCGTCAAGGAAAACGTGAATTGCTTCTGAGATAAGAACCGCACTTTTAGCTAATATCGAGGTTATAACCAGAAATACGAAGACTCCCCAGAAGCCTATTATCGATCTCATTAAGATAAAACTATTTCTGCATTTATTTATACCTTCCTAAGGGATTCCCTAACTTTTTGGTTTAGCTTTTACGCATATATAAGAACCTTCTAGACCTTCTTCTGGATCCTCTACTTTAGGTTCATCAAAAGGAGAATACCTTAACGTAGATATTGTATCCTTTATTTCAAAATACTGCTGGACTAAGGAAATAAGCTCTTTTTTAGAAATAAAATGAGCTTTGGAGTAATATTTGTGCCCTTTCTTGCCTAATTCAGTATAATATTGACCCCAACTAGAATCTTCAGGAACAATGCATACAGCGAACTCTTTTTTGGTAACTCTTTGTACTTCCTGTAATAATTTCTCAACATCGCTTATGAAACAGATAGTAACTGAAATAAAAGTGCATTCAACCGACTTATTTCTTAAAGGCAAATATAGCGCATCAGCTTGTATCTTATCTTCGGTAGGATTTGTTAACCTTAGCATTGCATCTGAAATATCTAATGAGATTATTCTACCACTTATTGCTTCATGAAACACTGAAGGACCTGCACCAATATCTAAGCAATTTGAAAGATTAAGCCTCTTTACAGCTCTTAATTCGCTTTCGTAAATCATTTTGTTTCTTTTATACCACTGTAAATATCCTTGTGGATCGTTAAAGATTTCCATAATTAAGAATACTCTGAAAGCTTAATAAGTTCCGTTGTTATCTTTATTTTTTCATTTATATCGTCTAAAAGATATATCAACTCCTCTCTCCTTCTTTTAAGAGATACGGAAGAATATACAAAGTTATTTACTCTAGACTCTATAAACTGTAATTCCTTTTCAACGCTCTCTTTGAGCTTTGCGTAATACGCATAGATATCAAAGAGACTTGACTTGATACTTTCTTCTTCTTCCTTAAGAGAGAAATATGGACAAATATAGCATAAAACAGGATGAGGAGTTATACCCTCTTGAGATAGCCATGAACTTACAACACTTTCCTCAAATTTTATTCTGCAAATTTTCCCGTTAAAATATGAGCATATATTCCTCTTTCTTGTACCTTCACTTTCTATGTCTTTAAAATTTTTAATTCTTTTTGAAAGGACCGCATCAATAATTAGCTCTCTAAAATTTTCCATAAGTTAATATAGTATGCTAAACTTATTAATCTCAATGATTTTTTAAGACGAAAATAGAATCTTAGTATATGGGAATTATTAGATCCTCAATAATTCTGAGGCCTTATGATACATTACTCTACGCGACTAAAATAATGATAATGGAATATGTTCCCAAGGCAATAGTTACAGACGAGAAAGGTTTTCCCTTAGGTGCATTAACTCAGAAAGATATTATAAAATTTGTGTACGAAAAAGGAGAAGAAATAAGTTTTGATAAGGTTTATGTTTCGGAAGTGATGAGAAAAGATATAGTATGTGTTAATGAGAGTATAGATCCACTTGAAGCTGCAGAAATAATGATAGATAAAAAACAGCCGCTTTTAGTAGTATGTAGCGACGACGGAAAAGCTTTAGGTATGATAATTAAATCGGATCTTACTCAATACTACGCTTCACAGATAAGAGGATTGCAAAAAACTGAAGAATACATGACTTCTCCTGCAATAACTATTTCAAAATCAGATTCATTAATAAATGCCGTTAAAACTTTAGTCGAAAAAGACGTCAGTAGATTAATTGTAGTGAACGAAGACAAAATAGAAGGTCAATTAACTACTACAGATTTACTTTACATGGCACCTGCAATAAAATACAAGGAATGCAAAATTAACGTTAGTGAAGTTATGAGCCCAAACATCATTGTCGTTGATGCGGGAGAAGATTTAGCAAGTGCTGCAAAATTAATGGCTTCTAGAAAAATTAAAGGAATACCAGTAGTAAAAGGAGATAAATTAGCCGGAGTAATAACTACAACTGACGTCACAAGAGCGTTATTAGATGATAGAGTTAGGAAATATTTATATGAAATAAAAATGTATACCTCTACATTTTGATTGCTTCTAGCTTATGTTCGATGGAGTTTTCTTTATCTCTTCTATCGTCTATTTTCATGATTGTGACGATTCTTTTTACCCCTTCTTTAGCTAGAGTATCATCAATATCCTTAATTATATAGCCTAATTGTGTTATATCATCTATTTCCAAAGTAGTCATTGAAGGAGCTGGATAGAATTTTATTCCCTTAGCCTTAAGCACTTCATAAACTAGTTTTACATACCTTGATATACTTGTACTATTTGTACCTATAGGTTCTACGCTTATATCTACAAGATATTTCATACTATTCATTAGATTTTATATCTTAAAAATGTTGAAGATGGATAAATTTTAATTACTCCAAAATGATAGTAGTTACATCATGGAAATAGATCCAGTTGAGATACTAAGAAAGAAGGGATTGAAAGTAACTCCCCAGAGACTTGCAGTACTTAAATTACTAAGTAAAGGTGGCCATTATAGCGGTGAACAAATATTTGAAGAATTAAAGAAAAACGAACCAAGCATAAGCTTATCTACAGTTTATAACGCTCTAGAGGCATTAGAAAGTGCAGGAATTATAAATTCCTTCGAGGCAAACGGAATAACATGGTACGAAATGAGAAGAAACCCTCATGTAAATGTAATATGCGAAGATAAAAATGAGATAATAGATGTTGATATAAATATAGACGAGATAGTTCAACAACTTAAAAATAAAGGCATTAATGTAATTAACTTGAGTGTAGTAGCTTATGCTGACTGCTCTAAAATTGAAAATAAGTAATTAATAAACTTCTGTTTATCTGCTTTCAAAACTATTTTAGCGTTTTTACTTTTAGAGAAATTATACCAATCCACTAGCATTGCACCTCTAGAAATAGAACATGTTTCCACGTCTACCTTAAATTCTCCTTGCTGTAATATTAAAGAATTATCATATGCTATAGTTACCGTAAGAGAATCTGGATGAATGCTCCCTCTACCTTCGTATTTTTTTGAATATTCTCTTAATGTTCTATTAACATTAATAAAAAATGTAGAAGCTTTTGAATTAATTG
>QEFD01000100.1 GCA_003086435.1 Acidianus hospitalis
TTTGGATATAATATTGATTCGCTTCTTACTCCAGAAGTTATGTATATAGTTACTCGAAGAATTTTCGTACCCTTTTTAGCAGAAGAATTCCCAGAAATTATATCGCTTGATACTAATCTTAATATCATAAGAGAACTGATAATAATAAAGGATCATTTATTGAAAGGTAATAAAATTCAAATAGGGTATAAGTATACTGTTAATTCTAAAAATGATGGAAAACTCTCATCTCTTAATGATTGCAAGAGAATAGTTTTTGGCATTAATGCAAAATTGCTAAAAAGCTTGAACGCATTATCTACAGACTTTATTTTCTTTGGGTTTAAAAATGAACTAGAAAAAATATTGATTCTACATGATATACCTATAATAGCTAAAGATAAAGATGAACTTTACAAGGAAATTACTAAATATTTAGCTAGCTGGGGAATTAACATATCATCTATTCCTGCTGAGATTAGCAACATGCCAAAGAATAAGATAAATGTGAAATCAAAAATTATTGATATAGACTACGCATTATTCTCCTCTCAATTTTCTAGTAACTTCACTTGACACTTCCTTAGAGAGCCTTTTAGTTTGCTCTGTAGATCCTATCCTTTTAGTCGTCTCAAGATCCGCTGATAATCTTTTAGTAGTTTCAATAAGCTCAAGCCTTCTGGTCTGCTGAGCTAATTCTTCCATCTTCTTTAAAGTTCTCGTGGCCTCAACCAAATTACCTGCATTAACATCTTCTGAATACTTTTGTAATGTTACGTAATATTCGTATTCCATTATAATATCCTTGTTTATACCAGAAATGAAAGTTTGTTGATCTGGAGCTTGTTTTAATGAAACTATACTCATTAGCGCATCCTGAACATTTTTAACAGGATCTTCATAATTGACCTTAATTGTCATGAAGTTACCGTTATATTTAGGTGGTATTACAGTCTCACCTAGAATTTTAATTACTCCTTCTACTGCATTTATTTTAACCGGTAATTGAGGATAATTTAGTAATTTAACTGGAGACTCTGATATTATGTCTACAGTTACATTCTTACCTGCTATTTTAGTCTTAGCTGCTCTAGGTAATTTTTCGGGTATTTCGGAAGCTTCCTGTATATGATAAAATGTGGATCCCGTTCTATCGCTTAATATCTTTAGAAGTTCCTCGTTATAATCATCACCTATTCCAAATGAGATTATTTGCACACCTTGAGGTATACTCATTTTCTCATAAGTTCTTGTATCTGTAACGTCAGTAGGGTTGCCATCAGTGAGTAATAGAATATACGCAGGCATACTATATTTCACTGCTATCTTAAACGCCGTCAATAAGGCGGTAAATAGAGAAGTTTGTCCATTTGCAGCGATATTTTGAATCTCATTAGTTAAATCTAAAGGGTCAGAAAATTCTCTTACAACCTCCACTGTACTAGCAAATTTAATGAAAGTGACCTTATTCCCTTGTGGAATTCTCTTAAATAATTCAATTGCACCGCTCTTAGCTTTTTCTATCTTAAGGCCTTCCATGGAACCACTGGTATCAAGGAGTATTATATAATGAAATCCTGTTGCAACAGATATTTTTTCAGGAACCAAAAGTACTTTAAACATCATTCTGACTTCGTTATCGAAAGAATATCTATGGCTCACGTCTACTCTCAAAGATAATGTCATCTTATTTCACCTACAGTAATACTTTACAGAAACTTCCCTTATTAAGTACTAGGGCTCCTGCACCTAAACCGTGATACCTGCTTGAAAATACTGTTATTACCCTATTGTCCATTTCAAATCTGAAAGCATCTACTGCCTCATGCCCTCTTATTATTCCTTTTAGGTTATTCCTTTCAAGGAACTTTAAAGTTACGTCTTTTCCATAAAAATATGTGCCTTCTCCTCTAACATTAGGTACAAAGCCTTCTAGCTCTTCCCTAGGATCGTTCCATAGCATTTCAAAAGCTATCTCGTCATCAGGATTAACGTCTGGCCTTCTTAAGGAATTTATTTGCTTTACATCTTCTAAATTCCTCGCAATTCCACCATGGACGCAAAAATACCCATTTATGATAGCCGCATATGGCATGGCTGAAAACATATTAACAAAATCTTCGTAATAGTCTCCCATTTTCTCTAGAACCTCACCTTTAAAACCGTAAAACTCATTAGTTAATGGACTTTCATGATTTCCTCTTAATACTATAACTTTTTTTGGATTTTCTAACATTTTTCTTAAAATCAGCGTTAAATTCTCTATACCTTGTGAACCTCTATCGACGTAATCGCCTAGAAATATTAATATATCAACTTTATCATACAACTCTCTAAATACTTCCTCTGTAACATCTAAGGCTCCATGAGTATCTCCAACAAACGCTACAGTATCCTTCTCCGGCAATTCAAGCAAGAGAGGTTCGCTTATAAAAAAATCATGAGCTTCATTAATTATTTTTAATATCTCATTTATTTCACTTTCGCTTAACGCCATTATTCAATCACAATCTTCAATATTGTATTACTGCCTAATTTGATTATACTTCCAGGGGCAAGTTCTTGCTTACCCTTAACCGGCTGGAATAGTTTACCATCATACAAATAAGTCCCATTAGTACTATTCAAATCTTCTATGTATAGTTTTCCTCCTTCTAAAGAAATTATTGCATGCCTCCTAGAAATTTCTGGGTCAGGAATTACTATAACGTTCTCTGGACTTCTTCCTATAGATATACTTTCGAAAACGTCAAATTCTAAAGGCAATTTAGTCTTATTTAATGCAGATACTGGAGTAGCTATGAAAATAAGATAATATTTACCTGCAGGAGTTTGCAAGGCTTGTTGAGTCGCACTACCTACTGAAACAGATTGAGAAGGAGTTTGAGATGTTTGCTGAACTGATTGTTCTATAGGTTGCTTAACGCTAGTTTGAACTGACGATTGACCTTCTGAAGTTAATTGCTGATTAGATTGCTCTGTTACAACTACGGGTTGACTAGACTGCTCTTGAGCTTGTACTTGTTGAGCTTGTGGTTCAGCTGATGGCTGAGCACTTATGGGGGGCTGTTGATTAGCTTCTTGTTGTACTGCAGGAGGTTCTGTTTTAACGTTTTCTGGCTTCTTAGCTCCACACTGCATACAAAAAAGAGCATCGTCAGAGTTTTCATATCCACAAATTGGGCATTTCCACGTCATACTTATCTATTTATACAAAAACATTAATAAGCTCTCCTGCACAAGATAATATCGGGTTTTATTAAATTGACAATTTCATTAAAAATTAAAACCTCACATACATATGTCAACAAAAATGACAAAACCGAGGTCGGTATAGTAATTTATATTGTACCAGAAAAATATACAAGCAACGCTAATATTAGATATATCATTGCAGTAGATAATAGTCCATCAATGAAAGACCATAACAAATTTGATACAGCTATAAACTCTGCTCAATCCTTACTTGCCAGCATACCGAATACTAACAATGTCATAGTAATTTTATTTTCCAATCATCCAAAAATTATATACAATGGCCAGGGAGGAAATATTGTTTATATACCAAAAGAATTTGGGGGAACGACTAGATTACATGAGACGATAAGGAAAATAATAGAAATAGCCAACGACGGAGTACCAACAAAGGCAATACTCCTAACAGATGGAAAGCCTAAAGATAAAACAGATGTTCGTGATTATGAAGCTCTTCAGATTCCCCCCAATTTGACATTTATTTCCATAGGAATTGGCAAAGATTACAATGAGGTTATACTTAAGAGAATTTCAGATAAATCAGCTGGAGTGTTTTATCATATAGACGATGTTTCACAGTTACCAAATATCTTAGAAGAACAAAAAACTACTGATACATATGCACTAAATTTGACTCTTAATGCTCCTCAAGGCTTTACTCCGTTTAATTACGATCTACCAATTTTTATACCAATAGTAGATAGACTAGTAGCAATTTACGGAACAATGATAATTGATCCAGGGAGTTTGCCGGTTAATCTAACTTTCACAGCTAACTATACAGACCCTGTTGATTCTCAATCTAAAGTATTGCCCGTAACAATAACCTTACAAAGAGCAGAAGATAATGTCGTAAGATCAACTATTAATTCTAATGTCCTCGCGGAAATTAAATATTATAGGCTATTAAAGGAATACGCTGATACATTAGCTAAAGGCAAGGATACTACAAGAGTAATGTCAGAACTCATGCAAACTGCGCAGCAAACTGGAAATCAAGCATTAATAGAAGAAACTCAAAAACTCACCGGGCATTCTAAATCTGATTTATCTGAAGTAACTAAAAAAATGAGATCATGATACTTGCTAAAAGTCTCTCATATTTTTTAAAGAAAAACGGAATAAATGAAATTTATGTTAATAAAGTAAAGAGAAGGGGTAATTCGTACTTACAAGATATTGCGTTAAATATCCTTATAAAGGACTTTAAATTAAAAGAAACTGAAATACTTGGAAAACTTAAAGCAGAGGAAGACGAAATTAAAATTTTTTCTGGAAAAGGATCCGAGAAAGTTAATTATGAGATAGCTAAAGACGGTAAGAGAGATATAATTATAGACTTCCCTAAATTCCCAGTCTTTATTATAGATTTATCATTATGGAATAGACACTCAGAAGAGGAAAGAAATAGGCTAATTGTTCAAATCCTGTGCTCTATTAACTCAATAAGAAAATATTTATGGGATTTTAATTTATCAATAAACAATTTCCCACAGGGATTTTCGCTTTCAATTTTAAATAAAGTTAGATTTAACGTTGCACCAGAAGGTAACGCGATAATACTTAACCCTTATGGAGAAATAGAGGCAACAGAAGAATTAATTAGAAATACGCAAACGTTCATAATTGGCGGTATAATAGATAGATCTGGATGGAAATATGCCACATATGAAATGGCTAAAATAGCAAAATACGATTTCCCTCATGTGAAAATAGCATTAAGAGGTTCTACAGTGGGAGTTCCAGATAGGATAAATAAAATTATTGAGATTATACTTCGTGTATATTATGGAGAAAAATTAGAAAATGTAATATTAGATTTACAATCAAATGCCGATAAATTTAACCGTTTACTAGTTGAGAAACAAAAAGGGAATTTAAAAGAAGCTATACAATGGTTAAAACCAAGCGAAAAAGTACTTAGAAGATTAGGAATTCAATCAAATTCTGCTTGAATTTTCTTCTTTCCTTCCAATAATTTTCTAGGAAACGGTATATTATTAACTTCCTCTAACTTTATTCCAGATTTTCTTAGCTCTTCTATAGCATTCCTTAAATCATCCTCATGAACTGCAAATTTAACTTGGCTTACTATTTTATTTAATGTAGGATCGTTACTCCTAAATTTTTCTGCGCTAATAACTTTCCAGTCGTTTCCATCTTTATATATAAGTATTACGTCTTGAAAGTACCCTTTTACTACGTGAGAAATACCTGCTATATAGTAATTGCCAAACTTATACACAGACATAGAAGTAAACTTAATTTTCGAGTATTTAGGAATTATGTTACATGATTGATCATGTAATAAAAGCCATTGCATTAAGCTTAAATGACGAAGAAAAAGTTTACGTTGGGTTGAATTCTATTCCAGCAATATTAGGCGCTTTTATGGCAAGAGATTTTTATGGAAAGAAGATAAGAATCTTAGGCGTAGCAGAGGCCGATAACCCGTCAGAAATAAAAATAACTCCTTCTACTGGTAATCCGTTTTATGTTAATGAAACTCCAATCTTACCTACGGTTGAATCATTTGATTTGGCTCAAAAAGGAAAATTAGATGTGATGTTTCTAGGTCCCGCTCAAATAGATGAGGAAACTAATGTTAACTTATCTGTAATAGGAGGCTATTCTAAACCTAAAGTTAGATTACCAGGTGGGGCTGCAACAGCTTATATATTACCGCTCGTTAAAAAGGCTATACTATGGAATTTAAAGCATAGTAAATCTACTTTAGTAAAGAGAGTAGATTTTGTTACAGGTAGTGCTAAGTTTTCTATGAATAAAGTTATTGTAGTTACTAATCTTGGAGTTTTAGAATATTCTAGAGAAGATAAAAAATGGTACGTAAAATACATATATCCATGGAGTAATTTTGCAAAAATAGTTGAAAATACTGCTTTCCAAGTTTATAATGCAATCCAAGGAGTTATAGACGTTAATGAGGAAGAAAAGAACTTTATTACAAAGTTAGATCCAGACGATCTTAGGTCATCCCTAGAATATTAAGTATTTTCTCATAATCTGCGTCATATAAAGGAAACATGCTAGTAGGTTCTGCACCTCTTGGCATATGCACCACTGCAGTTACGTGTTCAGCGTAAATATTAGGTCTTTTCTTATAGAAATAGCTTTTATCAACTAGCTCTTCTGTGGTTATTATTACCTTTTTAGAAGCTCTAGCTTTATATTCATCCTCATATACTGGACCTTCAATTTCTGCGTTACCTTCTGGATCGGCCTTATTTACGTGTATTATTGCAACGTCTGGCGTTATTGCTTTTACTAGAACTATTTTTTCTCCAGAGAAGGGATCGTCAACAATTTTCCATGTACCTTCTTTTTCATGAAGTTTGATTAAATCTGAGCCAATTATTCCTTTAACTGGCATAAACGGAACACCAAAAGCTCCTGCCCTTATCCCTGCGATAAAAGCCCCACAAGTGTCCTCCAAAATTTCTATTTCTCCGCTTTCTGCTTTCCTTCTAAAGCTAGGTAGCATTCCAAACCATTCTAAAGTTGCCATGGCTATTCTAACTTTCTTCAATACATTATTTTGTAAAAGAACTTCTAAACCTAATCCAGGTTCTCTATCTACGAAATTTAGATTTCTTATGCCAGATTTTACTAACTCAAAAATAAATCCCATGGGATTCCTATGAATTGACATTCCACTAATTGTTATTGTATCTCCTTCTCTTATTAAATCGAGTGCCGATTTTATATCAGTTACCTTATTTTCCAATCTTTTCACCCAATCTTTTTCTTAAATCTTCTATAGCTTCTCTTTCTTCTAATGTTGATAAGTCCCCTAATTCCTCGTTGTTAATTAGAGCTCTTAAAACTCTTCTCATAATCTTACCAGTCCTTGTCTTAGGTAATTTGTCAACAAATATAATATCATCAATTACAGCTATACCTCCATAATTTTTCTTAATTTCGCTCATTATTTTATTCTTAAGCTCTTCTGAAGGTAAGAAGCCTTGCTTTAATGAAGCAAAGACTACTAGCACATTTCCTTTAATTTCGTCCTTTTTACCTACTACTGCAGCATCTGCTATTTCCTCATTTGAGAGAACAATATTTTCTATTTCTGCAGGACTTAATCTATGTCCTGCAACTTTTATCACGTCGTCTATTCTACCAAGAATATACAGATATCCCTCATCGTCCATGTAGCCATAATCGCCAGTTAAATATACGCCGAATTTCTCGTAGTATTTCCTATATCTTTCATCGTCGTGCCATAAGGAACTCATAAATGCTGGAGCAGAAGATTTTATTACGATATTTCCTTTAGTATTTGGAGGTAATTCCTTTCCATTATCATCATAAATAGCTATGTCTATTCCAGGTAAAGGATATCCTACCGACCCTTTTTTATAATATATTCCACCAATATAAAATCCTCCAGGAGAAGTTATGAAACCGCTATTCTCTGTCTGCCCCCACGTCTCTATAACGTAAACTTTGCTTGAAGTTAGTTCTACTAACCATTTCCAAGCTTCTTCGCCAAGTATCTCACCAGCACTGGCTATCATTCTTAGCGAAGAAATATCATGATCTATTTTACTACCATATTTCATTAATAATCTTATTGCAGTTGGTGCAGTCCAAATATCAGTAACTGCATAGTCTTCTATTAATCTCCACCACACTTGAGGATCTGGATAATCTGGAACTCCCTCATACCATAATAATGTGCCATTATTAAGTAATGTTCCATAAGTGCTATATGAGTGACCGTTAATCCAGCCGATATCTGAAGTTGAAAAGAAAGTTGAAGTATCGTCAAAATTTAATAGCCATTTAACGTGATAATAAGCCCAAACAGTATATGGACCCACAGAATGTACGACACCTTTTGGTTTGCCAGTAGTTCCAGAAGTAAATAATATAAAGAGAGGATCTTGAGAGTCCATGAGTACGGCATCAACTTTCTTTGCATCTAATAGGTCATAAAAGTTGTGACCAACTACCTTACCACTTCTAGGTACTGTAATTTTAATCAAGTTAAGGTCTTTAGTAGCGTTTTCGATAACATCTAAATAAGAAATTTCCTTACCTCTTCTATATCCTACGTCAGCGGTAATAATTGCTTTAGAACCAGCTATTTTTATTCTTTCTCTTAATGCCCTCTCTCCAAAACCTGCAAAGACAACATTATGTATAACTCCTATTCTTGCACAAGCTAACATTGATACTATTGCCTCTGGAATCATTGGCATGTAAATAGTAACTACATCACCTTTCTTTAAACCAAGTTGAGTTAATGCGCCAGCAAATGAGGATACTAAATTGTAGAGCTGTTTATAACTCAAAGACTTCTTTTCTCCATTTTCGCTTTCCCAATATAACGCAATTTTGTTGCTGTTTTTTCTTATATCTAGAATATTATATGTTATATTAATTTTACCCCCTTTAAACCAATAATAGTACGGATGATGAGCTTCAACAACTTTCTCATAAAGTTTATACCAAAATAGCTCTCTAGCTATTGCATCCCAAAATTTTTCTGGATACCTTAAAGAGTACTCATGAATTTCTCTCATCTTAGTATAAATCGGATTCATAAAATTGTTCTTATCGAACTAAAAATAAGCCTTACCGTCTTTTCTTTATTAAATCGATTACCCAAAATCCGTCTTTCCAACTTATTTTCTCTACATCGAATTTTATTATAAACTTCATTATATCATCTACACTTAAGCCTCCGTGCAATTTATCCTTAATTATAATTCTGACTTTACCTCCAAGTTTGGTAATTCTATGAAGTTCTCTCATAATATCATAATCTAAAACTTCGTAAACTATTGAATAATTTATACTACAATTGCGGATTGGAAAAGGAAAGAAGAATGTTACAAAATCATCAAATATTCTAGCCGAAGAAATAACAACGTTGCCCAGGGTTAGTTCAGCCTTAAAATTTTCAATATTAATCTTTTTAGCTATGTTAGATCCATCTATTATTATATCGTAAACTTGTCTAAGAAAATTTATTTCCCCGTCTAAAAAATTTTTTCCTATTAAAATATCTAAATCCATAAAATTTGATATCCGACCGTAAGCTAAGCTAATTTCTTCTTCTTTTCCATTAATAATAACAAGATTTTCTGCGTCCCATAATGCTGTCATATTGCCCTTAAAGTCTTCCAGCAACCCAACTTTCATAATAGCATATATGTGAATGAAAATAAATATTTTTCCAAGTTCAGAATTCACACTTAATTTATTAAACGGAATTTCTTTGATATATAATAAAAATATTAATAATAAATAAAATATTACTTATAAATATCTTGAATAGCCTTTGAAGCATCTACAATAGATAATATACCTACAATATTCCCTTCTGAGTCTTTAACCGGCAGATGTCTAATCTTATTTTTAGTCATTATACTCACAGCCTCTACTATATCTGTATTAAGATCTACTATTATTAAATTACTCATAGTAGCAGCAACTCTGACTTCATCGGACGGAGAAAAACCTGAAGCTATAGCTTTTACCGCATCTCTATCAGTAAATATTCCTTTAGGTACTCCATTTTCTGTAACTAAAACAGAACCTATACCTCTTTCTAGCATTAGTTTACAAACTTCTTGTAGACTAGTATTTGCTTCTACTTGAAAAACTGGAGTAGTCATATAGTCTTTTACAGTTCTCATAAGAGAATATTCTTTATTGCTCCCAATAAGCTTTTAGGTTAACGGTCTTAGGTTCTCCGCCGTTCTTTAATAGGTCTTCAATTACTTGCCTATAATAATCTTCAGTTTGAACCCCTCTAATTAGCCATTTATCATTAATTAAAACTGCTGGCACTCCATGTATTCCCATCGCATGTGCCTCTTCTTCATCTTGTATTACCGCTAATTTTGCCTTCTTTGACTTGAAGTCTTCTTTGAACCTTTCGATATCTAGTCCAACTTCTTTAGCAATTTCTATTAGCACATCGTCTGAAGTTATATCTTCTCCTTCAAAGAACAATTTCTCTTGCGCTCTTTTATAATATTCCCAGTGACCTTCGTCCCCTTTTTGGAATTCTGCTGCCTTGCATGCCATCTGAGGTGGAAGAGACCAAATATAACCTATTTTACCTTTGTTTATTACTTTTTCAGGGTCATAGTCTGGAATATATTTTTTCAGAATAGAGAATTCATTTTTAAATAACTCCCTAGCTTCTTCTATTGTTGGCGCAATGTCTTTAAGGTCTTCAATGGAAGATATCATCATAAAAGATTTATGCCTAACAATAACTTGATCTTTATAGTCTTTTGCTACATTCATTAATCTCCTAGTCGCAATAAAGCAGTAAGGACATAAGACGTCATGGAAGAATTTTATCTCTATCATTTTATGTAAGATTAAAAATAGTAGTTTTTAACATTACCTTAAACATTAACGGCAATTATTAGTTCTCATTAAAACCTTTGAAATAAAGCTTTTTCAGCTGGATTATAATAATATAAATTATAGTAAAAATGAAAGATTAGAAGAGGTGAATAATTGTGTTGGTTAAAGATGTTATGTCTCCTGATGTAATAAAAATAACTAAAGATACAAAAATATACGATGCATTAAATATAATGATTAGAAATAATATAAGAAGACTTGTAGTGGAATCTAATGGAATAGTTACTATAAGAGATATTGTATATAATTGGGGGAAAATTGACGATACTGTAGATAAAATTATGACTTCTGATTTGCAATTTATAGATAAAAATTCTGATTTAAAAGAAGCTTGCAGAATAGTAACTGCAAAAGGAATAGGATCTTTAGTAGTAGGTAACGGAGATAACATAGAAGGAATAATAACTGAAAGAGATTTAATAAGATATTGTAAGGCAGACATAAACTCGTTCGTGCAAGATATTATGAACAAAAATCCACTAATAATTTCAGCAGATACTACATTGGCAGAAGTAGTAGAATTTATGAAACAAAAATATGTTAGACACGCTATAGTTGCTTGCGATAATTTACCCTGTGGAGTTATATCCACTAAAGATATAGGAAAGGCACTTTTAGCAAAGAAAGATCTAACAAAAACAGAAGTTTCTGGATTTATGTCTAATAACGTTTTTAAAGTATATCCAGACGATAAAATTGAGACTGCAAGAATGTTAATGGCTGAAAAGAACATAGGCTTCTTACCAGTGACTAATTCAAAGGAAATATTAGGTAGCCTTAGTGAGAGAGAAATTCTTGCAGTCTTATCTATTTAATTTTTTACTAATCTATGAAAGAAGAAGAAAAGCTTATAAGTGAAAAAATACATCATTATGGAATAAGTGAGAAGAAATGGAAGACTACAGAAAAATCTTTGAGGGGCTTGCATATACGATAATTGAAGACGATGAAGCATCAATAGTATTACTAGAAGGAAAACCAATAGCAGCATCTTGCATAGAACATGGAAACCACGATCTATTAGACCTAAATTGTCCACATGTAGAAAAGCTATTGAAAAAAGTTTTTTCTTAAATACCTGCTATAACTGCTATTTCTATTAGAACGTCTTTAGGTAGTTTTGATACTTCTACTGTAACTCTTGCGGGAGGATTATCTTTAAAATACATGGAGTACACTTCGTTAAAACCTTGAAAATCGTTCATGTTTTTTAGATAAACAAAGCTCATTAAAACCTTATCTAACCCTGAACCAGATGCTTCTAGTATTGCTTTAATATTCTCTAAAACTTGAGCAGTCTGCTCTTTTATTCCTCCATTAACAACATTATTTGACTTAGGATCTAAGGGAATTTGCCCAGATACAAATATTAAATTACCTATTTTTACTGCTTGAGAATATGGACCTATAGGCTTTGGAGCCTTTTCAGTATAGATTATTTCTTTCATCGAATATGATATCAGTGTATACTAATTATTTTTAACGCATTTTCAGATATCACGTCAATGAAATGCATGTTCTTAAAAGGTAAATAAGGATAACCACTGCCATATATCAATCTATCCGTAGGTATTCTATTTAAGAAACTCTCTGGAACACCAGAGGTCTCAAAAAACACATTATTATATTTAAGCAAATTATAGAGCATTTCTTCCATGGGATAATAAGAGCCTAATATTACAAAAGTTAAATGGGTAAATTCTTGTATTTTTTGAGTTAGATCTTGTGTGGTCTTTATAAATATTGGCATTTTATGGTCCTCGGCGAATTCTAGAACCTTGTCAATATCTTGGATTTTGTATCCGTGTTTTTCTGGCGTTAATACTATGCCTACTATTCCTTTCTC
>QEFD01000101.1 GCA_003086435.1 Acidianus hospitalis
AAGCAAAGATTATCAACGAAGGCAATGACGTGAGCAGCGTAAATATTGACATGGAAATTGTCTTACTTAAATAAATTTTCCCAACTCCTATGAGCCTAAATATTAAATCCAATTGTCTCCGCGGGAAGACTGATAAATAATAGTAAGCCGTTAACAAAATGAGGCCCATGTTTACTCCTAGCAAGGATATAATGCAATATTCCTCATCTTTAATCACTTGCGAATCCGTTAGTGCGTAATTGCCAAAAGGTGGTTTTACATTATCGCTGTTTATTACAAATATTGTTGAATTAACGTTCATTTTTTCACCGTTAACATAAACACACTTTAGTGAGGTAGCGACGACCGTTTTCCCTTTAACATATATCACTGAAATATTATTATAATTGATACTAAAATAGCTCGCTTGCGCATATACAAATGTAGTAAAATTCCTCGTTAAAACCTTAGACACAGCGTAGTTCTCTTTACCAGAAGTTATGTTTATTGTTAGTTTCGAACCTTTTGGGAAGATAAGCGGAATATAAACTAGAAACGTACCGTTTTCGCTTTTTATAATTTTATGAAAACAGTCTATGGTAATATTTACCGTTAGCGGTACTCCTTGTCCGCAAAAGTTAAACCCGTAACCTCCAATCTCTACACCGTAAGATGAATAAGATATTGCTCCAATTACATCAAAAGAAGAAAAAGAAGGCAATTGAGCAATACCCAAAGTTACTGCCATGGATACCAATACAAGGAAGAATAGAGGGAGAAGCTTTTTAATTTCAAGCATAAAAACGTTGGAAAACCTCATCAGGAGAAGCCTCCTTTACCTCATAATTTATACCCAAAGCCTTTAGTTTCTCTTCAACTGAATTATCATTAAATTCTTCCCATATTTCCACGTAGTCACCTTCTCTAACAACGCGATCAAAAGGAATGCTCAATGCCTTTGTCCTAATTATTTTAAACTTCAGCCCTTCCTTATTCCCTTTATAAGTCACTCTTCCTTTAGATAAGATTATAACGTCGTCTATTACTTCCCACACGTCCCTAAAATTATGGTAAGAAATAATTACCCCTCCTCTAAAATTGTTTATAAATTCTAGAAAAAACTCTTTAGAATCCTCCGTAATATCGTCTATCAATAGATACTCAGGAGAAAAAGGCAATGATAACGCTAAGGCCAACCTCTTCTTTTCTCCTAAAGACATATCCTTAACTTTCTTCTCCCTTTCTAAATCTACGACGTCAAGATATTCCTCGCTTCCCACATACCTCATAACCTCTTTAGCCTTAAGTAAAGGGTCAAAGAGAGGAGCCTGAGGAACGTAGGCTATTTTCCTCCTATCCAATTTCCTCCCATCTAAAGTTATCTTGCCGGAAGAAGGCTTCTCTAAACCTGATAATAACCTCATTAAAACCGTCTTTCCAGAATCGTGTAAACCAATTATTCCTAACCTTCCTTGCTCCAACTCTAAGTTAACATTCCTCAAAACATAATCTTTCTGGTAGCGCTTCGATACATCAATAGCTTGTAACACTTTGATTCCTTTCGGTTTGCCAATAAAAATGTTTTCGTAGTCTACAAGTGTATTCAAAAGTTTTAAAGGCGTGATGAGAGTTACATCTCAGAAATGAGCGTCATTAAAGCTAATAACTTAACAAAGAGGTTCGGAGACTTTGAGGCATTACACGGTTTAAGTTTCTCAATTGAAGAAGGAAGCATAACCGCAGTAGTCGGCCCCAACGGTGCAGGAAAATCTACTTTGCTGAAAATAATTTCTGGGTTGATAAAAAGAACTTCAGGAGAGATTGAAGTTCTTGGTGAAGATCCTTGGAAAAGCCAGAAGTTGCCCAGAATGTTGTCAGTAATCCTAGATAAACCTTACCTTCCTCAGTTTCTTACAGTGGAGGAAGTTATAAAAGAGGCAACATCAGAGTTCGACGCAGATTATTCTTACGCTTTATCACTTATGGAAGAACTAAACTTGACCAACTTCCTTAAGAGCAAGATAAAGGATTTATCTACTGGAACTAAGCAGAAAGTGCAGATAGTTTTCTCATTAATAAAAAATCCCAAAATCATTGTAGCCGACGAACCTACTGCAAACCTTGACGTAGCTTCAAGGTTCGAAGTTTATAATATATTTCTAAAATTAAGAGAAAAAATGCATACTACAATTTTAATATCTTCGCATATCGCCTCTGAGTTGATAGCAATATCAACGCACATTCTAGGGATAAACAACGGAGTATTAAGGTATGTTGGAGAAATATCTAAAATGATAAGGAAAGACCTACTCGAAGAGTTTTACATTACTGTAGATAACGTGCAAAGAGCAGTTTCTCTTTTAAAATCCTACACAGTGGAAGTTTACGGGAACCAACTCAAGGTAAGGGGAAATTTAGTAAACATTGTTTCTGAGCTGGTAAATAATGGAGTAAGGATATTCTACATAAGGAATTCAATATTGGACAAAAGCGTACAGGGAGAGGTAGGATGGGTTTAATTAACC
>QEFD01000102.1 GCA_003086435.1 Acidianus hospitalis
TTCTATGTGGAGTAGAAATTAACTTAAGGAAAAGGGTTAGTGCCTAATTCTATATTGTACGCGTGCTGTTACTAACTGGAACTTAATAACTGGCCTCCTTATATAAAACATTTTAGTCAGATCTGACTGGGATGTAGGCCGTTTTGTTGTAGTTACACTTCAACTAAGAGCTCTTAAGCTAGATATTCTCTATAAATATGACATTTTCTAACTTTTTATCTTTCAATTCTTTCTCTAATTTAAACAATGCTTGAATTCCTAGTCCTTTAGCTGTTGCGATAACAGAAGCATCAATTATAGAAATGGAATTATTGCACTTCGTCTCTATTATATGGTCAGCAAACTCTAACGCATTAACTACTTCAAAATAACCTGAGTCTAGCAACTTCTTAACTAATTCTCTAGCCTTATTTATTCCATATTTCCTACATATTATATAAGTTAACTCAATTAATGTCAGATTAGTAATTATTGGCTCTAGTTTACTACTATTAACAAGCTTAAGGAATTTTTCTCCTAAATCCGATCCTTCTAAAACCTCAACTACTACTCCAGTATCAACTACTACCCTCATCTTCTCTTCTCGACCTCTCTAATTCCTCTCTAATTCCTTTTGCAGAACCTAAAAGGGAAAACAGTAATTGAACATTCTTTTGAGATTTTTTATTCTCCTCATAAAAAGTTATTAAATATTCTACCGCCTCATTTAAGCTAACTCTCTTACCCTTATTCAACTGCAGTTCAGCAGCAATCTTAACTAACTTCTCCTTCACATCTTTACTAACTCTAATAATTTCACTCATAACGTAAGAATAGGAAAATGTGTATATAAAGTTTACTTTATATACTTTGAATATAGTGTTTATCTTATGTAAACAACACCGTTCTTGAGAGTAAGAATATGTTAGGTAAAAATGACATCTCCTAACCCAAAGGATAGACCTAATATGAAAGAAGTCAAAAAGATGTCACAAAAATTTGCGATATAAGTAGTCAGTACTAGTACCTTTGACGCAATTAAGCGAAAACTGAAGAGGTCTCATTATTTCAATAAAAACTTCCACAAGGGCTCTAACTCTATTTTCTTACCGTTATAATCCATTATTTCCTCCATGTCCCACGTTACGATTTTAGGTTTAAAACCCAATAATGAGGAGGCTTTAGTTAAAGCACTTAACTCCCTCTCCTTTATCCCTTCCTCATCATAAGTTACCTGTATTAACTCCCCGTTTTTCTCATCTAAAAAGTCTACTTCGTAGTCCTCCCCTTTAACGAAATAAACTCCCTTGTTCTGATTTTTCCTAAGCAAATGTATTGCGACTAAATTCTCCATTAATCTCCCCATATCCTTTTTTATAGAGACTTCTTGAATAATACCCATGTCAACTACGTAAACCTTCTTGTTTTCTGCAATTCTGCTCAACTTTCCAGTATACCTTTCCACGGAATAAATTAAGTAACTTGAGGTCAGACCGTAAAACCACTCGTCAACAGTTTTATAATCAATTCTGAGCATTCTAGCAATTCTATTTAGAGAAATTTCAGAAGAGTAAAGGGAAATTACTGCTGAGGAAAAGTCCTTAAACTTAGATATCCTCTTTATCTTAAGCCTCTGTACTACGTCTTTGAACAGTATATCATTATAAATGCTGTTGACTATTTGCCTACTGTTTAGCAGCAACGCTTCAGGAAAACCTCCTATGCTCATGTACTCCCTCAAGTAGTTCTTAATCTCAGCCCTCTCCCTTGTGGTAAGCGGTTCGGAGTAATTAACTCTCTTAAACCTTAGAAACTCCTTGAAGGAAAAGGGGAAGAGCGTGAAGTCCACATGCCTTCCAGTTAGACTTGTGGCCAGCTCACCGGAAAGTAACTTAGAATTACTCCCGGTTAATATTATCCTTTTAGTCTTCCTCAGCCTGCTCACGAAGGGCTCCCAACCTTGAATGTTCTGTATTTCGTCAAAAAGTATGTAATCCACGTTACCGTAAAGCTCGTAAATTGCTTGTTCAACAATATGCAGATCGTCAGATTTTAAATTTATCAACCTCTCATCATCAAAGTCAACATAAGCAAAGTTTTTGTCTTTTAATAATAGGAGTGATAGAGTAGATTTCCCGCTTCTCCTAACTCCTAATATTGCTAGGACATTTGGGATTGATAGGTTTGTTAGCAACTCCTCTTTAGGCACGTCTCTGGGTATTGCCCTACTCATTAAGTTTTCTGCATCTTCTCTTTGTTCCTTCAGAACGCTTTTTATTTCCTCAACGTTCACGCATAATAGGAGTTTTTTGCATTTTTAAACTTTTGGAGTATACTCCATAAGTTAATCGGAAGAATTTTGGAGTATACTCCAAAAGTGAATGTGAGAGTAGTACCATTTAATTAATACTCTTTCTTTTAAGTTATAATGACACGGCGTACGGTAAGCAGTGCACGCAGTTTTAGAATTGAGGGTAGGATTTTCATTCCTATTAGAGAAGTAATATTTCTAAATACGATCATTTTAAGAGGTGTACATGTTATTCGATTTTAAGGAGTATGCTTAACCTGTAGGACTGTTAGGTAAGAAGTGCTAGCAACTGACTTCTCCCAGCGCCTAGAAGGGCTAGGCTTTCAATTTTTGTAATACTATATAAACGTAACCCACATTAAAACGATATTTAGATTAAAAATAACTAGTAGTTACGCAGAAACGTTACAGTCTAGCATCTAAGAGGTTTAATGCAGTTCTTTCAAGCTTAGTATACTTTAAGAAAACTGAGAAGATAATCTCTACTTGCAAGAAAAAGAATCTGGAAATATATAAAAATTGGAAAAACAATATAGTAATAAATCTTATAAGTTATCTTAATCCTTTATTCTCAAGTTCTTGAATATCTCTTTTTATTTCTTCAGTGATGTTGTCTAGTTCTTTAATTTCGTTTAGTTTATAGGTAATTAACACAGAATAGGAGTTAGTCATTGCCATGTAAGAGTTAATTCTAACGTTCTTCTTCTCTGACGATACTTCCAGACCTACAACTTCTCCTCCTAGCATATTTAAATTTAAATTTAATTTACCATTAAATATTATTTCTAATGATAATTCTATGTAATCTATCTTGCCCAAGTTTAAATTACCAACAATCCTGCGTAAGTCTTCCTCAACTAAGTCTATTTTATCTAGGGATTGAATAAAGAAACTTATAGTACCGGTAATGTTATTGAATTCTATTATTAAATCATCTTTTAATGCAGTTACACTTCCTAATATCATAGACCCTGGAGGAGTTAATGGTAGATTATCAGAAATAACGTAGCTTAAGTCCTTGAGGATTCTAATCATGTCCCTTAAGTCTAAAGTATAAGGATAGGAAAACTTAAACAGAATTCTTATGGTTTTTATAATCAATGATCAACAACTCCCAATTGGACCGTAGTTGAAGAAGGAACTAGTATTTTTTCCACTTTTATCGTAGGCTTAAAATTTATCTCTTTTTCCTTTTCTAGAATTTTTAGATGCTCCTTTAGTATTCCTTCTATGAAATTTATGGCTTCGAATTTATCTACTTCATAAAATAAATCAAGAAGCTTCACTTTGTTTTCATAATCTATATCTTTCACGATATCCCAAATCCATTGATAAATAGAACCCCTGGTTATTCCTATCCTGCTTGCTATCTCCGACTTAGAAAGGCCCTTTTTATTTAATAAGTCAATAATCCTTATAGCGTCAGCCTTGGTAATTATTCCAGCATAATAAAAACCAAAACTCATGTATAGTTATACTATACATATCAATAAAAGCTTTACTAATAGACTCTAGCAAAAGTATCGCGTTCTATTCTAATTTCTCTAGTACGTCAATTAGATCCATTAACTTAATATTATATCTCTTTGCTAACTCAAAAGAAGCTTTGTAAATATCATTTTTTAACAAATTATCTATATCGTTATTACGTCCTCTGGAATAATATCTCCATAATTCTTTTATTCCTATAATCAAAGATAGATTACCCCAAAATGTAGCATAAATTTCATATTCCTTATCAATTCGACAAATTTCATCAATAAATCTATGATCTAGGCAAGCTCTAATTCTCTTCTTTAGATAATACAATGTAAGAAATTCGGTTAAACCTTCAAAATACATATCTCTCGCCTGCTTATAGCTATTCGAATGAATTATTTCATGGACAATGGTTTCAACGCATATTACACAATTAATACAATATAATGTTAATATCTTTGAATTATAGTCGTAAGATCCCCTTATGCCAAATACTGATTCTTCAACTCTAATCTCTTTTATGAGTGACTCATTAAAATTCTCATATATTTCCTTAAGACCTTCAACTATTTCCTTAGATTTCCTTTTAACTTCATTCTCATCGCATTTTACTACACAAAGTTCCGTCAATATAAAAATTTCTAAAGAGAACTGACTAAATAAGATTGTTGGCTAATTTACGTATGTTCTATGTAATACATAAAGCAGAATTACAAAGAAAGGGGTTAAGGGGGCGGAAAGCCTCGCCAGGCATGGCGGGGA
>QEFD01000103.1 GCA_003086435.1 Acidianus hospitalis
AAATTGTACTAGCATGAATTGCAATACCGCCATATCCACAAAAAGCGTCCAGAATTTTCTCATTTTCTTTGACTTCATCTTTTATTTTATTCCTCTCTCCGCCTAGTGTAGGGTTAACATAGACTTTCTTAACATCAACTACAAACGATAAGCCGTTCTCTTTAAAAATTGTTCTGGATATATTTTCTCCACCTATTAATTCCAATTCGCTAATTCTAAGTTCACCGGATACTTTTCTCTTAATATAAACAGCTTTAACTTTCGGATTAATTTGCATAATTGCTTTCGCTAATTTTTCCTTATCTATATCTTTTCTCTTAGGAGATAAAATAACTATATTACCAATTATATAATAGCTTGATACGCCTTCCACTAATTCCCTCAATTTGGGAGTTCTCTTTTTCATAAAAATTTGATTTTAAAAATGTCTTAAACCTTCTTAAATTTGTCCATTTCTGAGCTATGGCCCGCAAATAATGATGCGTTAGGATCAATGTACTTTTTAGCGACGCTAGTAGCTATTGCAACTTGTCCAAATCCAACAGCAATTAAGGCTAATTTTGGAGCTCCTTCTTGTAAAGCAATATCTCCAGCTGCATAAACTCCAGGTAAGTTAGTTTCCATTCTAGCGTTAACAATCACATCCCTCCCTTTCATAGCCACTCCCCATTTTGGTAAATTACCTAGATCGCCCTTAAAGCCTATACTTATTATCACTGCATCAACGTCAAGAGTTTTTTCTTCTTTGGTTCTGTTATCAAATATTATAGCTTGTGTAACTTTGTTTCCATCTCCTTTAACTTCTTTCAATTCATGCCATGTATATACTGTAGCAACTTGGAATAATTCCTTAACACTTCTTTCATGAGCTCTAAATTGATCTCTTCTATGAATTAATGTAACTGATTTTGCTACTGGAGCCAAGGTTAAAGCCCAATCTACTGCTGCGTCTCCTCCTCCAACTATTAGAACTCTCTTGCCTTCAAAATCTTTTTTCCTTCTAACGGTATAGTATACTCCTTTGTTCTCATATTCTAACTCTCCCTTAGCTCCGAGTCTTGATGGCATTATTTTTCCTATACCCATTGCTATTAATACTGTTTTTGTTTTAAATTGATTACCTTTATCAGTTTTTACTAACCACATATTATCGTCTGTTTTCTGTATCCAATCGACCCACTCTTTTAGTCTAATGTCTGGTGAAAACATTTTAGCTTGTTCTACTAACTTTTGTGCTAATTCATAACCTAATATACCAGGGTAACCTCCAACATCATAAACCATTTTCTCTGGGTATAATGATACTAATTGACCTCCTAGCTCATCTTGAGAATCTATTATCATCGTTTTCATATCTCTTAAAGTGGCGTAGAATGCACCAAATAGACCTACTGGACCGCCACCTATTATTATCATATCATATTCTGACATATGTTGTCATAGAATTTAGAAAACTTATACTATTTAAACCTTACTAATTATCCGTTCAAAATAGTCTATATCCTTGAAGGATAGATAATTATAAAATTAAGAACAATATTTGAAGTTTTAATGCAGTTATGCTTATTCATGTTATTGGTTATCCCTTATTTTATATTATGGGGATTATGGGGTAAATACTTTAGAAAGATAGTAACTGAGGGCTTAAAATACGTAGGTGACGAGTATGTGGACGAAAATTATAAAATTCCTCCACTTTCTTCAGTAAAGATTGCCATTAACGGAAAATGTGCAATAGTAATAAATGGAGGGACAGGATGGGCAACAATTAGAATAAATGGAGGACCTAGAGAAAAAGTTTTCAAAATTAGGTTATTAAACGCTGTAGGGACACTAGAAATAATAAATGAGAGCAGATTTTTCCCAATTATTGTTTCAATTAGACGTTCACCTTAAGCTTCTTTAGTAAAATTAAAGGAATAAGAGACAGTATTGTAGTAACTACCCATATCATACTTCCAACTAAACTTCCAATAGGTTCAAACAAGCTTCCAATTAATATATTAAGTGAATTTACTTCAGCTAGTGAAATGCCAGAATTAATTCCTTTACCTATAGAAGCCACAGCGTACACTATTGATATAGAAAGTTCATTAAAGAGACCCATTATTATTATTCCTAGAATATAATATTTAGTGTAGAGAAGTAAAGCTGGAATACTACCTAACAGTGAAGATATGATTAATAATTTTATTTTATCCATTCTATCTCCTAAAAAGCCAAGTAAACCTCCGAACATTGAGGAAAGGAGAAGAATTGAAGTAAATTCACTACTCTGCAGAATTTGTATACCTAGGTAGAATTTTGCAAAAGATGGAAATAATTCTCCTACAACATAATATATTCCCCATACTCC
>QEFD01000104.1 GCA_003086435.1 Acidianus hospitalis
ATGTTAGCAGGAAACAAATTAAGCAAGAAAAAGAGGAAGGATATTAGGTTAAAGGTAACTAAAACGACTAAACCAATCGTAGAATTTAATCTCTTGCTCAATGGCGCTATAAGTTATTATAATAATCAAGTCGGAAACTTCGATGTATGTGATTATATTAATTATGTAATTAATCTAAACTCTAAAACTAGCTTACATAAATCTTCAGCTTCAGTTCACAGCCAAGTTCTCAATGAGTTAAACTTATACTCTAATTTATGTGCCAAAAGTTCCAATGTTACTTCATGCGATTCAATAATTAAGGAATATGAAAAGGAGAAGAGCTATGAAAATAAAATCAAGGAATTTCCTAGTGAATTTAGTAAATGGTATGAACGATTCTTAGAGTTAAGAAAGAAGTATTCTGATGTTTTTACACCAAATGTTGAATCGAGTTTAGCAACAATTAATCAAAAGTCTAAGCTAGTCTTAGACTACTTTAAAACTAATCTTATAAATGAATTAGATAATCTGAATAATTTATCAAAAGTTGGCGATGAAATTCAAAAAGAAATACGCAACATAGAATCAGAATTAATAAATATACAGAATGACATCGCGAAAGTTTTTAATACTAAGTCTAATAAGAAAATAAAAAAAGTTGAGGATGAAATATCGCAATTAAAGCAAGAATTAGTTAAAAAATTTGAAAAAGTAGATAAAACTGTACGAAATTATATAAAGACTGTAAATAAAGTGAATAGTATTACTAGTCTTAGAAACATATGTAGTAAAGTATTAAGTACTAAAAGATCTTTTGGTGGGAATACTAGCATTAAAGATTTTATATTTGATTACTCGTCCGTTTCTAACTCTGGATTAAATATCGTAGACAATTATCTCAATGTTATAAGACTAGAAATAGACGAATTTAATAATAACAGCTGGAGCCCTGTATATATTTCAGATAATTATATGAGTATAGAACAATTGTTTTCACGTTTCCCTCCATTTATACCTTTAGACTACTCTCACTATGTGTCAGGGGGTAATCAAATTCCTAAATATGCTGTCTTATTACTTGGGTTAGATTTTTCTAAAAATGACTGGAATCGTATAAAAAATATAGGACAATTTATGGGAATACCAATACGTTCTAGAGATAAAGTAATTGATGTTACCTCATTAAACGATAACGTTAAGATGTATAATCTTCTCCAAATGGAAGATATATTGAAATCACCTATAGTTATATTAGGCAAAAAAAGAGAATTCTATATTAAACTAGGTGTAGACAAGAGTTATCTTCAAGATTATTTACAAATGAACACCTCCAAGCTATTTAATAAATCTTCTCAGCTTAGAATTAAGTATAATCCATTAATATTAAACTATACTAAAACGTGTGACCTAGGCTTAAGTATTACAAATGATGTTTTTGATATGACATGTCCTTTCTCTGGCTCTTGCACTATCTTTAGTAAAATAATAGCACAAAATCGCAACCAATGTCCTCTATGGAATGGTTACAGTATGAAGTTGGCTAAACGACCTTTATTACTCTTTAAATTTAAAACCTTATCACCAACTCGCTCAAATATAGCAATAATATCACCTTTATTCAAGATATCAGAAAATCCATCATTCCCGTTGTATAAGACGTTATATGGTGTCACAATATTCGTAAACGATACCCCTCAAATTATTTATTTGAATCCGAAAATAAGAGAAAAATTGCATGATACGAATGCAATAGAGATAACGTTCAATAGAATACTTGTAAGAAAAATCCTGGAGAATATACTTTTTAATTCTCAGAAAAACAACAAATTACTTCAGATATTACTCACTAAATATTATCTACTGAAAATTGGAAGAAAGAATGTTTATAGAGCGATAAGAAGATTAACTAACAAATCTAACTCTTATTCAAACTTTGAGAAGGATGTGCTAGGAAAAAATAGGGAAAAATTCCTAGATTTTGCTTATGCCGTGTTGTTGCATACTTTAGCTCACTTAATTTATGAATTTATTTCACTAAATTTAGATATAGAAGAAGATCTCATTGATTATTATTATGATTTTAACATTAGCGATCCTTCGTACTCCAGTGATTCGATATATATTTATGAAAAAACATCTTTCGGAGTACTCAAATTCTCATCCATACTTAAATCCAACTTTGGAAACTTTCAAAACTTTATTGATTCATTTATGAACTTTGTAACTAAATCCCTCAATCAACATACAATTGAAATTAAGCAATATGGATCTAAGCTCAAGAGCTTAAAACAATCAAGAATAGGCTCTAATCAATATCTGAAGGAAGATGTAAATATTTTAAATGGAATGTTAAAGAGACATATACGACCTGACCTATATATATTTAAGCTATCTATCCCTCTCGGA
>QEFD01000105.1 GCA_003086435.1 Acidianus hospitalis
TTGTCATACCTAATTCTTCGGCCTTAGATTTTAACCATAGGGCTACTGCCAGACCAGCTAATGTTGGCTTAAATATTACTATTGAAGGCCCTATTGATGAACTAGAAATTTTTATTGCATGCTTAGAAATTGTTTTCCATCTAGTTTTTGTAATTATTCTTACTAATTCTTTTGCCCTGTCTTTTTCACCTACTGCATAAAATATTATCATACATAGAAAACAGCTAAAACCTACTTAAAAATTTTTAGCCGGATCCAGTCCCACAACCACAATACCCAAACTCATCAATTTCCATACCACACACTGGACAAACCACGCCAGATCCTTTAACTTCTTCAGCAGGTTTACCAAACTGCATTGTATGTACATCTAATAAAGCTCTAGCTAAGTCACGTATAGAAACTATTCCGTACAGTTTTCCATCGCTTTTAATTATTGGTAAATGTCTAAATCCGTTATTTAGCATTACATCTAATGCATCAGTAACTGAAGTGTCTTCAGTTACTCCTTTTACATCCTTAGTCATGTATTTTTCTACTGGGCTGTCAATATCTCTATTAGAAACAGCTCTAACAACATCTCTCTCTGTTATAATTCCAACTACTCTATTTTGAGAATCTATAACTACTAATGAACCTAAATTATGCTCTTTCATTTCCTTTGCGGCTTCTGCTATTGTAACGTTAGGCTTAACTACATAAACTTTTGTAGTAGCTATTTGAGAAACTTTTGTTGCCATAAATAAATTATAAAAGATTTAAGACTAAAAACTTTCTTATCCTATTATAAATTGGTAAGCCTTTACTTTTCCTCCTTCTAAAACAACTAAGGCTGCATGCAATAAACCTTCACCATATTCACTCCCTGGATTTATAACTATAGTTCTACCTATTTTATCGAAACCTCTAGACTCGTGAATGTGACCATGAAGACCTAATAAAGGTTGAGTTTCTTCAATTATTTTTCTTACAGCTTGAGACCCAACATGAGTAAATACTATTTCTCCTCCCTTAACTACAGGTTTAAGATTTTCATCAAGTAATGGAGCGTTGTCTAAATTACTACCATATGGAGGGGCATGGAAATTAAATATAGACTCAGATGGGTTAGATAGCTTTTCTACCTCATGTTTTAAAGCTTCGTATAATTTCTCTTCTGGCATTTCTCTGGGCGTATGCCAAGGAGTAGGATTAACATAACCATAAGAAATCATTTCATATTTATCTATATTAACAACTTTTCCCTCAGTTTTTATCATTATATCACTTTCATCTAATACATTAAATAAATATTCTGGATCATCGTTGCCTAAATTAACGTAAATTGGAATATTGAGACCTTTATATCTCTCTTCAGCAATTTTTATCCAATTTCTTACAACCTCAGTCATAGCATTTTTAAAAGCCTCATCTACCTTTCTTTTATCATGTTTCATATCTTCGAATTCCTCTCTGCTAACAATAACATAATAATTTCCTTGATTTCTAATCTCTGATATTTTCTGAGCTAATAGATCTTTAGAAAATATATTTCCATCTATCTCATAGTTTCCATCATTGAGCTCAATTATTGGTATTAAGGCTTTACCCGCTAGATCTCCCCCTATTATTAAAGCATCAACTTTATACATTTTACCTGCATTAAGAAACTTCTTGAAAACTATATCAGAGCCATGAAGATCGGAAGTAAATAAGATTCTCACTTGCTTGCTATCGTTGTTATTTTTCTTCCTATTAAATAGCCCCACGCTTTAAACTTAAAGTGATATAATATTTAAAAGTTGTTTAACCGATAAACAAAAAAGTCAGACATCAAATAGTTCATAGAGATGGTATTAGTATTATTCGTTAGACATGGACATAGTGTCTCTAATCAGAACAAAATATTATCGCACGATGTTAACAATTATCCTTTGACGGAAGAAGGACAAAGTCAAGCTAAAAATACTGCCAAAGAATTATTAAAACTTAAAATAACTAAGATTTTCACTAGTCCTATACTTAGAGCATATCAAACTGCTACAATAATAGCAAATGAATTAGGTCTAATACCGATTATAGACGATCGATTAAGGGAAAGGTATCTCGGCGATCTAAATAATAAAAAATTTGACCCCTCCGATCATTGGAAAATAAAATTAATAAAGGGTCAAATAGAAGTTAAAGGTCTAGAACCTTGGGAATCTATGCAAAGGAGAATGATAGAATTTGTTAATTCTATCAAGAATGAGGAAGGTGCAATAGTCGCTGTTTCTCACTATGATCCTATAAGAGCACTTATAGGCTATATTTTAGGCTTAGATGATATCTCTGCCTTTGGAATTTCCTTGCCAAACGCTAGTATAACTGCTATAGAAATGATTGACGGAAAGTTTAGAATACATTCTATAGGATCTCCTATACTTTCACAGGAGTTATTAAATAGACTTAATAGATATATTATTACTATTAATCAAAGATAGTATTTTTTCTCTAGTTTTCTGGTTTAAGCTATCGAATAATATAGTATCAATTTTGTTAATTGTTTTTTCTAATGCTTGTTGAATAATGTTCGAATTTAATTCTGATATATAATGTTTAGATATAATATGCGAGATACATGATTTCATTGCAAGCTTTGAAACATTATGTGCATAATGAGGGCCACCAAAAGCTAAAATAACATTATCACAAGTAGTTTCCTCTAATCTCTCAATTCCCCTTAAAACTGCGTCAACTAAATTTTTAACTAACTTCTCGTTGTTCCAATATTCTTCACTACTGCCTACTTCGGCGAAAATCACTGGGACAGTTTGATAAGTAGGGCCGTGATGAGTTGCTTCAAATACTTTATCTATGTTAATATCAATTTTTGATATTTCCCGGTATATTGAAGTTATAAGTCTTGGAAATGCTATCCCTAATTTATTTGCCTCTCCTCCCATTGTTTTATTACCTATATTACCTGGGTGATGGACAGTCAATGAAGGAATCTTTGCAGTGCTCTCATGTCTACATATTACTACTATTGCATCACCAGAATTATATTTAAAATCTATTACATCTTCGTTTATTTCTTCAAATTTATATCCTAATTTTCTAACAGTTTTTCCCACTGCGTCAACGTTAGAAATAATTACTTTAATATTCATCCTTTTAACATCTCCTTTACTTTTTCTGCTAAATATGGAGCTATTGCATATCCAAACCTATATCCTCCAACGAGCATAAGATTTTTAAAAGGTTTAATTATGACTGGTTCGTTATTTTCACTTACACTTCTAAATCCTACTCTAATTTCAAGGTTACTTTTGTTTATCAATTCACTAAAAGTTGAAATTGTTTTCTTAACTTCTTCGAAATCTATATCCATAGAGCTATCCTGCTTAGAATCTCCATTTAAATACATCTTTTTCCCTTGGACCGCTATTCTATCACCTATAACTACTATTCCATTTAACTTCTTATACGGTTCGGCTATTATTAAATGCCCTTTAAAAGGAATTAGTTTAACATAATTACCTATAAGATCTGAAAGAAGATAGCTTGCAGTAATAATGTAATTTTCTCCTTTTAATACTCCTGCGGAAGTTTCTATGCTTTCTACATAATTATCTTTTACATCAATTTTAGTAACTTTAGCGTGAAGGAAAGGAAATTCTTTTCCAATCTTCTGTAATAATTCATCTCCATCTATGAAAAGTGAATTATCAAAATATTCAGCGTATTCTAAATCTATTGAAGGTTCTATCTCTTTTATTTCCTTTTTATCCATCATTTTACCTCCTCCTAAAGGCTTCTCGGATTTTCTTAGCAAGAATGTTTTTCTAAAATATATTCCGAACTCATTAGCTATTTTCACATAATCGTCTTCCCCTTTTAGGCATTCGTTGAAATATTTTCCACATAATGGAGGAATTATTGACCATAAACTAGCGTTAGAATTTCTTAAGTTTTCTTTTTCATCAATTATCATTGCATCTGAAATCTTGACAGCAGTAAATAGTCCAGTTATTCCTCCTCCAATAATGATATTGACCATAACTTTAGATTTAGTTCTTCCAATATAAACTTTTTAAATTATGAAATAGACTACTTACTTATGAGTAGCGATTACGATCCAGAACTAGAGGAGTTATTAAAGAAAAAAATTAAACAGATAATGAACACAAGTAAAGGCATGCAAGAAAATCAAAAAACCCAAGAAGAACTAGTAGCACATTTAGATAGCAACACTTTTGATAATTTTATAAAATCTCATAAGGTAGCAGTAATAGACTTTTGGGCAGAATGGTGCGCTCCTTGCATAATGTTAGCACCAATTATTGAGGAATTAGCAAAAGATTATCCACAAGTAGGATTTGGAAAAGTGAATTCTGATGAAAACCAGGATATTGCAGCAAGATATGGAGTTATGAGTTTACCTACCGTTATATTCTTTAAGAATGGAGAACCTGTAGATGAAGTCATAGGAGCTGTTCCAAGGGAAGAAATTGAAATAAGAATTAAGGAATTACTAAAGTGATAATTAATGAAACCTTTGCTCTTAGGCGTGGATGGTTTAAGCTATAGTAGTTTCATGAAGTGTAATCCTAGATTCTTACTTACTTTATTTAGTAGTGCATTTAGAGGAGTTGTTGTAAATAGAAAACCCCAGCATCCTGCATCATCGTGGATGTCAGTCCTTGAAATGAGAGATATAAGTGGCAATTCATTCTATATTAAAGTTGAAGAAAAACCAACATTAATTAAAGAGACTAATGCAGTTGCAATAAATTTACCTATAACAAATCCAACTTATGGTGAATTAGGCTTTCCTTATGATTCTAATTTAACAGCCAAGGATGAGATAGACAAAGTAATAGAAGCAATTCTTGATTCACTAGAAGAGCAGCCAGTAATTGCTGATATTACTGCTATAGATAGGCTAGTGAGAGTAAATCTACAAGCAAAATGTGAAATATATAAAGAGGTTGATGATGGGTTAAGAAAGCTTTTAAGGAAGGTTGATGATTTCATATTATTTTCACCTTATGGAGAGCCAAAATCAGATAAAATGTGTGATCATGAAGACTATGGAGTTTACTTATCAACAGTTCCAAGGCCTAATGAACACGATACTGTAAAATTACCAGAGATTGGGCTTTTGTTTAAGAGATTAGCCTCTCAAAGCTAAATATTTTTGTTATAAAATGGATATAATGCTAGAATTACTGGATCTACATATAACCTTTTTCTATCAATATATTTAGTAAGAATTCCAACAGCGCCTTCAGAATATTTTGTACCAGACCTAGAGTAAACCTTATCTACAGCATAGCCTAGTTCAATACCTTGATTTATATACTTCACTACTTTTGGAGGTAAAGTGAAAGATGCAGACTTTGAAAAGTTTTCATTACCTTCCTTATCTACTGCGTATACTACGGCAAACGCTAATACTTTGTTATATTCAAAGCATATTCCGCCTTCTATTCCTATTCCTATATCAGCGTTTGCAGTTATCAATGCTCTAATTGCCCTGTTTCTTGCACCAAATAGAGTTTCTTTACAGTAAGGTTGAGAAGAAACTCCAGAATCTACTTCCACTGGAATTATTTCAGCCTTTAGCCCGATAATATTTAATGCTTCTTTTACCGCCTCAACTTTAGTCCTATTTTTACTACCTACTGAAACTAACATTTTTAACTTGCAGGATATACTAAGATTCATGGTAACAATAAAAGTTGGCGCCCTAGCGGATTCGGGCGATCTATATCCTTTTATACCATTAATTGAAGGAAAAATAAAACCAGAAGGTTTTAACTTAGAAATTGAGGTTATACCAACTGTTCAAGATGTAAACGAGAAAGTACTAAAGAAGGAAGTCGATGTATCGGTGCCATCAGCTGCTATGTATCCTTACATTCAAGACGATTATTATATTATGACTAACGCAGTAGCTTCTGCAGTAGATGGAATAACAGGTATGCCAATTTTAGCTTCTAAAGAAATGAGTTTAGATGAAGTCAAGAAATCTAGATTAATAGTTCACGGCCCAAATACTTCGGCCTTTACTCTTTATAAGTTACTTATAGGAAAATATGGAAAATTAGTAATAATTAAGAGAGTTTTAGACGAAATCAAGGGCTTAGGTACTGAAGGCGACGTGCTAGTTGCTGTTCATGAAATTAAAATGATGTACGCAATGCAGAAATTAGGTGTTAAATATTACAAAATAGGTAGTATGTGGGATATGTGGAAGAATGTTTCAAACAATGCTCCAATGCCAATGGGTATGGTTGTAGTATCTAAAGAATTAGGAAAAGATTTAGCTTTAAAATTCAAGGAAGTTTACGAGAAAAGCAAAAAATATGCAGAAAAGAATTTACAGGAAATAATTCCTAAAGATGTTGAGATAATGAGAGAAGCACAAGGAGCTAATTTAGATAAGGAAATAGTAGAAAAAACCATATGGGCAGACATTCAAGAATATAACGTCCCCGAAAACGAAGTTATTAAAGGTTTAGAAACATTCTATAGGCTTACAGAAGAAAAGGGAATTTTACCTAAAGTTAAGAAGCTAGACTTAATTTAAAGAATTTTTGATATATATGGAAATTTATTTAATGTAAAAATTATATCTATTTCTGGCTTTAATTCGCTTAATAACTCAGAAACATAATTTAGATAAGTAAAAGGTAAACTCAATTCTGTTATATACAACTCTTCGTTGTTGTTTATTTCGATTAAAATCGAGAACCTAATGAAAGGTATTAACTCCAGGCATTCAAGCACTTTTTTGGAATTATGAAAAATATCTAGTATAGCATCTCTATTACCATAATCTATTATAAAACTCTCTATTACTGTATGGTTATACATGCCTTTTAAGATCTCATTAAATGAAGAAAAAGACCTAAGTGAAGAGAAAATCAAAGGTTGCGCGTAACCAGAATATTTAACTTCGACCTTTAATCCGTCAGCTCTTTTATCTAAACTCATTTTCCACTTATCATACTTTTCATCATAATATTCTGGAATTCCAGAGTAATTTATAAATTCCTTTATTCTTAAACCATCCTTTAGAGATAATGAAAAAGATAAATTAGACTTAATGCTTTTTCTTATAGGCAATCTGTCAAAATTTATCTTTATAATTGAAGAACTATAAACAGGAGTAAAACTTAAGTTCTTAATCTTTAGTAGTTGCTCTTTTAATGAGCTCTCTTCTGTTTTCAATATCTTTGAAATTAGAGGAATATTTGGCCCAATTTGCCTCATTAACTTTATTGCTGTTACTAACTTTTGTTGCATCATTAGTAATTAGTAATTTGTGCTTTTTAATTTTCTCTGGAACTACTCTTACTTCCACCATGGCAACATTTTCAAATGAATTTACAATTCTCTTTACAGTTTTTCTTATCTTATATACATTTGAAAGTTTACAATCGGGTGGTAATGAAATAACAACGTATACCATGTAAAACGAACCCAGCTTTCTTACATAAATGTTTTTGAGATTAATACCAAGACTCTCTAAAATTATCTTTATCCTATCCTTAAATGGTGCATCACAGTTAATGCCTATCAACGAATAAATTGCCTCTTTAAATTGCCTTATAGCGTCAGCTAGAATAAAGCCTACTATAGTAAAAACTACAGCTAAAGTGAGATAATATTCATTTATAATTATTGCAAATCCACTTACTATTTCCATAAACAAATCCAATTTGCTATGAGTCAGATCAGTTTTTACTAGAGATATCCAAGAATATCGTTTCTCGAGTATAAATACTACTAAGGTTAATACGCTACTTGAGTATATTATTAGCGATAACCATGCTGGAACTTCATAGTTGACGTCGTTAATTATTAAATTAATATAATTAATTGAGAGAATTACTATAAATATTGTAACAAATAGTATAGCTATACTTTCAAGATTATATAATCCCCATGGAAATTTATTTGATCTTCGATATATTATATTAAGTAATAGAGAGAACAATATCGCCGAAGTTGCATCTATAAAACCGTGGAATGAGTCTGCTATAAGTATAGCTGAGTGATAAATCTCACCAAAATATATTTCTATGATTGAAATTGGCAAGAGCAATGCTCCAGTAAATAAAAATATTCTTGAAACTTCTCTTAATTTTTCTAAGGGTATCAAGCATAATCACCTTTTCATACCCAATATATTATTTACTCGTATTGTTAAAAAGTTTGCACTGGAAGGATATTTTAGAGCGTAGAAATATTATTGAACTTAAAAGCTTTCATTTGCAAGACTTAATTTAAGATTATTTTTAATATTTACTACGTTATTTACTAAAATCACTTCAAGATCATGATCATCAAAATTTTATGAAAAAAGTATAGATAAATCTTTGTTACTTTTTCTGAGGTAAATTTTTTAAAGTAAAATAACCTTAAATCATATATGGCAGAGAAGAAGACTGAAATAAATAGCTTTTCCGATCTAATAAAAGCATTGTTTAAGGACGATAACTGGTATCTAGGCGGATTCATAATAGCGTTAATATTATTCATTATATTCGATTTAATAGCATATAAATAATTTTTTTAATTTTTAATGATTTCTTAATATGAACAAGTTTTATAAAGTGGCAAAATGTTTACATTTATGTGAGTAAAGTGGCAAGAGTAAATATTGCAGCTGATGCTGAAATAGTTAAAGAATTAGAAAAGGAAGCTAAAAGTAGAGGATATACTATATTTTCTCTTACTAACATAGCACTTAAATCGATGTTAGAATTAATAAGAAGTGGAGAAGATTCTACAACTTTATCTCATTTAGTAGAATTTTACAAGATAACTAAAGATCTTGATATTATTCCTGTTACATCTTGGTATATAGAAAACTTAGTTAAACTAGCCTATGAGAAAGATCAGAAAGCGTTAGAAGAAATATGCGATGGAGCAGGACAGCAAATATCCTCCTATTTAAGGTCTAGAGCTTCTACATTTGAAGAATTGCTTCAAATCTATGACACAATAAAATCTGTGTTACCTATAAAAGACATAAGAATAAAAAGAGTTAATGATGAAATTATTGAAATAAGGATTACTGGTAGTGGATTCAGTAGTGAATCTACATTATGCACTTCTAAAGTATTTAGGAAGATTCTAGAGGCTTATTACTTTGAAATTTTAGAAATGACATATTCGCCTGGAGGAATAATATTTACTAGGGTTAAATATCAAGGCCAGCCTAATAAGTAATTACAAGAAGATAGAATTCTACATACTACTTGTTGAGTTTCTAACGCTCTTTTACTTATTGAATACTGCTCAGTGAAAATCCCTTTTACCTCTTCAGAAAAATCGCCATGCTGAAAAGCCCCTATCCCTAAAAGGAAATTTTCGTTGCAAAGATGCATCGGATCTATCTTACTTCCGTCCTCTGAAAGAAGTACTGGCTTATATTTTTTGACAATGTCTGATAGCTTTACATTTAATATTTTCATTAAAGGCCTAGAAGAATTTGGAGGTATTTGACCAAATTTTAATAATTGCTCCATTAGACCTATAAATCTATTATAATTTTTGGGCGGATTCATATCTTTCTCAACTTTTATAATTCTAGAGTAGTAAGTATGTATATAGAAATCTCCTAAAATTTCTTTTTCAGATAAAATCATTATCATTGCCATATGTACTATATCTGGTCTACCTCTTTTTTGCCAATCTTTTAATTTTCTCATTGCATGATAATGTAAAGATATGTCAAGGATAGTATCTTGGGGTTTCTTTCCCCTTCTTTCTGCATTTTTAATAACGCTAGGATCGTTTAAGATTTCTTTAGGTACAAGCTCTAAGGCCGAATCTAAAAGAATGAAATTAAGTTTCACGGATTATAAGAAATATATGTGAATAAAAAACTCTAAAGAAGAGAACCTTAAAGCTAATAAATGATGCAATAAAGCTTGCAGAGGAAGGAAACTTAGAATTAGCTAGGAAATATATAATGTTAGCTAGAGAATATTCAAATAAGGGCAGATTTAAAATACCATTAGAATATAAAAGAAAATTTTGTAGAAAATGTCTAACCCCGTTAATACCAGGTAAAACGGAAAGAATAAGAATAAAGTCAAAGATTTTAGTTAGAAGTTGTTTAATTTGTGGGTGGATAAGGAGGTATGATCTCAGAAAAAATAAAGAAAACAAAAGCGGAACATCCGACAATTAGAATAGGTAAGAATGGATTAACAGAAGGTTTAATAAATGAAATAAAAAGGCAATTAAAAGACAATGAAGTAGTGAAAATAAGAATTGGAATAAAAGACCAAGATAGGAGAGAAATTGCTAAAAAAGTTGCAGAGTTGACCAATGCAAAATTAGTGGAAGTTAGAGGATATACTTTTATCCTGATGAAAAATGAGTAAGCTTGTTGTAGATACCTTAGAAATATATGGCCACCCAAATGTTTTAGGAAAACATAAATCTACACTAGAATTTACTAAAGAGAACTACTTGACTCCTAGAGGAGATTGCATAATAGGAATAAATTCCACTAAAGCAATAGCAGATTTAAAAGAAGAAGTAAAAGAGATACTTAAAGAAAATGGGTATGGCTATGTGGTAATTAAGGTTAATAACCTTATAGACATAGTATCAGGGAGAGGAGATAAAAGAATGACATTTTCTAACAGAGTGAAGATAATTATAAGAAAATCAAATTTTATTTCTGACTCCACTCTACTAGTTTATTCCGATAAAGCAGCAGCTGATATTAAAAGAGATATTATTAATAAGTTAAGACAAGGTGATAAGGCTAAAGTTTTTATCATCGCATCTGATATACCCCTTAAAAATGAAGAGATCCTTAGAGTAATCGTTAACTCTTAGCCATTTATACGCAGGTATTCTTGATATCCCCTCCTTTGTAGTTAATATATAAATGATTAATTCACCTTTAGTCACTCTGCATAACTCATTAAGGAATTCTAAAATCATCGTGGGATTATCTGCATAAACCTTATCGAACACTTTATCCCTAAAAGGCAAATTATGGGCATCGTATTGAACAATATCTATTAGGTGAATTTTTTTCTTATTTAGAGATAAACTTTCTCTGAGCATTTCTAATCCTTCTATATTAAGGTCACCCGCAACCACGTATC
>QEFD01000106.1 GCA_003086435.1 Acidianus hospitalis
TAAGAAGATGGTAGTACTATTGCCAGAGCTAGTTCCGAAACTCCTGAGGCACCAGGTATAGGGAAAAGCGTTGCTGCGAAATACGTCATTGTTACTACAATATCATAAAAATAATTTGGAATTAAAGGATATAATCCTGCACTCAATACTAAATATCCAAGAAATGATAAAGCCATATACATTATGAATCTTTTATTTCCTATAGAATTCCTAATGCTGTCTTTTCCTTGTAATAAAAGAAAGTAATATTTTTCTATTCCTATCAATTTCATTAATCTTTTTTCTGTTTCAACGTGCCTTCCAGCTGTAGAATAAACGTATGCTATTCCAATACTCCAACCTACTATGTTACCTAATGCAACTAATACGTATAGGAATTCAATATAATAAAATTTTATTGGAAGTATGATAATAAATAAGATAGCACCAGAAATAACGTCAAATGGAGCTTCTGCAATTGACAGACTTAAACTTTCAATAAGGTTCTTTTTTTCCAAATTATAAATTGCGGCTCTAGCTAACTCTTGCCCTGCCCACCCAGGAATTAAAAGCGAACTAGCATTGCCTAATAATCTGGCTTTAAATGCAGATTTGTAAGATATGTCAACCATATATTTATCTCTAAGAGAAATAATAGACATTTGTAGAAAATATGCTGATAAGAAACTTAATATGACTATATAATTAATTTTCTCTAATGCAAGTATAATGTTAACGTGAAATAATAATGAATATACTAGTAACGCTAGGAATGGCAGTATTCCTGCAATAATGTTTTTCCAATTCATCGTATTTTTACGCTATCCTCTTTTTAAAACATTTTTGGTTATAGCAAATGATATAATCACCATCATATTTATACAATTCTATACCGTTAGAGGAAAACACTTTATCTCCTTCTATTTTCTCAGTTCTAATCAATCCACAGTTTATATCCATATGCTTCAAATATTTGAATTCATGAAGAGAGCATGCTTCGCATTGTGGGTTCCTACTCATTTTAATCTTGTCAAGTCTAAGCTCCTTTAGATCAGCAATTATTAGCTCATCTTCGGAGTACCCTCTTAAATAGTTTATGAATAACTGAACTTGAATAGATGCTAAGAAATTAGGAACTACGGTAGTAGTTCCAATAATATCGCAAGCATTTCTTGTGTTAAAGGGTTGCAAAAAACAAGCTAAACAGGAAGTTTTACCTGGAATTATTAGTTTAGCATTTCCATACTCTCCAGATATTCCAGCATAAATTAAGGGTTTTCCATATTTTACACATGCATCATTAAGTATTAGCCTATAATTTATATTATCTAAACCGTCAAAAATTACGTCAACGTCTTTTACTAAATTTTCAGCATTAGTTTCATCTATTATATCGAAGATAGGTTCAATTTTTACTTCAGAGTTTATTTTTTCAAGGAATTCCTTGCAGGCAAGGACTTTTGGTTTCATTAAATCTTTTTCAGTAAAGATGTGAGTTCTATGTAAATTACTCAGTTCTACAACGTCAGCATCTACAATTTTTAACTCTTTAACTCCAAGCCTTACTAAAAGTTCTGCAATAGAGCTACCTAAAGCACCGCAACCAGCAATTAGAACTTTAGTACTCATTATCTTTTCTTGAACGTCTATACCAAGGGTCAATAATTGCCTAGAAAACCTATCCATGCATAATAATGAAAATTTATTAAATAAGAATTTAGGTATTAATAGGGGTCTTGATGTCACACCAATGGGTGAGCGTGATGGAATTCCAATATCAATAGATGAATTAAATAAATTAAAAGCAATAGCAGAAAGAGCTAGAAGAAACGTTATAAAAATGCAATTTTACGACCATTCTATACATGTAGGGTCTTCTCTAAGTAGTATAGAGATTCTCACTACCCTTATATTTAGATATATAAGAGATGGTCAAGAAAAGATAAATAAAGATTGGTTGATTCTAAGTAAAGGGCATGCGGCACCAGCGTTATATGCAGTCCTTCACGAGAAAGGTTTAATTAAGGAAGAAGAATTATGGAAAATTCAAGCAATAGACGGCTTATTACAAGGACATCCTGAGGTCTACATTCCTGGAGTTGACATGTCTACTGGCAGTTTAGGCCAAGGGTTAAGTTTTGGCATTGGAGTTGCTACCGGCATAAAAATGGCTAGAGGTAACGGCAGAGTATTCGTAATAATGGGAGATGGGGAACAAGACGAAGGAGAAGTATGGGAAGCAGCAACTCATGCGGTTGCAAGAAATCTTGATAACCTCATAGCGTTTATAGAAGTTAATGGTTACCAACTTGATGCAAGGACTTCAGAAGTAAAACCAAAGGATTTCTTACCGGACGTTTATAAGGCTATAGGTTGGAGAACGTTCTCATGTGACGGCCATGATATATTAAGCATAATCAATGCTGTAGAAGAAGCGTTAAAGGCAAGAAAACCTGCAGTAATTTTCGCTAAAACGCTTAGAGGCAAAGGTTTCACTCCAATTGAAAATACAAAAATACAGAGGGCGAATCCAGATGTTGCAAGGCAGTTTCTACTCAATACGTGAAGCATTTGGAAGGACATTAGTGAAGCTTGGAGAAGAAGATAAGGATATTGTAGTAATTACTGCTGACGTTGGGGATTCCACAAGAGCTTCTTATTTTAGAGAAAAATTCCCTGATAGGTATTTTAACGTTGGTATTTCAGAGCAGGATATGGTAAATTTTGCCGCAGGCTTAGCAGCAGTTGGTAAAAAACCTGTTGTTGCGGATTTTGCAATGTTTACAATGAGGGCATGGGAGCAAATAAGGAACACTACTGGAAGAATGAACCTTAATATTAAGTTTACTGTTACTCATTCTGGTTATAGTGATAGCGGGGATGGATCCAGTCATCAAGCTCTAGAGGATATAGCATTAATGAGGACTATACCTAATTTTAAAGTTGTAGTACCAGCAGATGCCGCAGAAGTCGAGAGAAGTCTTCCAGTTATTATTAAAGAGCAAGGGCCTATATATTATAGAATGGGAAGAGAATATTCCCCATCAATAACTACTGGTATGGACTATAAATTTGAGATAGGCAAAGCTTACGTATTAAAAGATGGTGACGATTTAGCTATAATGGGAGCAGGAGTAGTACTATGGGACGCTTTAAAGGCTGCAGAGGAGCTCGAAAAGATGGGAATTTCTACTGCAGTAATTAACGTTCCAACGATTAAGCCTATTGATGAGAATACGATAGAGTATTATGCAAGAAAGACCGGTAGAATAGTCACAGTGGAAGAGCATACAATATACGGCGGAGTAGGTTCAGCGATAGCTGAAGTTGTGGTACAAAAATATCCAGTGCCTATGAGGTTTATTGGAAGCACTACTTTTGGTAGGTCTGCTAGGAGTCAAAGAGAATTATTGGATTATTATGGCATAAATGCTGAAAATATTATTAAGAAGGCTTTAGAGTTGATGAAATGAGCGAGCTTGAAGATTTAAGGAAAGAAATAGAAGAAATAGATGAAAATATAATAAAACTATTATCTAAGAGGTTTCAAATTTCTCAACAAATTGGGAAGATAAAAAAGGAGAAAGGAATTCCAATAACTGATGAGAATAGAGAATCTAAAGTTAAGGAAAAATGGATAACTTTAGCCAGAAAATACGGTATTCCAGAATCTTTCGTCGAATCCTTTTTAGCAATGATTTTTTCTTATTCTAAATTATATCAAGTAAATCCCAAATCTAAGAGGAGAATTGTAATTATTGGCTATGGTGGTATGGCTAGATCTTTATCGTCACTTTTCAAAATATCTGGGCAAGAAGTAGTTATAACTGGTAGGGATCTTAAAAAGGCTGAGGCTTTGTCCTCTGAGTTTAACTTCGTAACAATGAGTGTTGATTCTGCTTTAAAGTGGGGAGAAATCATAATTTCTACATTACCTCCATCAGCATATTTTTCGGATTTTATGAGCGAAATGTACAAGAAGATGAAAGCCAAAATTTTTATGGATATAACTTCATCTAAAGCCAAAATTTTTAAAGAATTAGAAGATAAGTCAATAAAATATAATTTCATGTATTTATCTATTCATCCTCTTTTTGGTCCTTATTTATATCCCGTAGGGGAGAAAGTTGTTTTAATTCCATCTAAGACTTCGGCTTCTATCGTGAGAGATATTTATGAGTTTTTTATTGATAACGGTCTGGTTCCTTTAATTTCTAGCTTAGAAGACCATGAAAAGGCAATGAGCGTAGTTCAAGTTTTACCTCATTTTTATTTATTAGCTTTATCATCTAGCATTCAAGAGCTTTCAAAAGAACTAGGAATAGATTTTAAAAAATTTGAAACTACCAATTTTAGAGAGGTATATAAAATTATTAATAGAATAAATGAAATTAAAAAAGTCATATTAGAAATTCAAGAAAATAACCCTTATGCTGATAAGGCAAGAGAATTTGGAGTAAGAGAATTAAATAACCTATACACCCAATTAATGGGGAAGAAAAATGATGCTCTTCATTCTTAGGAACGATAGTTCAACTTTAATGGAGAAGATTAAGGAAAGTTCAGCCTCTTATAAATTTCTAGACTTGTACGGAAAGAAGCTAGCGTTAGTATGGCCAGACGAGGAAGCTGAGAAAATTAATGATGATAGTATAGAAATGAAAGTTAAAACAAGGAAACCTTACATTTTAGCTAGCAATGAGTGGAAAAAAGAACCAACAAAAGTTAGCGTAAAAGACGTTGAAATAGGAGGAGATAAAATAGTAGTTGCTGCAGGTCCTTGCGCAGTAGAGTCGGAGGAGCAAGTTGAAACAGTAGCCAAGGCAGTCAAGAGAGCTGGAGCATCTTTATTAAGAGGAGGAGCATTTAAACCTAGGACAAGTCCTTACTCTTTTCAAGGCTTAGGAGAGGGCGGGCTAAAAATCTTGAGAAAAGTTAGTGATGAAGTAGGATTACCTATAGTTACAGAAATAATGGATGCAAGAGATTTACCTTTGTTTAAACAATACGATATAGACATGTTACAAATAGGTGCTAGAAACGCTCAAAACTTTACGTTACTTAAAGAGGTAGGAAAATTTGGTAAGCCTGTTTTATTAAAGAGGGGTATGGCTAACACTGTGGAAGAATGGTTACAAAGTGCCGAATATTTATTATCAGAAGGTAATGGTAACGTTGTACTTTGTGAGAGAGGAATAAGAACCTTTGAGAAAGCTACTAGATTCACGTTGGATATAGGCGGTATGGTTGCCGCAAAGATGATGACTCATTTACCAATGTGTGCAGACCCTAGTCATCCAGCAGGTAAAAGGGAGTTAGTTCACTCTTTAGCCTTAGCGTCAGTAGCTGCTGGTGCAGATATGTTAATAATAGAAGTTCATCCTAATCCGGAAAAGGCGCTTAGTGATTCTGAGCAGCAATTAACTCCAGAATCTTTTGAGGGATTGATGAACAGAATCAAAGCATTGGCTAATGCATTAGGTAGATCTGCATGAGGAAAATATCTGAGGATATATGCTGTTCTAAAGTGGATGTTCTTGTAAATACTAGTTATAAGGATTTTTTAGATTCTCTCCAAGGTAAAAAAGCAATATTTTATTCAAAGAACTTGAGCATAGACTACAATGGAGATCTTAATATACCTATAGAAGACGGAGAAAAAGCTAAAGACGTAAGTAACGTTCTAGATTTAGTAAAATCACTTTATGATAATGGTTTTAACAGAGGAGATTACGTCATAGCTATAGGAGGAGGAACTGTTTTAGATCTAGTAGGTTTTGTTTCTTCAATATATATGCGTGGCCTTAATTTAATTAATATTCCTACAACGCTCTTGGGGATGGTTGATGCAGCAATTGGAGGTAAAAATGGAGTTAATTTTGGTAACGCAAAGAACATTTTAGGAACTTTTTATCAACCTTCAGCAATTATCATAGATTTAAATTTCATTAAAACTCTTCCAGAAGAGGAGATTAGAAAAGGTCTTGCCGAAGTGATAAAATATGGTCTAGTATTAGATAAGGAACTTTACGATTATCTTGCAATGAATGATAAGAAAATCTTGGAGAAAGATGAGGGAGCCCTTGAGGAAATAATTTACAAGTCAATTAAAGATAAACTGGCTGTAGTAAAAGAGGACGAAAGAGAAACTAAAGGAATTAGAGTGGTTTTAAACTTTGGGCACACTATAGGTCATGCAATAGAGGCTGGGTCTAATTTTACTATACCTCATGGATATGCAATATCTGTAGGAATGGTTTGTGAGGCTAAAATTGCTGAAGAAATGGGTTATTCTGAAGAAGGAGTTGTAGAGGACACTTTATGGATACTTAGTCTTTACGGTTTGCCAATAACTCCAGAAAAACTTCCTTCTAAGTACTCAAAAGAACTAGCTTTGGCTTCAATAGAGAAGGATAAAAAAATCAGAAACGATGAGATTTTAATGCCATTTCCTACAAGGATAGGAGATTATAAAGTAGTTAAAGTTCCTATACAGACAGTTAAAGGGTTTGCCTCACAATGTTTATAGATTATTCAACAAAACTTTTCGGAATAATAGGTAAGAAAATTTCTTATACATTATCGCCTGCAATACATAACTACTCTTTTGAAAAGTTGGGAATAAATGCAGTTTATCTAGCTTTCGACATTGAAGAAGAAAAATTTGACTTGATAGTAAAAGGCTTACTTGAGGTCGGAGAAGGGTTTAACGTTACAATACCTTATAAAGAGAAGATAATCCCATTACTTGAAGGATTAAGCAAAGAAGCAGAAGAAATAGGAGCAGTAAATACGATATTCAGGAAAAAAGGGTTTAATACAGATTATTTGGCAGTTAAAAGTTTAGTTTTAGAAAAAGGAGAAAAAATCGAGAAAAGTCTAATATTCGGTGCAGGCGGTGCAGCTAAAGCCGCATCATTCGCTTTAAGCTCATTAGGTTCTGAAATTTTCATAATTAATAGAACTAGAGATAAGGCACAGGAGCTAGTTAATAGGCTAACTGAAAGGGGTTATTATGCTAAAGTTGTTGAATCATGCAACTTCAGTTATGATGCAGTAGTCAATTCGACACCTAATCCTTCTTATATTCCTGATGAATGTATTAAAGGAAAATTAGCAATTGAATTTGTTTACTCTCCTTTAAATACTGAGTTTTTAATTAAAGCTTCTAAGAAGGGGTTAAGAGTTATAAATGGCTTGGAAATTTTAGTAAGACAAGCCTTAGAGGCACAAAAGATTTGGTTTGGAAAGTCTTTAAATGACAAAGAAGTGGTGGATTTTCTATATGCCAGGAAACTCGTTAGGTAAAGCATTAACTATAACAACTTTTGGAGAAAGTCACGGTCCTGCAATAGGAGTCGTAATAGATGGAATTCCTGCAGGTTTACCTTTAAGCAAGGAAGATATTGAATTTGAATTATCGTTTAGAAGGCCAGGGAAACTTTTTGTGTCGGGCAGAAGGGAAAAAGATGAACCGGAGATACTTAGCGGAATTTATAACGGAAGGACAACTGGAGCTCCAGTAGCAATTATAATAAGGAATACTGACGTTATATCTTCTCTATATGAAGAAGTTCATTATAAACCAAGGCCAGGACATGCAGATCTTCCTTACATTATGAAATACGGCTTTGAAAATTGGGACTATAGAGGCGGTGGTAGAGCCAG
>QEFD01000107.1 GCA_003086435.1 Acidianus hospitalis
TACATTAAAGTTAGACTCTAAGTCATTCATTACATTACATATGTTGAAGTTATCTAACTTTCTTATTATTACTCCTTTTTCTTTTATCTTATTTTCAAAATCTTTATTCTCAGAATTATTAGAAGTATATATTATAGTCTGAGGGGGTGTATTAAATATCTTATAATTTATATCAAAATTTAGACTATTAGATATTATTACTCTGATAGGATTTTTACCATGAACATATTTTAAAGTTAGGGAAGGATTATCTATACGTACAGTATTTCCTCCTATCATTATAGCATCAACTTCAGACCTAAGAATATGTTGACGCACTTTATCGTATTTACAACTTAGTTCACTATAGTAATCTTTTGATGCTAACTTCCCATCAATTGTTATAGTAGAGAAAATGATTACATACATTTTTCATCTTACGACTTGAAGCCCTTTAAACCATACGCGTATGTTACATACATTACGAGTTTTGCATTCCACACAGCAACGATAGCAAACATTTATCTTTTTTACACTACAGTATTTTACTTCCCTTAATTCTCCGCAAGAATCACAAATCTGCTCATAAACCATTTTTATCACACCTTTATACAACCATTAACTCCGCATACGTATTTAACTTCATTGCCATATGGTGAAATGGTTTTATTATTTCCGACAAAAAGAAAACCTTTCCATTTGATTATAACTGAGCCACTTGTGGGTACTTTAGAACTAATTACTTTAATAGTTTCGACATAATTTATATATCCCTTCAGCTCTATCGATACGTTTACGGGAGTGTAGGTGAGATTATTGCATTCACCATGTCTTATGTTAATAGAATCAGGATAATGAGCAATTATCCTAGTTCCTAGTGTTTGGTAAATGTACCAAGCACCTCCACTCACAGATTTACAACAACTAGTCAAGAAAAGATACATTGGCTTTTTACCTTTTGTTATTTCCAGAATATCCATTAGTTCCGAATTTCCTATATTTTCTTTACTATCTATTATAAAAAAGTTATTTTCGTCTGTATTTATTATATACATTTCGTTATCAATTGTATACACTCCGTTTCCTAAATATGCGAACGTCATATGTTAAATATCACTTGAATATTCTCGTCTTTAAGATACTTTATATTATCTAAATTGCCCACCAAGACTAATATTCCTACTACTCTAGCACCCGCTTTTTGAAGAAGCTTTATAGAAGAGCTTATAGTTTTACCTGACTTAATTACGTCATCAACAATTAATATTCTATCATTTTTCTTTATCAGATCTTTCCTTAAATATATATTATTGACTACACTATCAGTTTCCTTTAGGCTTTCTTCATAATATTCTAGGTTAATGGAGTCTTTATGCTTTTTAGCTATTAATAGTGGTTTATCTAAAATTAAGGACGCAATAGTAGCAAAGGGAACTCCGTTAGTAGCTATACTAAAGATCTTGTCAACAGCGTCTTTTTGCATTAATTTTGTGAGATATAGTTCTAAAAGTAATTTTAATAAATTTGGATAAAGCAATAATTGTGAAGAATCTATATATCCGTCTTCAAGAATTTTGATTTTATTTCTGAAGAATTTTAACAGGAACTCCTTATTTTTAACTTTTGAAATTATTTCCATACTTTGCACATCGCTTGGGACAGTATTTCCATTTACATATCTACAAATAAGTGTTTCTTGAATTCCAAAAATTTCAGACATTTCTTTATATGTATATGAATTTTTCAATTCTCTAAGTATGTCTATAGCTAATAATCGATTTCTAATTTCCTTATCCTTACTAACTTTAATCATTTTATCTTCCCCGACTCATATTACATAGATGAGCTACAACTTAAGTACTGAAAAATGATGAGAGACCCACGCAGCGATTAGATATTTTGAAGCTTTTCTTTTAGTAACTGGTTAGTTAAATATGGGTCGGCCTTGCCTCTAGTCTTTTTCATTACCTTGCCTACAAGGTAGTTTATAACTTTAGGATCCTTTTTAGCTGCAAGTGCTGCGTCTTTATCCTCTTCTAATACCTCATCAATTATTTTTTCTAGATAATCTTTATCGCTTATCACATTTAATTTTTCTTTCTCAATTATTTCTCTAGGATTTTTACCTTCAAGAATTATTTGAGGCAAAACTTCCTTTAAGATTTTTATTGATATTATACCTTTATCCATCATATTCATAAGTTCTGCTAAAGCTTCTGGAGTAGCTTTTGAATCACTAATTCTTAAGTTTTTGTCATTTATCCACCTTAAATAATCATTTATTATAACATTCACCAATTTTTTATAATTGTTATATAATTTTGCAGTTCTCTCAAATAAGTCAGCAAGTGCCTTATCGGATACTAGAACTTCAGCATCATATTCCGTGATTCCGTACATTTCTACTATTCTTTTCATTCTAGCATCTGGAAGCTCTGGCATGGATTCTTTTACTTTTCTAATATAATCCTCAGTTATTTGATATGGGGGCAAATCTGGATCTGGGAAATATCTGTAGTCCTCTTCAGACTCCTTTAATCTAATTGGTACTGTAACTTTCCTTTCTGCATCCCAATGTCTAGTTTCTCTAGTTACCTTTAAACCTTGTGCAATGGCAGCTTTTTGTCTTGCAACTTCATATTTTATTGCATCTTCTACATCTCTAATAGACCCAACGTTCTTTACTTCTACTCTTTCACCACCTTCAACTGAAATATTAACGTCTGCTCTCATTGAACCTTCAATTTCACAATTGCATACGTCTAAATGTTCCAGAATTGATCTTAGTTTGTTTAGAAATTCCCTAGCTTCTTTAGGCTGTTCAATATCCGGTTCTGTCACTATTTCTAGTAATCCAATTCCAGATCTATTATAATCCAGGAGCGTATATTTACTAGTTAACATTGATCCAGAAGGATAAACTGATTTTGCAGGGTCTTCCTCTATATTTATCCTCCTTATTCTTACCTTTTTATTCCCAATGTTAAGATATCCTGCTTTAGCTATTGCCATGCTACCTGGGCCGTCGTATTGGGAAATCTGATAATTTTTTGCCATGTCAGGATAAAAATAATGCTTTCTACTGAATATCAAATAGGGCGCTATTTCGCAATTAAGAGCTATTGCTACCATTATTGCTTTTTTAAGTGCCTCTTCATTTAATACCGGTATTGCACCAGGCAAACCTAAGCAAACTGGACAAACTACGGTGTTGGGTTCTTTTCCTACATAATCTGTAGGGCAAGAGCAAAATAATTTAGTTTTTAATGAATTTAAATGAACGTGAACTTCCAGACCTATCTTTGGCATTTTTATCACTCTATAACCTAAATGCATGCGGTAATAAATCATTTAATTTAAATCTTATCACATTACCTTCCTTATCAAGCGTTATAACTTCCATATTTTCAGAGAATTCTGCTAAGACTTGTCTACAAGCTCCGCAAGGCATTATACCTTTCCCTTCAGAGGTTATTATTGCGATCTTTTTAAATTTCCTATATCCATTACTAACTGCATTAAAAACTGCGACTCTTTCCGCACATATTGATAGACCGTACGACGAATTTTCTATATTAGTTCCAGTAAATATTTTGCCATCTTCAGTAACTATTGCTGCACCAACGTGTATATTTGAATATGGAGCATAAGAGTTTCTTGTAGCATTTTTTGCAATTTCCAATAATTTTTCATCCGAAAGATCTGTCTCCTGCATCTCCTAACCCTGGAACTATATATCCTTTATTATTTAGTTCAGGATCTATTGATATCGTGAAAAAGTATACTTGAGGATATAATTCTAGAATCCTTTTAACTCCATACTCGGACGCTATTACTGAAGCAATGTAAATTCTTTTAGGTTCTTCTTTTTCAACTTTTTCCAAAACTTTTAGCATTGTACTTGCAGTTGCTACCATTGGATCGCTTATTATTACATTATCTATACCTTTCCTTATTTTTGGAATTTTTTCATAGAAAATTTCTACTTCCATTTCCTTAGGTGGTTCTTTTCCTTCAAATTCTTTCCTTCTTGCAGTCACTACACCTTGCCTAGCAGCAGGAAATGCTTTAAGTAATCCCTCTACTAGAGGAGTTGCTGCTCTTAGAATATTTATAATGATTACGTTTTCTAAATCGTAAATTCTAACTCCTTTAGTTTTTACTCCTAGTGGAGTTTCTACTTCTATTATTTCGTAATCCATAGTGTTAGCTATTTCATAACCTATTAGCCTTCCTAATCTTACTAATCCTTTCCTGAAATTAATTTGATCTGTATCTTTATTTCTTATTTGTGTTAATATATGTAAAGAAAGAGGAGATGATAATAAAAATAGAGGCATGAATTTACCTCTTTGTGGTTAACTTTCTTGCTTCTCTTTCTGTCTCTCTAAGAATCACTATATCTCCTAATCTTACTGGTCCCTTTATATTTCTTGTCAATATTCTTCCCTTATCTCTGCCTTCTAAAACTCTAACTCTAACTTGCGTTACTTCTCCAGTTACTCCAGTTCTATCTAATATTTGTATAACTTCTGCAGGGAATCCAAACTCTTCTATTATGGGCGACGTTTCAGCTTTTTTCTCACTCATATCCAATCAGTATAATAACTTAAGCAATTCACTTAAATACTTCACTCAAAAATTTAAG
>QEFD01000108.1 GCA_003086435.1 Acidianus hospitalis
ACCGTAGGCTTATATACTCTTGGAAACCTACCCTCCTTAGGATTATTATACCAACTCTTGTATATTGATAGTGCATCCCTATAACAATCCTCAGCAACCTTTGAGGGTAAATTATATTCCTCTCTTAACCTCGTGTACAACTCCTCGTGAATTTTCGAAATCACTCTCTTCTCATTTGGATTTGGAACGATTTCTTTCAACCAAAATAGGGTGAAACGAAGTGCTTTAACGTAGTTATTAACGAGGACTAGGAGGGGTTCAGAGAGGGCGATCTTCATCGAAACTGTAGCTCTGATCGCTTTATCACCCCTCCTAGTCATCAAAAGAAATTTTGACAAAGAAGTATTTAAATATAAGGGGGCTATCCATCCCCGCTGGCGAGGTTTTCCGCCCACTTAACCCCCATTTTTGTAAAACTCATCTAACATTAAATTTCCTAATTTCCTTGGGTAAATAAAGTCCACTTTTTATCTAATTTAACTAACATGAATTGGTAGGAAAAATAAAGATTTTTCCCATTTTTGTTTACTCGTTGAAGTAGATAATTATTACCGTTTGTAATAAAATGACGTCATTTGTAAAAGTCTGTTAATCTTCTGTTGACGATAGCATCTCCTTAATTTCCAGATAGAAGAAACCTAGGACTATCCAGCCCAAGAAGATATTTATCATTATTGGAGAGAATCCCGTGAATGAGTATATAAGCACTGCAATGCTAACTAAAGTTGCTAATATTCCTATACTTAATTCCCACCAGTGTTTCTTAGCTCTCTTTACGGTAATCCTTACTAAGGATAAATTTGCTGAAGAATGTATGAATAAGTTAAATATACCCGCCAAACCTCCTAGTATGACGAAAACTCCATATAATCCCATAAAGTTCGTAAGTGCTACCACTGCAGAAGTGAATATTCCTGCTATCAATATTTCAGCGTATAAGGGCTTTCCTCTTACATCCTTAGCCAGAATTGAAGGAAATACCTTATCTTCAGACATAGCCTTTAAAGTTCTCGAATTTGCTAGAATATAGCTCATTCCGCCTAGAGTTCCGTCATTTAATGCTATAAAACCTAGGATTATTGCACCAACTATTCCGAAGTCACTCAATAAGTACTGGACTAAGTTCCCTGTAAAGTTTAACGCTCCTAAGGAGTAAAAGAAGAAAGACGCAAGTAGACCTCCGTAAAATACTACCGCAACTGCAACTTTTCCTATACTCTTTGATGAGGCATCATAACCTAACGGTGCTATCGAACCATAGCCTGTAGGAATTCCTAGACCGAAAACTACTGCCTCAAAAAGTGAAGGAGAGAGATTAACAGTGAAAGGGTTATAAAAATGCCACCCTGAGTCTCTCAAGAAGAACACTGACAAGGCAATTAAGGCTATCATTTCTGCTGTTGACATTACCATTGCGTATTTTGCCGAAGCCTTAACTCCTGCAATTACTAGTGCCGAGGCTAGTCCGCTAACTACTAATGCTAATAACCATTGATTAAGCAACATAGCAGGAGTAAAAGGCAACATTCTAAGTATGGAGTAAAGTACGTAAGCTCCGCCGGCCAATAAGGTACCCCCGTAAGACAACGCATAAGCTAAATAAACCCATCCAGTGCTAGTGCCAAGTCTTTCAGTCAATGCATAATATGCGTAAGTATAATAACCTCCTCCTCTTTTAAACCTGCTGCTCAGCCTATTTACTACTATTCCGTTTAATGCAACGACTGCAGTTGCAATTAACATTGCGAAAGCTCCCTGAGTTCCAACTAACGATATCATCACTGTACCGAAGGTCAGTAGAGAAATAAAAGGAGCTTGACCTCCAAAGGATAGGAAAAATAGATCTGAAGTCGAAAGTTTGCTCTTGGTTTTGCTTTTGTTAATCTCTGCAGGCTTTTGGTTGTTCATTATACAATAATCATGGAGGAAAATTATAAGGCTTACTTGTATTGTAACTTTGATAAAATAATATCACGGATATAAAAGAAAGGATAATTAAATTGCTCTTTCTTTTATAATAATAGATCTAGAAGAGAGTAAGAATTATTAAGGTTCTTTCTAAATTTTATTTAATGCTAATTCAAACTTCCTCTGACGTATTATTATCAATTGCTGATGATCTTCTTTCTAGGGGTGACGTTGCTCACGCTTCGGAAAAGTATTATAAGGCTGCTGAAGAAGCAATAAAACTCCTAACAATAAACTTAGGATTAAAGGATATTCTTAATATTGCTAAGGAAAGCGGCTGGGACTTGGCAACTTTACATAAAGCCGTTACAGAAATATGTAAAAAATTGAATAATGAGGATATATTTGAGTATTGGGAATCTGCAATAGTATTACTTACTGTAGAGAATTTAAGTTTAGACGTGGTAAAAGATGAGGCAGAAAATGTGAGGAAACTTGTTAAGATCAGCGACGAAATTGCAAATAGAGAATTGGATAAAAGAAGCTGATGATCTTCTTTCTAGGGGTGACGTTGTTCAAGCTAGTGAGAAGTATTATAAGGCTGCTGAAGAAGCAATAAAACTTTTATCAATAAGGAAAAATCTTAGCATATTAAGAACCGTGGAGAATCAAAAAAGATGGACCTCTTCTATATTATTTGAGGCAGCAAAGAACTTAGGAGGAGAAATATACAGAATCTGGCATTCTGCTTGGTATCTGCACGTTTTTGGATTTCATGAAATGGCGCTAGATAAAAGTGATGTGGGAAAGATTTCTATAAGAGTAAAGAAAATATTGTCTTTTATATAGGTAAAACTAGGCCATCTAACTATAGTAGAAAAATTCTATAAGATTGTGCGTAAATATAATAGTAAAATGATGAACCGTGTTTCAGCTGAGGTGTGAAGAAAATCGCTGTACTGATAATGGTGTTATTAATTTAAAGTTAGTCGTAAATATTCATTCGTGAGCGAGCTAACAGAAAATGGAAAGCAAAGCTTTACCGCAGCAGAGGACGCAATAAATAAGGGATATTATTGGTTAGCCTGCTTTCTTTTTCATCAAGCCGTCGAGTTAGCAATTAAAGGTCTCCTAGAGATAACTAGGAATGAGCATCCTTATACTCACAACCTCGTGGAGCTATTAAAATATTTTAATCCTCCAGACGATATTTTAACTTGTGCAATGAACTTGAACCCTCATTACATTTCTTCTAGGTATTCCTTAATGTCCTTTTACTCCAGAAATGACGCTTTAAATTGTAAGAAAAACGCTGAGGCGATTTTGAAATGGTTGAAGATCTTATGAGGAGAATAAACGAGGAATACGAAAGGAAGTTCAGCGATTTCCTCAAGAAATTAATAAGTGCTTACCCTGATTCAACCATAGTATTATTTGGTAGTAGAGCTAGGGGAAAGAATAGGCCTAACAGTGATTTTGATATAATAGTATTTGTGAGCTGTGAAAACCCTTTGCATAAGAGTATTGAAATTTACCAAACTACTAGACCCGACTTCCCGGTAGATATTATAGTAATGAAACCAGAGGAAGTTAATGATCGTAATTTGAAGTTAACTCACATGTTTTATTATGGTTATAAGATCTTATACGACGGCCTGAATTTAAAGGAGAAAATTGAAAGAATGATGAGAGAGAACGTTGATAAGTTAAAGGATATAATAATTTACGACGATCCTAAGTATAAGAGTTAGCTATTTTTAAAGAATGAAAGACGTTAGCACTCAAATCAAGAAAGATCTAGATTTCTATTATAGAAGAAAACCAATTAGGATTTCAATTTTTAATTTCCAGTTTGCTTTTCAAGTATTGGTAAAAATAATGAATTCTACAATCTTATAGTTGAATTTCAAAGAAGTGTTTAAAAGAAGGCTAGAAGTTTATAACTATTGAATGTAGAATATCGATAGAGCTAGTAGATAATTCTAGAAGAAGGTATAGGAGAATTAAGGTTTTGAGCTCAGAGAAGTAAAGTATAAAACGGAAAAAGGAATTCTAAAATAGCACATAGTTAGATATAAAATTTCTGAGCAAGCTTGTTTAATTAGCATTTATCTAATTATCTCATCAACAAAAATTACATTTAGTTCTGCTTTAAAAGGCTCAAACTCCTTTTCCTAAATAAGGTTGATAAACATAGCACTTTAGCTGTCGCAATACTTGCTTGCATCAGCCAAAGAGGTAGGATATTTGCACTTTATTTTATAAACTTCTTCTTTTACCGTGGATAATGGAAATATTGTAAAATAACCTGAAGATTTAAGCATATTTTCAACCTCTTCTGCCTTCTTTTCTCCGTTTTTCTACAAATTATGTATTTTATTTCCTCGACGTTTAACTCGTTTATCACAACTTCGTCCAGGTTATCTTCTATGTACTTTTCCGATTTTTGCCTTCATCGCTTCCGGACAATATGTCAATAATTGCTCCAGAATCAAACACCATACTTCTCTTTCTCGTACTCAATTTCCTTTCTCCTCTCTTCTTCAAGCTCTTTCGCAGAAAGGTTAGGCAAGATTACTACTAAACTCCTTAAAATCTCTGGGTTCTTCTTTCTATAAAGAGAAAGTAAGAATTCTATTACGTCGTTAAAGTCTACTTTTTCTCCTCTCTCTATCTGCAATTCACCCATGATTTTGATTAATTCCCTTTTCACTTCCTTTGATACTCTAATTGTTTCTGACATTACTTTGTTACAAAGTATATAAGACTTAATCTAGAATTATCTGTTGTAAATTTCAAACTTCGTATTATATATAAAAACTTTCGGATAATATTTAGTGTTTATGAATCTTCTGTTGATTTTTTATTAAATCTTCCAATAAAATTGTAGTTTTCAATTTTTCCAATAGATAATGGTTAAATCTGATAAAAATTGAAATATAGAATTGTTATTGGTAAGGCTAAATATATTAATCTAAAAGTAGAAAATGCTTGATAAAATGTAGATAAACTAAAATATAATAGTGTATAAGTATCCTAAGTATAAATCTTATATTATTAGTGATTTTATATAATAAATGTTTCACATATTAATTATTATATACGAAACATCTACTATGCATTCTTAGAATTAGAAGTATATTTAATGCTGACAATAATAGAGAAATGTCTTATAATGCATTCTTGTACTTTTAAGGTTTAATAAAGTATAATAAATATCTGAGAAACGTGAATCTGATATTCATAATTATAAATTAGTTATAAATATTTATTTAAGTAATATGAATGACTAAAAATCTTCAATTTCTTAGACGTAATTCACATGTCAATGTTTGATAATTTTTAAGGTATGAGGCGAGTTAAAAAAAAACTTGTATAAGGATAAAGTCCAATAGGAGACCAAAAATGGAAAGTATAGATAATACATTAATAAAATCAAAGTATAGAATCTTATGCGAAGGAGATAGTATGTTTAATTTCTTGGAGCCTAATTTCTGCTGTGGAGTGTTTTGTAGTCCACTTACAGGAGGTGGAGGTGATGGAGGTGATGGAGGAGGTGGAGGTAATGGAGGAGGATGTTTTACTGATGATTTAGTTTTAATAACGCCTAACGGGCTTAGGAAATTTAGGGAGTTGAAAGTAGGAGACTTAATACTGACGCCAGATGGATATAAGCCAATAGAGGAGATTTATTATAAAGGTGTACAAAGGATATACATATATAAGGGTTTAAAATTATCGCCTACACAGCCCATAGTGCTGTCTAATGGTAATCTGCAAAGTTTAGCTTTAGCAAAAGATGTAGGTGTAGAAACAAGCATATATGAACATACATGGGATTTGAAAGTAGAAGGAGCATTATTTTATGCGTTAGGCGAGAATGATGAAAAGATAATATTAGTAGATTACCCCAAGAAAGAAACTATAATTTAAAAGGATGCGATTTTCTATGAAAAGATATTATTTATCTCCTTTTTTAATTTATTTTAATAGCAATGACAGTATTATTTTATTTAATCAGATAAATCATGCCATAATAGAAGTTAATAAAGATTTGTGGAATAAATTATTAGACTATATTAATGATCCAAGCGTAAGGCTGGCTGATCAAGAACTAATTAAACTCATAGATGATCTTAAGAAATTAAATATATTATTTGACTATGATATAAATAAGTATAAGCATAATATCATAGAATTCAGATTTAATACATTAACTAATTATAACGGAATGTCTATTTGGTTTGCTATATCTGGTAAGTGTAATTTTGCTTGTCCTTATTGTTATCAAACATATAGAAAAGATGGAGAGATAATAAATGATAAAAGAGTTGATAAATTTATAAATTTTGTTAAGAAATACGTTGATCAAAATAATATACGTAAAATACAGTTGGTTTATTATGGAGGTGAACCATTATTAGCCTTTAATGAAATAATAAAAATTCATAATGAATTAGTTAATATAAAACTTAATAAAAATATTTCGCTAGAAGAAATTATTATAACCAATGGTAGCCTTCTCACTGAGGATAAACTAGAGAAGCTAGTGGAATTATCAGATTTAAGTCCTATAGGAATTCAAATTACGATAGATGGTATGAAAGAGGTTATGGATAAGAGAAGACCCTTAGCAAGCGGAGGAAGTAGCTTTAATTTAGTTTATAATAATTTTATTAAATTAGTAGAGAAATATCCATTTGATATAGCCTTAAGATCTAATGTAAATTATGATAATATTGAATCTGTAAGGAAATTATTATTAAAGATTAAAGAGGATTTGGGTGATTTAGTCGATAAAGTAGTCTTTTTCCCTCATTGGATATATGAGACTCAAGAAGTTTATATGAAGAATGAATATTATTTACCAGAAGTTTCACAGGCTGAGGCTATGGAATTAATAAAACTTGAGTTGTTTGCTCAAGAATTGGGCTTTAAGATTACTCCGGCGTATTCTCACGGCCCTTGCACTTACGTAGCAAAGCACGGTTATGCAATTGACGAATTCTTGAGGGTTTATAAATGTCCGGGTTACCTTTATACTCCGAAGTATTTTGGAATAATTACAGATGATGGAAGCACTAAAATAACTAACCCTCAATATTTAATAGAGGCTTTTGGAGAAATAAAGAAATGCTACCTTAATTGTCCAGTAGGGGCATTATGCTATGGTGGTTGTAGGGCAATGAAACATTGCCCCAAAGACGAAATACTAACTTATGTTAATACAGACCTTGGTAAAAAGGTACTATTAACACATTTTATAAAGAAGTATGGTGATGAAGATGGACGAAATAAGAAAGCTAATAATATTTGATTTTTTATTAATAGTTGCTGAGAACTCTTTAGGCTATTTTCTTTTGTGGCGTCTTCTTGGGATAATAGGTCTGGTACTAACATTTACGTTATTCAGTATAACTAATTACATATTTCCCCATTTAAAACTATTTGAATCTCCTTTAATTGATAAATATCGGGATATTGTCAAATTACTGAAAATAGGTTACATACTAGACATAATCAGTATTATCTCACTTTATCCTATATTCTTATATTTAGTCAGATTAAAGTTGATTTTCCTCGCAGCGCTATTCATAGGTAGTGCATTTAGTAGTAGCATAAAAGCTCTTGAGAGAACTGCACTTAATAAACTATTTAAAATTCTTATAACTGACTACCAGAAGGGAATTTATTTAATTAGAAAATATAGACTCATAGCCTTGGCTACGGGGCAAATTGTAGGAACTTTGTTACTCGCTCTAAGCTTATTCGAAAACCTAACGTTAATCGTGATCATTACATTAATCGGCCTAGCGTTTTTGTTAAGTGTTAGGAGAGTAGATAATGAGGTGGATCAACAGTCATATATAAGCGTTTTTAAGGTAGGGTTTTTAAATATAATAAAAAATAATGTATTAAAAACAATTTTAATATTCGATATAATTTATTCCTTACCGGGATCCTTAATAGGTCTGTTTATCATATATCTAGTTTACTACGCTTTACATCTACCGCCCGTACTTATAGGCTTATGGAGCATTATTCAAATTATCGGTAGCTTAGTTGGTAACAAATTAGGCTACAAATTTAGCATAAATAGCAAAGCCTGGATGACGTTCTTATTTGTGCTTTCAGACGTCTCATATATTTCTTTAGTATTTCTCACTAATAAGCAGTTATTACCAATAATTTATGTTATTCTATTTCTATCAAGTATAGCTGGTTCTTTCGCAAATTATTATTTTTCTTACTTAATATATAGTTCGATCCCAAAGAAAACTTTCGCGACATCTTCCTCCATAATGGGCTCAATTTCCTCAGTGTTTGACGCAATTTTTACTATCGTTAGTGCATTAATAATTTCTCTGATATCATATTCTTGGTCAGTACTAATTGCCGTAATTATCTTTGCCATTTTAGATATATTATTTGTATCATCAATGTTGAATTTGAAGATATAAAAATGCTCATCTATACTGGATATTTTAAGAGAAAATCATTACATAAAGTGATTAAAAGCGGTGTATTGAGAAAGATAATAGTTAGTAATATAGCTTATCCTTTGTTCAACATTTAGTCTTTTTTGTATATCTAATTTATTATTCCTTTTATTTACCTATCATTTTAATAGGTTTATTAACAGTAACTTTCACTTCTGGAAGATTAATAGGAAATAAGTTAGCTATGATAACTAATATTGTAAGGAAAAGCAACTGGTTGGATATTATACCTAATATATATTATACCAGGATTTCTAATCAGAATTTTCTTATTCGTAACAAGTATTCAGTATCTTCCTTTCAAAGTTATATGTAAATGTTGTATTACTTAAGTCCTAATCAATTTTTCCTTAATTCCTCCTCAATTTCATTAACTATTCTAGGTAACGCAACCTCTATTGGTTCTCTAATAATTACGTCAGCCTCGTGATCTAATGGAGTTTCGTCAGCGTTTATAATGATTAGTGAACCTCCCCTCTCTTCTTTAACTATTTGAGGAATTAGGTTTGCAGGATATACAGTAAGGGAAGAACCTATAACTAAAACAAGGTCTGCCTCGTAGGCTATCCTTAAGGCTAAGCCAAAATCCTTTACCGGCTCTCCGAAAAGTACCACGTCGGGCCTTATAATTCCTCCGCAGGAGCATTTGGGAGGAAGGTTTCCTTCGTCAATCATTTTGAGCACTTCCCTAGAATCGTATTGTTTAAAGCAAGAAGAACAGTAAGACCTCTGCATTGTTCCGTGTAATTCTATTACGTTTTGTGAGCCTGCCTTTTGATGTAGTCCGTCAATGTTTTGCGTAATTATATATTTTATAATTCCCATTTTCTCCAGCTTAGCTAAGGCGTAATGTGCTTCATTAGGCTTAGCTTCGAATAATCCTCTCATTCTTTGAGAATAAAATTCCCAAAAGCCTTTAGGATCTCTTTTTAAATAATCAATTGAGGCTATTTCTGGAGAATACTTCTTCCATAGCCCGTTAGGTCCTCTGAAGTCCGGAATACCGGAGGCTGTGCTTATTCCTGCACCGGTAAATGCTATCGCGTAAGTTGATGATAATAGGAGCTCTACGACTTTCTCCATAATAGGTTCTCCTAAGTATTATAGAGGAAGGGATATTATGTTTTGCTAAAACGAAATAATTTAGGTATATCTATAGAATATCAGAATTTACAACAAAAACTCTTTTAATTCTATTTATGATAAAGTGAAGAGAATAGTTCATCTTATATCTTAGCACAATTTTAAGGAAAAAAGTTTTTAAATGATCAAATC
>QEFD01000109.1 GCA_003086435.1 Acidianus hospitalis
ACTTAAGGAAAATTAGGCCAGGAGACCCAGTTAGATTAGGCCCAACACCATATAGCAGACTAGTAATTGACGGAGTAGTAATTAATGCCGATGATTCCAGAAAAGAGGTTTTAATAGATGTTAAGAGAATGATAAGTGTTCCAAAGGAAAAAGTGAAGAATATTATTGGAAGGAGGCTTATAACACTTAAGCCCGACATGACGTTAAAAGAGGCTTCAATGATATTATATAAAGAGGGTATTAGAGGCGCTCCAGTCTTAGGAGAGGGAGAGAAAGTCCTAGGAATTATAACTACTGCAGATATTATTAAGGCATTCTTTGAAGGAAAATACGATGCAAAAGTTTCAGATTACATGAAGACTGATGTTATAACAATAAGAGACGAGGAGGACGTTTTAGAGGCAATTAGAAAAATGGTAATATATAATGTAGGTAGATTACTTGTAGTAGATTCAATTCAGAGAGTTATAGGAATTGTAACTAGGACTGATATTCTAAAGTCTATAGCAGGATTAGAATTACTATGGGGAGTATAGAAAGGTGTGGAATAATAGTTGATGGAGTATTTTATGAAGTTGATAACATTTCAAATAACCCTTATGAATTTATTATGAATCCAGAAGAATTTTATTCTATAATAAGGAATGGAAAAGAGCTTCAAGCTATAGTTCATACTCACGTTAAAAACTGTACTCCTAGTGGTTTTGACGTTGAAAACATGAAGATATGGAAAGTATATTGGATTATAATATCAAGCAATTGTATTAAGGCATATAAATACTCGTCAAGTCTCGGTGTAATTGAGGTCGATATTAATTCCCTTCCTTTTGAGGTAAGCGATAACTTCTTCGTGAAGCTTCTTAAGTAACTCTCTCTTTTCTTCTGCAAGTACTACATCTGCATGTTCTTTTGCTATAATTCCGTGTGCAAAAGGACTTGGTACTCTTCTAGGCCCTATTACGCCAATTTTTATTTCTCCAGATTTAACTTTTCTAACTATTTCTATAGCACTTTTTATGTCCATATGATCTTCAAGGATTTCCCTTATTGTTTCTTTTAGTACTGGAAAATTAGGAATTTCCTTAACTACGTTAAGTAAAGCTTCTGAACTTAATTGCCTCCTCTCTAGGTTAGTTTCTCTTCCTTTATATTTCTTTAATATCATAAATGACCTTTCGGCGGTTTGTCTAAACCTTCTCTTAATCATTTCCGTTCTTAGGATAACCTTACTTAATATGTCATACATATCGTCTGGATTTAGGTAGTCAAATATTTTACCAATTCTATAAGCAGTCCTTTCTGGTATTGTTAATATAAATCCATTATCTGATACAGAAATTCTAACATCAACGTTAAGCTGTTCGCTTATGATATATGCCAAAGCTCTTGATAGCGCGTCTAAAGCTCTTCTTCCATACAGAGCGTGGAATATGAAATTTCTTCTATCCTCTTCATCATCGTATATTTCAATTAATATGAATTTATCGTTAGGAACTTTTCCACCAGTAAATAAATACTCCTCTAGGATGTATTCATAAATTGAGAACGCGGCGTGCTTTGAGATATTGTACTTTCTTGAAATTTCCTCAATTACTATTTTCTTATCTACATTTTTTTCTATCATTTCTGCAACTTCTTTCCTAAATTTTCCTACTTCTAATGCAGAATCATAAGCCAAAGGTAACATTTCTGAAAACCAACTAGGTACTGTAGGTCTCTGACCCTCAGCATCTCTTACGATTATTTTATTTCCTTTGCTACTAAGGAACTCATAAGTTTTTCCTCCTAGTACAAAAATATCTCCTGGGGATAATATTTCAACAAACTCCTCTTCAAGATTTCCCACATATTTATTACTTTCAGTATACACTGGAACCAACGATTCTTCTGGAATAGTACCACTATTCATGTAAAATATCATCCTAGATCCTCTCCTCGGTTTTATTATTCCATTTTCTTCTCTTATCTTGGCATAAACTTTGTTAGACTCTAGTCCGTATTTTCCAGTAAGATAATCCACTGTAGCCTTCAAAGAGTCTAACGTTAGTTCGTTAAATGTATAACTTTGGGTAATAATATTATAGAACTCGTCGATTGAAATTGGCCTTATAAGGGAAGCTGAAACTATTAATTGTGATAATACATCAAGCGGGTTTTTGGGAATGTAAACTCTATCTATCTTTCTTTCTTTTGCTAGCTTTGCCAGTACTGTGCATTCCACTAAGTCGTCTCTATCAACTACAATTATTCTTCCTTTACTTATACTTCTAATATGATGTCCTGCCCTTCCGAGTCTCTGAAGAAGTCTACTTACGCTCTTAGGGCTACTAAGTAGTATTACTAAGTCTATATAACCTATGTCAATTCCTAATTCTAAGCTTGTGGAAGATACTACTGCTTTCAATTCTCCTCTTTTCAATTTATCCTCTATTTCTAACCTAACATCTCTACTTAAGCTACTATGATGAGCTCCTATCATGTCTGCATCAAACAAGTTTTGAGCTTGAACTAGTTTCCTTAACTTAAAGGAAACTCTTTCTGCTGCACTTCTTGTATTTGTAAAAATTAACGTAGTTCTATGCTTAAGTACTTCTTCAATTATTGTCTTATAAATACCTTCACTTATTTCATCCTCAGTTGCGTGTATCAAATCTTTTACTGGAGAAATAACCTTTAAGTCGATATCTTTTACAAACCTTGCATCTACGATTTTACAGCTCCTTTTAGGACCTACAAGGAATTTAGCTATCTCTTCTAAAGGAGATATTGTAGCACTTAAGCCTATTCTACTAATTTTATCCTCTGCTATCATATTCTCAAAAATTTCTAAAAATCCTGATAGGAAAGATCCTCTTTTGCTGCTTGCAAGCTCATGAATCTCATCTACAATTACCCATTTCACGTTTTTCAGTTTCTCACTGAATTTCGGTGAAGTTAATGATATTGCGAAAGATTCTGGTGTAGTTATAAGTATGTGAGGAGGTAACTTTAGCATTTTTTCCTTTTGATAGGATGAGGTATCGCTGGTTCTAACTCCTACTCTTATGTTATAATCTACTTTCTCTTGCTCCTTTATTTCAGTCAAAGGCTCTATTAAATTCTTGTACATATCATTGTTAAGTGCCCTAAGTGGAGAAATGTAAACTGCGTATATTTTATCTTCGAGCTGTCCTTTTTCTGCTAACTCAAATAAATTATCAATTATGCCTAGAAATGCTGCAAGTGTTTTACCGCTACCAGTAGGACTTGAAACTAAAACATTCTCATAATTTTTGATTAACGGTATTGCAGCTCTTTGAGGAGGGGTAAAGGTTTGATATTTCTTTTTAAACCAATCAGCAACATAAGGCCTTAATAATTTAAATAATTCCTCGTCACTCAAGCCCTTAGCATATTCAATGCTCATTTAGGTTAAATGAAACTCTTAGAGTTAAAAGCTTCTATTTAATTTCTTGTTTATATGAAGAGAATGTAAAAATATAAGCTAAAGAATAGTAAAGAAGCCACAAGCCAGATATGAATTCTTGATGAAGTAAATAATTTATTGAGGCAAAGAGGAATAGCAATCCGAAGGCTAGTATTATGTATACTATTTTTGTTTTTCCGGCTTTTCCTTTAGGAGTTATAATATAATTTCTTGACTTTTTTAACGCGCTAAATATGGATAATGTAATAAATGGAGATATTGAAACAGTATAGGCAGAGATCTTACCTAATGATCTTAACGCTTCAATTAATTTAATCCCAGAATCTCTAGCTACTTTAATGAAATTGTATGCATATATTCCAAGTGCTATAGCCCACAGAGTAAAGAGCGGAATAGAATTTAATGGATCCCCTTTATCTAAAAAGGAATAAACTGAGATAAGCAATGCTGCAATAAAAGTTAAGGCAATAGGTACGTATTGGAGAAGAAACAGTAATGCGTCTATTTTCTGTAATATATTAGCTTTGCTAGTTATTATTTGTTTAAATCTTCTAGTTAGAACTTCTATGCTTCCCATTGCCCATCTGGTCTGTTGAATGTAAAAGGCTAGTAAATTATCTGGAACTTCGACAAATACTATAGAGTCAGAGGAGCATATCCTTTTTCCATGATTTATAAGTCTAGCTCCTATTTCTAAATCATCCTGAATCATGTTATAGTCCCAAGGGCCTACTTCTTCTATTGCACTTTTCTTAAACATTGTTCCGCATCCTACAGGAAATACCTTTAAATTTGCTCTATCTCTGCCCCTAAGAATAGAGTTGTCCGCAATTATGGTAGATACCATTATACCCTTAGCCAAAAGCGAATAACCGTTATGTGAATATCCTATCCATTTCATTGTAACTGCGTCGCATCCAAATTGCAACATGTGAAAGTAAGCTTTTTTGATAGAATCTTTTCTTACTCTAGCATCTACATCTAAAGTTAATATTAAATCTCCTCTACTTTTTTCAAATCCGTAAGCTAAAGCACCGCTCTTGAAACCTAGTTTTTTCTCCCTTCTGTACATTCTGACTTCTAACCCCTGTGGTGGGACTATTTTCTCTTTCATTTCCTCAAAATATTCTGGGCTATCGTCTGATACTATTATTACTTCCATCTTACTCTTATTCCAATCTACTTCTGCTAAATTATCTAGGAGTCCTTGTATTAATTCTGGTCTCTCGCCTTTTGTAGGAACTATAATTGAAAGTAAAGGTAAATCTTTTGGATTTACATTTATGGCGTCTATTCTATTATATCCCAATTTAAAGAATATATATTGGTATAATAGAATTAATGATGGTATTACAAATACTATTGTCTGCGTTATAATGCTAAACGAATTCATTCAATGAAATTCTATAACTCGGGATAATAAATTCATAGCTATGTCTTGTCGTTTTTGGTGGGAATCTTAATCCTTTCTTAGCAATACTTAATACATATTCTTTATCTAAAGAGGGCGGTTCTATTCCCTCTTTGGGATTCTTTATTACATTTACTCCAATCGATAATAAATATTTCTCTATTATGTTTAATTTCCAGTATAGAGTATATTCTGAATTAGAACAGAATCTTCTAGAGAAAAACTTAATACAGACCTTTCCTTCAGTATTTGGTATAATCAATGAGAGTATTCTATCTACATTACTTCCTTTACTGAATACTATTTTTCTAAACCACTTGTTTACTTTTACATAATCTTTTCTATAGTTAATCAAATATGCAGGTATCTTTGAAAATCCCAACAATTTCATTGCATAAAATCTATGATGACCATCAATTACCATGAACGATTCTTCATCAATTATTATGGGAATAATTTCCTTATTTTTCCTAATACAGTTAATTACCTTGTTTAGGTTAACAATATCTATATCTTCATGAGTTATTATCTGGTTTATTTTTATTAATTCTGGAGTAATATTCGCAACAGTCATTTAGTATACACTTCTCACATAAAGGATTTTTTGCCTTGCAAACATTTCTTCCGTGGGCTATTAATAAATGATGTGCCTCTAAGTAATCCTTAGGGTCAAAAAGTCTCATAAGGGAAGCAGAAATTTGTTCATAACTTCCTGACGCTATTCCCAGTCTTTGAGATATCCTCTTTATATGTGTGTCTACTGGGAAGTATGGATATCCCTTACAAGTCAGTAGGACAACATCAGCAGTTTTTTCTCCTATGCCAGGAAGAGATAACAATTCTTCTCTAGCCTCTTTAGGTTCCTTATCTAGAATTTTATTTAAATCTCCATTATATTTTTCCTTTATTATTTTTGCAAGTTCTTTTATTCTTTCTGCTTTTATTCTATAGATTCCGATATTTCTTATACACGATGCGATATCTTCTAGGCTAGATTTAATTAAATTATCTGGAGTTACTCCTATTTTTTCTTCTAGTGTATAGAACGCCTTATAAGTTCCCTTATCTGTAGAGTTCTGAGAAAGTAACGTCGCTATGAGAACCTTAAATGGATCCTTAAAGTTCATCCATACGTCGTAAGCAACATATTCCTTAGGGTCTCTCTTATAAGTCTTTCTTAGTCTTTCAATGATTTCTTTTCCGGTGCACTTCACAATATGATAAGGAGTGAGAGAGCTTTTAAGCGAAATAGCTCCAGTATCTCAAATGATGTACGAGATTAAAGTTGTTCTTGAGTCTATAAGAGATGGCGCAGTAAATCCTGGAGAGGTAGTAATAAGGACAAAAATTCCCAGATACGAGGTTTTAGCTATTTTTCACATTCTAGAAGGATTAGGACTTATAGAAACTATTTACTCTAAAGGTTCGCACAAGGTATACAAGCTTACTCAAAAAGGCGAAGAAATCCTGGATGCCTTAGAAAAAGGCTACGAAATAGATATTGTCACGAAAGAAAGTAAAGATGCGCTTATATAAACCATATTAGTGCAGAAATTAATGATATATAAAGGATATTTTTGTAGTCAAATAAACTATTTCTTAACAGCAAAGATAACATTGAAGACATTATTAATATATTTAATACTCCTTCCTCGTATGCTATAATTCCTGATGATTTAATTATAGGCAAGGTTAGCAAAGGTAGGAAGTACAGTATGAAGTAAAATACTTGCAGTTTTTGATAGAATTCATATAGCTTTCTCTCAAGCTTGTTCAACCTTTTTATAGTCGTCTTGTAAATTTTACTTCCTTGTAATAATTCTCTCTTC
>QEFD01000110.1 GCA_003086435.1 Acidianus hospitalis
CGTGGGCTCTCTACTATTCCGACTGCTAAATGAGAGATGTAATCCCGAATCGATGGTGGAAACAATGACGAGGGAACCATCGCTAGCGGGGAGGAGTCAGTAGATTTAGCTTATCGAATAAAAAGCTCAATTGAATAACTTGTGAAATTTAGGGAAAATAGTAATATTTGACATTGACTATAGATTATAAGTACTTTACCTTGCCCGTAATTAAACTAACGCTTTGTAGCGCCGGGAGCGGGATTTGAACCCGCGCGGGGTTTCCCCCAACGGCTTAGCAGGCCGCCGCCCTAACCGAGCTAGGCGATCCCGGCATTATATTTATTCTAATCTATAACTTAAAAATCTTTAGATAAGTTGCTCAACGTTAAGCATCTAAGTATTTACTTTGCATATAGAGCTAATAATTTTAACCTCATTTATATAGATAATCTAGAGATGCTCAGGGACTAAAATATGAAGGCGGATAATCCCCTGATACCCCCCAGTCCCTGGGCATCTATAAATAATAAAGAAATCCCATGTTACCTTTTCTCCAGATATAATATTTTTCTATGAATCTCTTCATCAATGACCTAATTTTAGAAACTTTAACTTCTTGATAATTGATTCCCCAGGGCACTTTAGACCTTATATGAATTCCTTCTCTTCCAGTATCAACTATGTGGATATAAATTGGTTCAAATTCTCCCTCAAGTTTTCCGGATATTTTTTTACCAATATATATTCCTTCTCTCATTGCCAACTCTCCTAATTTCGGCCAACCTTTGATAATATCTCCTATTGCATAAACGCTTTTCTTAACCTCAAGATAGCTATTAACACTTAGTAATCCGGTAAACTCTGGAGGAACACATTTTTCGATAATGAGGTTGGGTTCTTCGCAAGTTTTAATGTATTTTTGAGTTAATTCACTTACCACGTTAGCAACCTTATTGCCTAGATAAGATAAGAAGTTACCATGATATCTCACATTCTTTCCGGCAATTTTTGAATATAGCGTTATCTGCAGAGCCAAATAATCATCGTACTCGTCTTCGGCTGTTATACACATCTCTTCTTTTACATTTTTATTATTTATTCTCTCCATTATATATTCTAAATTAGGTCTTTTGCAACCTAAAGCAATAATTATCTTATCAGCCTTGTATTCACCTTTGTCAGTTTTTATTTCTAAATTTGAAATATCCACGTCTTTTACGTCTTCTTTACGAACGAAATTTAAACTAACTTCATATTTTGTATTTTTTATCAAATTCCTAAGATATGCTGTGTAAAAAACGAATTTATTCTCATGAGAAAGAAGTATTTTTTCTGCTCCTCCCTTTATATTATAGTAGGCATTTAATCCTGCATATCCAGAACCTAGTATGAATATCACATGAGTTGTAAGTAGAAAGATTAATAATTTTTGTGTAATCTCTCTCTTATTGGATTGAAGTTAACTTTAGCCTATTCGAAAGATGAAGAATTATTACCTATATTACCTATTTTAGATAAGGAAATAGATAAGGGAATTGAAATAGAAGCAATAAAAATTAAGGAAGAAGAAATTAAGTTTAAATACACTAATTTTGACCTATATTATCTTCCTCTTCCAGATCTAAATTATATTGAAACAAAAATATTATCAAACGGGGCATATGTAGTAAATTCATTAGGATTGGATAGCTTGAAGAACGAAGTTTGCATAAACAGTAACTCTACGGAGTTTTACCTTCTAAAGGTTTTAATGAATTATAGAGGAATTCCTAATGGTAGAGATAACTGTAACGGAAGCAAATTCATTACAAAGGATTTCAAAATCTCGTTAAGTGACAAATGGAAAGAGGTATGCGGAGATTTACCAATAGTTTTGAACGTTATAGGTAGCAATTTACCCGAAGACGTAATAAGTAAGGTAAAAATAATTATTAGAGAGTCTGCAAGTTTACAAGAAGCCAAAGGCGTGATAACTCCGATTTCAAAGGAATTAGGACTTAAAGGAAGGAAAGCCATTGATTGTTTCTTTGACT
>QEFD01000111.1 GCA_003086435.1 Acidianus hospitalis
AATAGAAAGAAGTATATGCAGAGGCATATAGAGGATCGAATGGATTTAAGTTAAGTAATTTCATCCCTTTTGGTAGCTCATGGTGAATAAAAAATAATATTAGACTGTCGGCTAAACTGTGGAATAAACTAGGATATAAGATGGGAATAGTATATCCGTTAATATTTATAGTAGTATATCCAAAAGCAAAAAATATTATGAATGCCAAAAAAAGACTTATAAGTCCTCTCCTTAGTCTCATCGCTAATTCTGCAATATGCGACAAAAGAGGCTTCTCTTCGTCTCTTTTAAGTTCAGTTCTTTCCGTCACCTTTCTTCATCCTCTCTAATTCTAATCTTAGTTTGGCTATTTGTTCTTCTAATTCCCTTATTTTTTCGTTAGAAGATTGTGTAGGTTTTAAGTACCTATTATAATAGTCCTCTGATGAAATCTCCCTTGCTATGCTTTTAGGTATTTCGTTGGTTTCGTTTAATTCTCTCAATAACTCGCTCTTAAACTCGTTTTGCCTCTTCTTAAACTCCTCAATGGTTTTTCCGAGATTTCTTACAGTACCAGCTACGTCCTTTTGACCCGACAGGAGTAGTATGGCTATTAATACTAATACTAGTGTATCAGATATATTCCCTATCATAATTAATCACCAAAACAAAAATTATAACAATAATAAAATCAGTATCTTATTATTTCTAGTCTTTAACTTATGATTTATTATTGTTGCTTTTGGGTTTGTGCTTCTTGCTTTTTTAGTTGCTCCAATTGCTTCTGTAGTTCTTCAATTTGTTTCTGAAGCTCTGCAACTTTATCTCCTTGTTGTGCTACTACAGCGCTTGGTTGCTGCATTTGTTGCATCTCCATTTCAGCTTCTAGTCTACCTTTTTTAAACTCTCCTAGTGCTCTACCCATTGATCTAAATAATTCTGGGATTTTATTTGTGCCGAAGAACAATATGAGAGCTACTATTATTATTACAGCCCAATCCGATGGACTACCCCACATATTCTACGCCTTTAAATCTAACATCTCTTGAGTAGTTTATAAACTTTGTTTAGGAAAGACGGGGGGCAAGGTCTATTAACTCATTTAATTATTATAATGATAATTCTGATCTTTACTTTTAGTTCTAATATATTATACATTAGCAAAATATTTAGCAAATTATAGGTAAGCCCCGTTAACTAGAAAAGTTTAATTAATATAATGTAACATCCCGTTAATTTAGAATCAAATTAACAAAGTTAATTTTATGTTATAAAGACTTTCGTAGAAAAAGTATTTAAGTAGAGTCGGTTAATAAAACACGACATGTCGTTCAAAATATCCAGAAGGGATTTTCTCAAGCTAGCAGTAACTGCAACAATGCTTACTGCTCCGGAATGGGATAAGGCTGTTGCTAAAGCAGTCGATATGATAAAAAATGGTGATGTGAACATAGTATGGTTCGAAGCTCAAGCTTGTGAAGGAAATACAACTGCAATCATACAAGCTACCGATCCTTCAGTAGCGGAAGTATTATTTGGAGCGAGCCCGTTAGTAGGTCCTGGAAGTGTTAAAATATCTTTCTGGCCATCTATTATGCCACAACAAGGTGAGCAAGCAGTACAAATTTTAGAAGACATAATAGCTGGGAATTACAATCCATACGTTCTTGTAATAGAAGGTAGTTTTCCAGACGAAAATACTGCACAACAATACAACCCAAATAACCCTGGATATTTCGGAATGCTGGGACCAAAGACGTTAAACCAATGGGTAGCAGAATTATTACCTAACGCTGTTGCAGTATTAACAGTAGGTAATTGTGCATCTTATGGGGGACTAATAGCCGATAAGGTTTACCAACCTCCGCCAAAGTTTATAACTCCTTCTTGGTCTCCATCTCCCACTGGAGCTATTGGCTTTTTCGACGATCCTTTAAGAGGATATAAAGGATTATTAAGCAGATTCTATGAAGATAACTACTTAAACGCGAAAGCCGGAGCTGTACCATTCTATACATTTGTAAAGAATCCTAATGCTTATTTGGACATAACTCCTTCACCCTCAGCTTCGGTTAAGCCAGCAATAGCTGTTCCAGGCTGTCCTGCAAACGGTAACGGAATAATGAGAACTTTAGCAAACCTAGTACTATGGGCAGGTGGATTAGCTCCTCTTCCTGAATTAGACCAGTACTGGAGGCCGCTATACTTCTTTAAATATACTGTACATGAGCAGTGTCCTAGAGCTGCCTGGTATGCTGCAGGAGACTTTAGAACACAGCCAGGCCAACCTACTGCAGCCTGCCTATTTGAAGTAGGATGTAAAGGACCAGTATCAAATTGCCCATGGAATAAATACGGTTGGGTAGGAGGAATAGGTGGGCCTACAAGGACTGGTGCAGTCTGTATAGGCTGTACAATGCCAGGATTCAGCGATTTATATGAACCTTTCTATAAGCCGTTACAAGTCCCAGTACCATCTTCAACGCTTACAACTGCTGGATTAATAGCAGGAGGTATTGTAATAGGTGCAGCTGCAAGCATAGCAGAGAAAAAGATGGTTCAAAAAGGAAAATTAAGGGGATCATAATGCAGATCCCTTACGCTACATACCCGGTAGGTAATTCGTTATATCCATTAGCTTTAGATCTCTTCGTTCCAACAGTGTTCTTTTTCTTCTTAGGGGCTTCGTATAGGGTATTCAGATATTTAGTGACTTATCAAAAACCTTTCATTCCTTATCCAAGTTCTGAACTAAGGCAAGTGGGTAGTGGGCATAAAATAGCAGCTCTGGTAAATACTTTTGCAAATTCCAGCAGGGTTGGAATAAAGAGGAAGCCTGTTACTACTGGTGTAGGTTTATTGTTCCATATCGCCTTAGTCTTGATAATATTCTTACTAGCCCAGCACATGGTATTTTGGGCTTATTATATTCCTCCATACAGTGCATTATTTCCCTTGGCAATTCCGGAAAGCTCTGAGGATGGACTATTAGCATTAACCACACCAAACCACGCCTCAACTACACTGTTCGTTAATGATATATGGGGTCCATTAACGGTTATACTTAATGGACAATTCTTAACATTCTTCCTAATAATTTTCTTAGGAGTTTATCTAGGTCATAAGCTACTATTGGCAGTAGAAGGATTATCTCTAAGGGCAGGTGACTGGTGGTTCTTCGTTTTGCTATATATTGACATATTGCTAGGATTTTTCGCCACTGCACACATACCTAATAACGTCTATTGGTACGATAACTTACTTGGAGCGCATATACTAGTTGCTGAGATAATAATAGCAACATTACCTTTCACAAGAGGATTCCATATGTTCGAATTTTACTTGGGTAAGGTAAGAGAATGGTACTTCATGGTATATAGGAGGGGTGAGAAATAAATGGCAGTAACGGAACAAGAAGCAATTAACCTAGAAGCATTAAAGAGAGCTATAGATGACGTATTCTATTCTCAGATAGATTCTACAATTCTATACTATTTACAATCATGCGTGAACTGTAAGGCATGTGAGGCAGCATGTCCATTTACGCCGACCTCTCTAGAATACTCTCCAGTAAACAAGGCAGAAATAGCAAGGCAGTTATATAGGCCTAGATTTACAGTCTGGGGGAAAACTATTGGAAGGATAATTGGAGGAAGCAAGAAGTACCTTAGCTTAGAAGAAGCTGAAACTATGGCAGATTATGCATGGCACTGCACTAATTGCGGAGCTTGTATGTTCGTATGTCCTATGGCTATTGATAGCGGTGCATTAATAGACCTACTAAGGCAAGTTACGTTTAAGGCAGGAATGACTCCAAAGATATATACTGATATAGAGCAGCTTGAGGTTTCAGGCAAATATTGGGACATTCCAGTGTTTAGGGACGCGTGGAATAATTTAATATCGAAAATGAAGGAGGCAGTAGGGAAAGATATTCCACTAGACAAAAAGAATTCAGAGGTACTGTTTTACGCTAGCATTTACGAAGCTATGGTATATCCGGACGTATTAATTAAGGTTGCAAAGATCTTGGATATGTTGGGCAAGGATTGGACTTTCATGTCTAAACCTTTAGGCATAAGACCTCCAGTAGGGTTAGTAATAGGAGATAAGGAAGGAGCATTAGATGTAATGAAGAGGGTTTATGCTTATTTCACTGAGATGTCTCCAAAGTATGTTATGCTTACTGCGGGAGGATTCGAGTACCCAGCGCTAAGGTATACTATGCATGAAGTTCTTAAAGTGCAACCAAAGTACGAAGTAGTTCATGTTACAGAATTACTTGCAAAGTGGTATGAAGAGAAAGAATTCGAGATAGAACCCATAGATGAAGTAATAACTTGGCATGACCCATGTCAATTGGGAAGGAGAGGAGGAGTATTTGAAGCTCCCAGAGTTTTAATGAAAGCTTTATCTAAGAATTTTAAGGAGTTACCAAGCCACGGTGTTAATAGCTTCTGTTGTAGTAGAGGCGGAGGAGGTTGCGGATTACCTAGTATGGTTGAGAATATGGCTAAAGCTATAGGTATACCTATTAGCGAGAAGGACAAAAAGTTCTTGGACTCGACTCTAGAGCCGTTAATAAAGGCCGGTAAAATCAAGGTTGATGAAATAAATAAGGTAAAAGCTTCGGAGGTGCTAACTGGTTGTCCTGTTTGCATAGAGAGTATAGGATTTTCCATAGACTATTACCACGCTAACACTAAGGTTAATCATATTATAGAGCTATTAGCAGATAGAATAAAGGTGATTAAAAAGTGATTTTACGTTTTTTCTTTCTTATTTCCCGTATCTTATAAATAAGGTGAATACACATGTCTAATCCCTTAACTATGAAAATAGATCCAATTACAAGGGTTGCAGGTCATTTAGGTTTAACTGCAACTGTAGATCCAAATACAGGTCAAGTCATAAATAATCAAGCATATACATACGTTACAATGTTCAGAGGATTCGAGGTATTCCTAAGAGGAAGACAACCACCAGATGCAGTTCATATAACTTCGAGAAGTTGTGGAGTCTGTGGTGCAGCACATGCTAACGCGTCAGTTAGAGCAAACGATATGGCTTTAGGTGCAGTACCGTATCCACTAGGTCAAGCTCTAAGGAACTTAGCTTATGCGATGACAGATATGATTTATGACCATTCTATCATCTTGAACGTGCTAGAAGGACCAGACTTTTCTGCTGAGGTAATGCAACAATACTATCCATCTTGCTGGCAGGCAGCGCAACAGACACAAGCAGAATACTCAGATATTCACGGATTTTCTACAATAGCGGATATAATGACTGCGCTGAATCCATTCACTGGTTGGTTATGGCAAAAGTCTGTAAAATACCAGATAATAGCTAGAGAAGCGGGAGTTCTAATATACGGAAGACATTCCCATCCGCCAATGTTAATTCCAGGCGGAATTGGAACAGATTTATCAGTGGGAGAATCGTTATTCACACAGTACATGTATAGGCTAACTAAATTAACAGCGTGGACTAAAGTAGTTATAGCGGCGTGGATGGATCTAGCAAACTTCTTAATAAATAATTGTGACTACGAGACGCAAGGATTAACTTATGCAAAGCCCACATATATAAGCAGTTACGGTTACGAAAGTCCAGTACTCTACAGTAATCTAGGAGATAATTACCAAGACATATACAAGAATTATGATAGTTTAGCAAATACCGCCGATGAAGGACCTCAAACTGTATTCAGAGCTACAATAGTTAGGAACGGAGAATTACTGAGCAAGAGCTTTATAGATCTTAATGTAGCCCAGTTGGAGTTCGTTAACTCTTCATTCTATCACGATTGGGCTAAGATAACTTCGCCGTTCACAGAAACAGACCCTGTAGGAAATACGTTAGCTTGGGGACTTCAAGACTCTGATGGAGTTAATTTATATATGTATCATCCATGGAATAAGACTACAATACCTAATCCCATGGCTCCGAACTTTATGGATAAGTACAGCTGGGATGCGGAACCAAGACTTGTGTGGAAAGATGGTACTATGTGGGCTTATGAAACAGGACCTTGGGCAAGATTACACGCTGTAGCACATTACCATCCAAATAGTCCGATTGTAAAGAACGGTCAAATAACCATAGAGTTACCTACAATATCTGAATTACCTTCAGATTTACCAAGTGGTGCAGGACCGGCCTGGACTGTAGAATGGCTACCGCCAGACGAGTCCACTACGTTGTCCAGAATTCTTGGTAGAGCTGTAGATATGGCTGCTGCAATATTTACTGCATGGGACAATCTAGAGTATGCTCTAGAAGTTTATATGAAGAATCAATCTAGCCCTCAAACTTCTAGGCCGTGGAAACAGCCGTCATTCTCTTTAGGCGTTGGGCAATACGAAGTACCTAGAGGTACATCAAGACATTGGATGGTAGTTAAAGATTATACTATAGCCAATTATCAGTATCACGCTCCAACTACGGCTAACGTGAGTCCAAGAGATAATAATTGCAATGGCCCATGGTGCATTAACGGGCAGGCAATAGGAGCTTTCGAAATGTCAGTGATAAACACAAAAATAATGGAAGAAGTTCCACCAGATCAGTGGGTAGGATATGATTTCCTTAGAGCAATAAGAAGTTTCGACCCATGTCTAGTGTGTGCTGCTCACTTCGAAATTAAAGGGAAGAATAAGAAGCTAGAACATATAATAACTCCAGTGTGTAATAGTTGATGACTAAAATGCTTACGCAACAAAAAATAGTTATAAAAAAAGACGAAATTCCGCCAATGTCCATGGTAGAATACTACTTTCCTGCTCAAAAACCTTGGGAGAGAAAACCCGTACTAGTCATAAATTATAAGGGATCTTTTTTTGCAATTGAAGCTTTTTGTTCTCATGCGGGCTTGTCCTTAGAAGATGGATTCCTTACCGATGACGGTAAGGTAGTGTGTCCGTGGCACGGTAGTGTTTTCGATATAAAAACTGGGAAAGTAGTGGACGGGCCTGCAAAGAGAGATTTGAAAACTTATCATGTAGAAGTAAAAGGGGATGAGGTGATAATATATGAGTGAAATAAGCGCTTCAGGATTTACAGGATATTTTACAGTTAGGCTGAATAATGAACCGGATTTATACGCTATGGCAGGAAGGTTAGCCGGACTTGGATATTCAGTCTGCCAGATAAGATTAAGCGGTGCTACTGGATACGTTATAATACCGCTAGAAGACGGCAGTTTTGCTAAGAAGAACTTTGCTGACATATATTATCAACCAAGGACTTTTACTGTCGTGTCTCATGAGTTCGGAAACTTTCAGTTGTCTGCGGGAGAGTTAGTTAGAGCCTTAAGAGAGAGTGGAAATATTGGAGTCGATTATGCGGAATTAAACGTAAATTATGAAAAGAATTTTGACTTGAATTTGCCAAAGATCGAAGATTGGGATGTTAGAGGCTTCAATATATCTAAAGGTAGGGTTGAAGATAGGAACTATACTCTAGTCAGCTTTACAAGAATTAATGACGCAAATCCGAGATTTCTAATATCTATTTACTATAGGGGCAGTTATGAGGAGATCTCAAAAACAGTACAGTCATTAAGGGCTGAAATGGAGAGTATAAATGCATTTATAATAAAGATTTTTAAAGACGGAAAATCATTAATTCAGTGGTAAAAATGGAGTTACCTAAACAGATTGATGCGTTATTTAGAGAAAATGGTGAACTCGCAAAATCTATTACAGAACAAATTCATAAATTAGCTCCGATAGTTTCCAAAGAAATTGGCAGAGAAAAAATTAAGATAATGAATTTTTGTGGGTCACATGAATGGGTAACAACTCATTATGGGTTAAGAGCTCTCATGCCGGAAACAGTAGAGTTAATACCAGGACCGGGGTGCCCAGTTTGTGTTACTCCGTCCAGTGACATTGAGAACGTAATAAAATTGGCCATGGAGGGTTACACAGTTTATACTTTTGGGGATGTTTTCAAGTTACCTACAGTGAAACATTATAAGAAAGATGAGGTAGGGAGTTTAGCAGCTGCCAGAGCTTTGGGTGCTGATGTAAGAATAGTTTACAGTTTTGTCGACGCAATAGAAGACGCTAAAAAGTCTGGAAAGCCATCAGTATTTTTCGGTATAGGATTCGAAACTACTACTCCTAGCTATGCAGTATTGTTTGAGAAAGAAAAGGTTCCTAAAAACTTGCTCTTTTATTCTTCGTTAAAACTTACAGCACCGGCAGCTGAATTTGCTGTTAGGTTACACAAGAGCAAAGGTCTGGTACCTGTTTCTGGAGTTATTGGTCCAGGTCATGTTTCTAGCATAATTGGTGCCATTAGCTGGGACTTTTTCCCTAGGGAATATAAAATACCAGCAGTAGTTACTGGTTTCGAACCAATAGATGTCTTAGCTGGAGTTCTAAAAATACTCCAAGACTTGCATTCAGGAGATATAACTTACACTAACCTAGAATACAAAAGAGTAGTAAAATATCAAGGAAACGTGTTTGCGCAAGTTGAAATAAATAAGGTCTTCAAGCCGGTTGATGCAATATGGAGAGGTATAGGTACCATACCGAAGAGCGGTTTGGATTTAAGAGAGGAGTATTCCATGTATAATGCAAGGGAACAATTAGGAATAAAAGAAAAGCCGTGGGATTACGATTTGCCTCCTGGATGCAGATGTAATGAGGTAACCTTAGGTATTGCCTACCCTACAGACTGTCCTATGTTTATGAAAGCTTGTACTCCTGCAAGGCCTTGGGGGCCGTGTATGGTGTCCATGGAAGGAGCGTGTGCAGTTTGGGCCAGATTCGGCTCTACGGAAAGGATTACTAAAATTGTTTCGGAGGTGAAATAAGATGTGTTGGGCAGTTCCTGCAAAGGTAGTAGCTATTGATACAGATGTGATAGCTGAAGTAGATTTAGGCGGAGGGACTATAAAGAAGGTTGCAATAGGTGTGGATAACGTTAAACCCGGAGATTACGTAATGGTGCATGCTGGAGTTATAATAGAAAAATTGTCTAAGGAAGGAGTTATAGAGAATTTAAAATTCATAGCGGAAGAAATTCAGAGAACTGAGGAAATCATGGGCAAATCTGAAGAGGAAGCGAAAAAGGCCGCTGATGAGTTCTTCAAAGAAGCTATGAAAATTTTAGAGAGTTGATGAATTATGTCATATAATAAGATACAGATTTCTCATGGTAATGGAGGTAAAGAAACTCAGCAACTATTGCAGAGGCTCTTCTTTTCTAGACTTCCACTAGAGCTAAAGAGGGTAAAAGGAGGAGTGGGAATAGATTATCCAGACGACGGAGCAGTTCTCCAAAATAACCTAGTAGTTGCCACAGATTCCCATACTGTAAATCCCTATTTCTTTCCAGGCGGAGATATAGGATATCTTGCAGTCTCTGGTACCTTAAATGACGTAATAATGATGGGAGCCAAGCCAATAGCCATGTTGGACTCAATTGTAGTTTCTGAAGGATTTCCGATTGATGACCTTGAAAAGATTACTGGATCTATGATAGAATTATTAAAAAAATATAATATTCCTCTGGTGGGTGGAGACTTTAAGGTAATTGAAGAAACGGCTATGAAGAATTCTATCATAATAAATACAGTCGGCTTAGGAGTTGTCGAAACTGGAAGTCCTATAGTAGATGCTATAAAACCTGGAGATAAAATAATAGTTACCGGGCCTGTAGGAGTTCACGGTGCAGTAATTGCCGCAATGCAATACAACATATCTACAAACCTTAAAAGCGACGTAAGACCATTGTTCGAATTACTTGAGGTATTCAGTAAGTTTAAAGGCTATATTCACGCTGCAAGAGACCCTACAAGAGGTGGATTAGCTGCTACATTAAACGAGTGGGCACAGTTAACAGGTAACGTAATAGTAATTGAAGAAGCAAAAGTCCCAGTATTAGAGGACGTTAAAGCCATAACTGAAGTTACCGGACTGGATCCGTTGAATCTAGCCAGTGAAGGCGTTGGCGTACTGGCAGTAGATAGTAACGTTGAGGACGACGTTCTGGAAACCCTAAAAAGCTTAGGATTTGAGCCTGCAAGTATTGGATATGTAGTTGAACCTAAAAGCGAGAAAGGAATAGTTGTTGCAAAGACTGCAGTAGGGGGAGCAAAAATATTAGAAATGCCCACAGGAGATATCGTACCTAGAATATGCTAGTGATGTAAAATGAGCGAAATAATAAAACTTGTCCAAGAATTGTTAGCTTTTAAGGACGCAATTAAAGAAGAAATAACAAGGCCCATAAAACAAGAATT
>QEFD01000112.1 GCA_003086435.1 Acidianus hospitalis
TCACAAGAAACTCTTAATGTAACTAAAGATTTCATGGAGAAGTTGGATAGAGTAGTAGTGGTCCTAAAGAAGGAAATCCCAGGATTTTTAGGCAATAGGTTAGCTTTTGCGTTGTTTAGAGAAGCAGTATACTTAGTAGATGAGGGTGTCGCTACTGTAGAGGACATAGATAAAGTAATGACAGCCGCAATAGGCTTAAGATGGGCTTTCATGGGTCCTTTCTTAACTTACCATTTAGGCGGAGGAGAAGGAGGGTTAGAATATTTCTTTAGCAGAGGTTTTGGTTACGGTGCAAATGAATGGATGTATACTTTAGCTAAATATGATAAGTTTCCTTATACTGGAGTAGTGAAAGCTGTACAGCAAATGAAGGAATATAGTTTCATTAAAGGAAAAAGCTTTCAAGAATTATCAAAGTGGAGAGATGAAAAACTATTCCAAATATATAAAATAGTATGGGGAGATAAGAAACAAAATTCTAATGGAGAAAATAATAAATAAATAAAATTTCCTATTTTCTTAATCTTCTTCCTTAAATTCTAATATTCCTAGGTTTTCTAATAATCCTGAATCCGTTACATCAAATAGCACAACTTCTTCATTTGAGGTATTTACGTGCGAATGAACAGCGTTGGCAGGGACTACAAATATGTCTCCTTCTTCCCAATAGTATTTTTTGCCATCTATTATTGAGTATCCTTTACCTTTAACCACTAGGTAGATGGAGGCCATGTTATGAGAATGCGGTTTTGTAGCTACTCCTGGCTCAATGTATTGAAAACCAGCCATCATTGTTGGAGTTAATCCTCTTGATCTTTCGGTACTTGGACTGTAAAACATGATTTTTGCAACGCCCTTTTGTATCTTACCTTGTTTTGCTATTAACCTTAAGAGCTCTAAAGCCTTGTTAAATTTAATTACTTTAGGTTTGATTTCCTTAGGTGGTGAAGTATATTCCATGAAAGTTACTACTTTAAGGTCATCATCCTCAATTTCTTTAACTATAGATTTTATTTCCTTTGTTAATTCTTCCTGCTTATCTTCTCTCTCTAAAACGTGTTCCATATGTTTATATAGTTTAAAAAGTTTAAAAAGGTGTCTATTATGAGTGATTGTTATATTAAAGATGGAGATAAAACTTGTGTAATAATTTGTGGAAAACTAATTTGTGATAAAGATACTGTAAATGACTATGGCAGGTTATGTGAAAAATGTAAAAGAGGAGATAGAAAAGCCTGCATTGAAATGCTGGAAAGATACGGATGCTGGAGTGCCTCTGGCTGGTGGCTTTAACTTCCCAATAAGTATGTTAAAAGCGCGGTAAATAATCCAGCTATCAGGATTAATATTCCAGATTCTATTTTATCCTTTATTTCACCTTCATATGATAAACCGAGCAGGAAAAGTACAAAAGACGAGGCAGATAATACCATTGCTATATTTCTAGTCGTAATATACGAATAAAGTACAATTAAACCTAGAAATGGAGATATACCGTGCGCAAAAGCCGAAAGAACTATTGTAGCCTTAGTTCCGTAGTCATATATAGTCCCTTTTAAGCTTTTCATCATTTGTCTCTCAAGCTCCTTATATTCTTCTCTTTTTTCTTTTGCCTCAACAATTAGAGAATTCCACATTGATGATATTGATACAGCAGTTAATCCACTTAATATTGCAATTTCAGTATCTTTTACTTTAATATGCTCAACTATTGCTGACATTATAATTCCTAGTGTAAGTAATAATCCGTCAAATGACCCTAATATTAAATACCTCCTAAGGATTGATCTCTCGTATTTCAGAGCATATTTTAAACCATCTATTATCCCTTCAAACATGTTTTGAATCAATTTAAATACCAGGCTATTATAGTCTTTTTGGCATGAATAAGAACTTATTGCTCGCTTTGGGTATCATCATTTTATTATTAACAGCAGTAGGAGTTTATATGGCTTCAAGCTATAAGACTGCCATAAGTATAACTAATTTGCCTTCTTCATCTTCTAACGAGGAAACTCTAGAAGTTAAAGTTCTAATGAATTATGGACCTCTTGGCGGAGTTTCACCTCTTTCAGACGCCTACGTTGAGATTTATAATTCACAAGGATATTACGTTACTGCAAACTTTACAAACTCTCAAGGAGTTGCAATATTCCATTTACCTCCTGGTAATTACAAGGTATTTGTAACCCAGCTACACTGTAGCGTCAATGTTTCCTTAACTTCTTCAAAAGAGGTTACAATAAGTTACGCCTACTTATATGCACCAAAGTAATGTAAATTTTTTACCTTTCTCAAGAACATTATCATATGGTAAATATAGATGTTGTAAGGATAGATATACCAGAAGGTACAAATGTAATAATTGGACAGTCTCACTTTATAAAAACTGTGGAAGACTTATACGAAACCTTAGCTTCTTCATCACCTAGTATAAAATTTGGAATAGCATTTAATGAAGCAAGTGGCAAAAGATTAGTAAGATTTGATGGTAATGACGAAGAGCTAATAAAACTTGCAATAGAGAATGCAAAAAGAATTGGTGCAGGACATACTTTTGTGATTTATATAAAAAATGCGTATCCTATCAATGTACTTAATAGAATAAAGAATGTTGAAGAAGTTGTTAGAATATTTGCGGCAACAGCAAATCCATTGCAAGTATTAGTTGCAGAAACTGACCAAGGGAGAGGAGTAATTGGGGTAGTAGACGGTTATACTCCACTAGGAGTTGAGAGTGAGGCTGATATAAAAGAGAGGAAGGAGATCCTCAGGAAGTTCGGATATAAGAGATAAAGCCTTGTTAAGCAAATCATCAGATACCTTTTCGTGTCCCTTTAAATAATGAATCATTGAAGCGCATAAAAGTATTAAAGCTTGAAGGTACTTTTTTCTTTTTTCGTTCATTTCGGTAATCCATATTTTTTCAAGAACCTCGTGAGCCTCCCAAAATCTACAATTGAAAAATAAGTTTGGAAAGCTTTCTTTTTCCTCATTAACATTAATTATCTTTATTGGATTTCCCAAGATCTTAATTACTTTTTGAGGATCATCCATTATGTCTATTTCCGTATATTTACAACGCCTTATATCTACTATATTTATTTTATGAAGATTCTTAACCTCAATAGTAGGCGGATACAATAAAATATGTCTTTTCCCCATTTTATCACCCTTTATGATTATTCCTACGTCAGAACCTTAATCATTGCTTTTTATTTTATAAAAACAATATAAATGTGATGAGTAAAGAAGCAGTACTATATAGAAAGGAAGGCAATAGAGTAAGATGCCTAGCTTGTGCTAGGAGATGTCTAATAGGAGAAGGACAAATAGGCTTCTGTGGAGTTAGGTCTGTAAGAAACGGAAAGTTGTACTTAGATGTTTACGGTAAGGTTGCTGCAGCTCACGTAGATCCTATAGAGAAGAAACCTCTAGTGCACTTTTACCCTGGATCAAAAGTTTTCTCGTTCTCCACATATGGTTGTAATTGGATGTGCATGTATTGCCAGAATTACGATTTAAGTCAAAGAAGAAGACCAGAAGGATATGAAGTATCTCCAGAGGAATTAGTAGATATGGCAATTGCATATGAGGCAGAGGGAATTACATATACTTACAATGAACCTGCGATATTTGCAGAGTTTGCACATGATACTGGAGTAATTGCTAGAAAAAGAGGATTATTTAATACAATGGTTAGCAACGGATACTGGACTGAGGAACTAGTAGACTATGTAAGAGATTTTCTTGATGCGGTAACAATAGACTTTAAGGGAAACGGCGAGGAAAAATTCATGAAGAGATATACTGGAGCCTCTGGTCCAGAGCCAATATTGGAAACTATTAGAGAACTTCATAAGAATGGCATCCACGTTGAAATTACGGATTTAGTTATTCCTCAGATAGGAGATGATTTAAAGGCCGCAGAAAACTTACTTAAGAAAATAATGGATATTCTAGGTCCTGACGTTCCTATTCACTTCTTGAGGTTTCATCCAGACTATAAGCTTAATTACCTTCCTTGGACTCCAGTAGAAACTTTAGAAAAACACTACAACCTAGCAAAGTCGTTAGGATTTAATTACGTTTACATTGGAAATGTTCCAGGTCACCCTTATGAAAGTACCTATTGTCCAAAATGTCATAATTTAGTAATAGGTAGAGACGGCTTTAGAATTACAGAGTGGCATCTAACTGAAGATATGAGATGCCAATATTGTGGATATAAACTGCCAATAGTAGGCAAATTGTCTAAACATGCATTTGAAGAAGACAGATTTGAGCCAGTTTTTATATAAAAACAATTATTTTCCTTTAAAAACTGCTTTCCTTTTTTCAAGGAAAGCGTTAACTCCTTCTTTTTCATCTTCTGTAGAGAATGCTACTCCCCAACCTAAGCTTTCCATATTTAATCCATCTAATAATGGCGAATCGTTGCCGTAGAGAATTACATGTTTTAGTATTGCTAGAGCTATGGGAGATTTTTCCATGAGCTTTCCAGCAAATTTAATAGTTTCTTCTTTTAGAGAAGATAAAGAAACCACTTTATTAACTAATCCAATTCTTTCTGCCTCTTTAGCAGAAATTCTATCCCCAGTCATCATGAGCTCCATAGCTTTTGCTTTACCTATAGCTCTCACTAATCTTTGAGTACCTCCGAATCCAGGATAAATTCCTAAATTAATTTCTGGCAAACCAAGAGATGCTTCTTCTGCGGCAATCCTAAAGTCACAGGCTAGAGCTAATTCTAGACCTCCGCCTAATGCATAGCCATTGATCATTGCTATAGTAGGTTTACTAACGCTTTCTATATAATCCATAACTCTTCTACCCTTTTTAGCAAAATTCCAAGCGGAAATAGAATTTAACTCCTTAAATTGTGATATATCTGCCCCAGCAGAAAAAGCTTTTCCATTACCTGTAAAAATTATTATTTTAACATCGTTATTTTCTTCAAAATTTTTTGTTACTTCTTCCAGTTCTTCTAACATTTTTAAATTTATAGCGTTTAGTTTATCAGGCCTATTTAATATAATCCATCCTATTCCATTTTCAATTTTGGTTTCGACAGTTTCCATAGTTATCTCTATGAAAAGATATTAATAAATGCTTTAATTTGAGTTATACGGATATAGAATTATGAACAGATTAGATAAGAATCTACTTATCTATTTGCCAACATCGGTAATACCAATAGCAGGAAGTACTATTTATAGTATTATAAGCATTAATAAAATTAGAGATTTTGTGGAGGCATTACCTTATATCTTTTTAGGGCTTCCTGCAAGTTTGTTAACATCTGCTATACTAACTTTTGAATATTTTAAACAGTTTATCTATGTTGTTCTGTTAATAGTAGTGCTGGCTCCTTTTATTTCATCTTTTGCAATCTCCAGAACTTATGAGAACGTTGAAGTCATTCCTAATGAATATTATATTGAAATAACACTAAAAGTTCCGATTTCTTATTCACAATTTTCCGATCCAAATGCTCTCTTTGAGATGATATTCAACAAGGCCCTAAAGAAAATGAAAAATCCGTACTATTATTATAAATTAAGATCTCTAGGAAATTGTTCTAATCTTAAAGTAGAAGTTCATGAG
>QEFD01000113.1 GCA_003086435.1 Acidianus hospitalis
CCAATGGGCAGAGTGGAACGGCAAGTACAGAGATACTATAAGGAGGTTTTGGAGAGGAGAACCAATACTTTACTCTGAATTAGCAAACAGATTAATGGGATCTCCAGATCTTTATCAAGGCTCTGGAAGAACACCCTTCGCTAGCATTAACTACGTTACTTCCCACGATGGGTTTACATTACAAGATTTAGTAAGCTATAATCAAAAACATAATGAAGCAAATGGATTTGATAATAAGGACGGAATGGATGAAAATTATAGCTGGAACTGCGGTTTTGAAGGAGAAACGCAAGATTCCAACGTAATAGCTTGTAGAGAAAAACAAAAGAGGAATTTCATGATAACATTATTCATAAGTCAAGGAGTACCAATGCTATTAGGAGGAGACGAATTGAGCAGGACACAGAAAGGTAATAATAACGCATTTTGTCAGGATAATGAAATTTCTTGGTACGACTGGAACTTAGATGAAAGGAAAAAAGCTTTCAGAGATTTCGTAAAATCGATGATATATTTCAGGAAAGCTCATCCTATTTTTAGGAGGAGGAAGTTCTTCCAAGGTAGGAAGCTATTCGGTTCTCCTTATAAGGATTTAACCTGGATTTCTCCTGCAGGAACTGAAATAGATGATAAAACTTGGAACTCTCCAACGCAAACAATAGCCTTTGTCCTATCAGGAGATGCTATGGATGAAGTAAACGAAAGAGGAGAAAGAGTAGCAGATGATACTTTCCTAGTGATACTCAACGGTAGTCCGAGTAGTATAAAATTCAAGATACCTAAACTAGGAGAAAAATGGGAGTTAGTAGCTTGGAGTTGTTTAAGAGAACCTAAGGAGAATGAGAAAATAGTTAAGGCAGAGCAAGAAATTCAAGTTGAAGGGAGAACCGCAATAATATATAAGAGAGTGTGAACGTGAGCTACAGAATACAGTTAAATAAGGAATTTAATTTTTCTAATTTAATATCAATCCTGGATTACTTGCACGATTTAGGTGTAGAATGGTTATATTTATCCCCAATATTACAGGCAAGGAAAGGAAGTACTCACGGTTACGACGTTTATGACTTCAAGAAGGTTAGCGAAGATCTAGGCGGTGAAGAAAAATTCCTTGAACTTTGTAAGGAAGCAAGAAAAAGAGGAATGAAGATAATAGTAGATATTGTACCTAACCACATGGCTCTAGAAAATCCTTACTTGCTAGACTTTCTAAGAAATTCGAATTCTAAATATAGGAAATTCTTTGACTTTGACGGAGATAAAATAGTCTTGCCAATACTAGGAGAGGAAGACCTAAGTAAACTGGAAATTGTTGAGGAGAAAGGGGAAAAATTTCTAGATTATCAAGGATTAAAGTTACCGCTTATAGGAGAAGGTAAAGACATTAAGGAGTTATTAAAGAAACAAAACTACGAGCTTGTTTACTGGAAAAGATTTGATAAAATAAATTATAGGAGGTTCTTTGACGTAAACGGGTTAATAGGAATAAGGCAAGAAAATGAGGAAGTATTTAACGAGTATCACGAGAAAATTTTTGAACTGAAGGACTGCATTGACGGCTTAAGAGTTGACCATATAGACGGTCTATTAAATCCTAAAAAATACCTTGAAATGCTAAGGGAAAAAATGGGTAATGATAAGTACATAGTAGTAGAGAAGATCCTTTCGCCAAAGGAGAAGTTGAGGGACTGGAAAATCGACGGAACTACTGGCTATGATTTTATGAGAGACGTGAATTTACTTTTTGTCAATTCAAAAAATGAGGGGAAATTTAAAGAAATATATGAGGATTTCGTAGGCCAAAAGGTAAACCTAGAGGAGGAAAAAATTAAGGCAAAGATCGACGTGATAAACCAGCTCTTCTACGGTGACGTGGATAGAATATTGAGAAAATTGAAGGAGCTAACAGGGAGAGAGATTAAGAAAGAAAGCCTAATAAAATTCTTATCATACCTTAACGTTTACAGAACGTACATTACAGAGGATGAAATTGAGTGGGAAGATATTGAAGAAATAAAGGAATGCGCTGATGAATCTATCCTTGATTTGATTAACGAAAGAAAAGGGATGATGATTTTACAACAGCTTGAAGATCCAATAATGGCGAAAGGTTATGAAGATACTCTCTTTTATAGGTACAATCTGTTAGTTTCGCTAAACGAAGTTGGGAGTGACCTAAAATTTGGCATTTCATGTGAAGAATTTCACGCTAGAAATATGGAAAGAGAACTGTTTTGGCCAAACACTATGATAGATACCTCAACTCACGATACAAAGCTTAGTGAAGACGCAAGATCAAGAATAAATGCCTTAAGTAATTTTCCAGAAGAATGGAGAAATCTAATTAAGAGATGGAGTACTATAAATGAAAAATACAAGGTTAAAGGATATCCTATAAGGAACGACGAATACAGATTTTATCAAGTCTTATTAGGCACGTGGAACGGTTATTCAAAAGAATACGAGGACAGGTTAGTAAATTATATGATTAAAGCAATAAGAGAAGAGAAAATAAATACTTCCTGGTTAAATCCAAACCAAGAGTACGAAGATGCTACAATTAATTTTGTAAGAGGAGTTATTAAGGATGAAGAATTCTTATCCTCTTTTATTCCATTCTTTAAAAAGATAAATAAAGTAGGTAGCATTTACTCAGTAGAACAAGTAATAATAAAGCTCACTTCTCCAGGGTTGCCAGATATTTACCAAGGTAATGAAGCCCTAACTTACTTAATGGTTGACCCAGACAATAGAAGAAAAGTAGACTTCAACACACTAGCGGAAATGCTTAAAGAAGTAAAATCAGAAGATCCCGTGACTTTATTTAAGAACGAAGAATTTGGCAAACTTAAGCTATACGTAACTTGGAAGTTGCTAAACTTAAGAAGAGATAGAAAGGAGTTATTCAAAGGCTATAGGCCAATAAAGCTTAACGGTTGCGGGTTTGAAAGAAATGGGCTAATCACTTTAGTTACGTTTTATCCTTTCGAGAATTTCGAAGTTAAAGTAAAAGGGAAATATATAGGCATTATAGATTCCTCCGTTCACGAAGGCGTAATAAAAAGCAGAGAATTACCTTTTGGGGTTTATGTCAAACAGTAGAGAGGTAAAGAATCTACTATTCCATTAACTCCTACTAGTATGAGAGAATTGCAAGTTAAGAGCATATTACCCGGACCCGGCATTACAGGGGTTTGAAAGCCCTTGAGGAGATTACCTTGGTAAGATAAAACAAACAAGTATCCACTAGCGTTCTGTATAATTATCTTACCTTCATATATTTCGGGATTATCTACAGTAAATCCAGTTTTGAAAGCCCAAATAATTTTTCCAGAAGTTAAATTTACGGCATAAAGTATACCTACTGGAGAATCGTGATAAACAACGCCGTTGAATATGGTAGGTGGTGGGGATTCTAGGTTAGGCGGAATCTTTGTACAGCCCTCATCTATGCACCATAAGATTTTCCCGTTAGTAGCATTTACTGCGAATAATATTTCCTTAATTGAAGTATTAGTCTTTATAGTATAAGCACTTACAATTATTCCGTTACAATAAGCCGGCGATGAATCATCTAAACCGCCTAAAGAAGGATAAATTGATGAAAAATTTACATACCATATTATGTTTCCATTAGTAGCATTAATAGCCCAAAAAATGTATGGATTTGCACTTCCAAAATAAACTACACCGTTAACCAGTAACGGGGATGACATGCTATCATAGGAAGTTATATTTTTACACCAGCAAACTTCTCCTTTCAAATTTAATGCAAAAACTTGTCCGTTTCCGTTAGCTTCAATAATCTTGCCGTTATAAAACGTTGGAGTCGGCATATCCTCTCCTAAGGTTTTATATTCCCATAAGATCTCACCGTTGGTAGCATTTAACGCTAATATAGCATTATCACCAGTACCTCTTACATGACAATTTTGGAAAATATTATTCCCAAGGCCAATTATTACTATACAGTTAATGACAATAGGTTGTGTCATTATTTGATTATTAAATTTTTGAAACCAGACTATTTCTCCATTAGATATATTTATAGCATAAACACAACCTTGGCAAGAGCAAAGTTGTCTATTAGCTAAGTTCATTGGACCAGAAGTCGTTATTAGCAATAAACAATGATATAATGAAGGAGGAACTACAATGGCCGTAGTGACATTTAGAATGAAAAATCCAGTCTTAACTGGGATAAAATACACGTGGGACGGAACTCCCTCAAATAATGTTATATTTCTATCATAAGGTGTAGTGAAAGATACTTCATATACAGTTAAATTATATATATTGCGAATTTCTTTAGAATTAAAAGAATGAGAAAACTGCCTTTGATTATCATGATAATATAGTAGAAATGAGAAAGAATGTAATATTATAATTATTAAAAAAATCAATATGAGCATAATTACGGCTAGCTCTCTTTTCATTGCCTATATAGATTATATAGAGGTTATAAAGATTTTTATCGCAAAAAATAAGAATCTAAATGGAAAGAGAAAAAATGTGGAGTATATGAAATTCTGTCGAAAGTTAGTCCCTCATTATTTGAAACCTAGTACTTCAGCATAGCTAAATCTAATAGACCATGGCCAGAAAAGCTAACCAGTACTGTTTTCTCCAGATCTAGGTCAAAATATAAAATATTATACGCAGGTTTTCGAAAGCTAAAATTCCTTATATATGGTTATCAATTCAGATTTATACAAGCAAACTATCAAATCCCTCAAAAAATCTTCTCTACCTAAAATAACATTAGGTACTAACTCTTCAGGGAACGGATCATACTCAATAATTGCCGCATTAAATATATAGCCGATATTATCTAATTGAGGAAAAGTAAACCTAAAGGAATATCTTTCGTATTTCTTATTATTAATAATAACACTATCGAAATATCTGGTTTTTAACTCTTCTTCAGAAAAGCATTCTTCTACTACGTGCTTGTTTATTATGGTATACCTACTTCCCGTATCGATTAAACCTAGAACAATTTTCCCTCTTTTAACCTTTGAGCATTCCAACTCCACCTGAAGTAGTGGTATTTTATTTTCGTAAAAATCTGAAAAATTAATCACTTTTAGAATCTTTTTTGAGGGATTTAGGGACATGTATTATATCGTAATCGGCTATACTATAACCTTTTTTAGTTAGCTCTTCCTCCAACTCCTCCCTCGAATCGGAGTATCCTATGATATTGAACTCTCTATCAACTGCAATGAATTTACCTAAGTATTTAGGGTCTCTTACTACTAAACTTTCCGGCATATATTAAACTCAAAATTCACAAATATCAACCTTTTTACGCTTTACGTATCAAAAAGTTTATATCTTCAATACGTATCAAAGCTATAATAAAAATGTTCGCTTTTCAAATTCTCAAACACTCCGTTCACCAGAGAATAAATGAGGTAACTGAATTCTCTTCCTCGCTATTCTAGTCATAGATTCGGATTACATCTCTTATTTAAGAGTCAGAAACTCCCTCCCATTAACTACCGCAATAACATAACGTTTTCGTATCTTCACACAGTGGAAGTACCTTTGAAAGACTTCAAGCATTTTCGCCCGCACTTAGGACATGAAACAAGAATAACTAGGATTAGCATATTGAACTAAGCTTCCAGGTTTACTATTCAATTAAATATTGGCTCCTACGGTTCAGTACAGCTTATCCATGAACTCCTTAGATAGGTTATTCACATCCTTGATAAGGTTCTTAGCTTAATTACGTTAGCATTCATTCTATCAGCTTCATTAATAATTCACTTCACAATTTTCATAGCCTTTTGATGGAACGAATCCTTACGAGGTTCTCTTATTCTCCTTATTGAATACTTTTCTTGAGGTTTTCAGCCAAGGAATTCTATCATTTGAAACCTAGTACTTCAGCATAGTTTGCTAAATCTAATAGACCGTGGCCAGAAAAGCTAACCAGTACTGTTTTCTTTTCTCCAGACTTCTTTGCTTCATCAGCAATCTCCTTAATTATTGGTAACGCATGACTTGTTTCCGGAGCTGGAACCCATCCCTCTATTTGAGAAAATAGCTTAGCCCAAGCAAATGCCGTTTCCTGGTCGTAATCTCTCGCCTCAACTATTCCTTTGCTCATCAATAGAGATAAAGTAGGTGCGACTGCGTGATATCTTAACCCACCTGCATAAACTGGTGGAGGAATGAAATCTGAGCCTATCGTATACATCTTAAGCTGAGGTAATATTTTTCCTGTGTCCGGATAATCGTATTTATAAACCGTTTGTCCCTACACTTTCATTTCAATCATTTTATGTTCAATCATGATAGAGTG
>QEFD01000114.1 GCA_003086435.1 Acidianus hospitalis
TATTTGTGCTTTGTAGCTTGTTTAATTTCTCTAAGAGACTACATTAAACTTCTAATTCTACTGCTGATTTAGAATTTATATCAAAGAGGTGAGTCTAAGAAAATTCAACCAAGAAGCATGCATTTCGGCAAATTTTAAAAATTCTTAGTTATGTCATGTCTTATGACAGACCTAGAAAAAGGTGCAGTAGGCTTTAGAGAGCTTTTGGGTCAATCTATTGCTTTAATAGCTCCCTTAGGTGCAGTAGCTGCAACATTAACCGGAGCAGCTCAGTTCGCATTAGGTTCTTTACCTCTCTCTTATTTAATAGGCATCTTTGGAGTACTTTTTTGGATTAATGTTCCTTACCAATTCTCCAGGAAAATAGGTAGTGCAGGAGGATTTTACGACTTTGCAGAGAAGGGAATAGGTAAGAGATTTGGAATATTTACCGGTTACCTTTACCTCTTTTCGTATTTTAACGTAATAACAAACTCAATCATATTTGTCGGAGGAGTTTTCATACCTTCAATGCTAAGCCAATTCTTTAACATTACTTTACCTTCATTAATATGGATTCCAATAATGTTAATTTTCCTCGCTTTAATAACTACGTTGGCCTATCTGGGAATTAGGCCTTCTTTAAGGTACAGCTTGATTACTTCAATAATTGAAATAGCCCTTCTAGTGATTTTCTCGATCATTATCATAGTGAAGGCTGGGCCTAGGAACACTTTAGAGCCTTTTACTCCAACTCCGGCAGGTGGTTGGGCACCGGTGTTTGAGGGAATGATTTTAGCAATCTTTTCCATGTCAGGTTCTTCTGGAGCTGTTTATATAGCTGAAGAAACTAAGAATCCGTTAAAAGATGTTAAGAAGGCGGTTTTAATAAGTTTCTTAATTACCGGCGTAGTATTCGTGCTAACTTCATATGCAATGGTAATAGGCTGGGGAATAAATAATATGTCAACGTTTGCTCCTTCTGGAGTGCCGGGGTTAATATTGGCTGACAAGTATGTAGGGCCTACATTTGTTGCAATATTATTGGCTTTCATATTGAACAGCTTCTTTGCAGGATCTTTAGCTCCGTTAAATTCAGCCTCTAGGTTACTTTACGCCTTAGGTAGAGATAACGTTGCTCCAACTTACGTCTCAAAGGTTCACGAGAAGTTTAAGAGCCCTTCAAACGCAATTCTATTGCTTGGCCTTCTTTCAGGGGTAGTTTCATTAATCACGGGATTAATAATGGGTCCATTTTACGGCTTCCTCTTCCTAATTAATATGTCTGCAATATCGTTGTTTATAGGCCATATGCTGGGAGACGTAGCTTTACCTTTCTTCTATAAGAAAATAAGGGAATTCAACGTGGTTTATCATTTAATAGCTCCCATCGTCTCATTCATTATATTAATATTTGGAATATACTACAGCTTTTATCCGCCCACTTATCCAATAAATTACTCAGCAATTGCTACCGCAATTTATTCGCTCGGCGTTCTGGCTTTCATATTCTCCAGAAAAGTGAAAGTAAGCAAAAGGCGATAAATTTTAGTACTCCCTTTTTTACCTCAAATCCCTTTTTTAAACTTTCAAACTATTATAATTAATTTCTCCTCATTTCATTATTAAAATTGCTTATATTTCAGAAACACTCTTAATTCTCTGCCATGGAGAAATCAAAAATAAGCGTCGTAAGTAGGATGGAAAGGCTTCCTTTAAGTAAGATACATTATAAATTCCTACTTTTAGTCATGGGTGGAGAATGGGTAGAAACGCTCATGCTCTTAGGAAACGGAGTTATAGCTACTGTCCTTTCAGCAGTTCTGTTCTCCAGTCTAAGCACTGCAGTTACTGCAATAACTACAGCGTTCTTTTTGGGAGAAACAGTGGGTAGTATATTATTCGGAAGGCTTTCCGACTTGAAAGGTAGGAGGACGGTATTTCTGGTTAATTTACTATTATTCGGCGGAGGAACTATAATTGCAGGATTTATGAGTAATTTTTACGCAATCTCTGCTTTAATGTTCATTGCAGGAATAGGAGTAGGAGGGGAGTTTCCCTTAGTTGATACTTATACTTCAGAAATGATGCCAGGGAAATATAGAGGTAGAGGAGTTGCATTAGTTTATACTTTAGCAGTAACTTCCGCACCGGTAATTGCAATAGTTACTTACTTCTCTTCTCATCCGCTCAACTACTACTCTTGGAGGATTCCATTATGGTTCATGGGTGTTGCAGCACTGATAGTCTGGGCTTTAAGAACTAGGCTAGACGAATCTCCTAGGTGGTTAGAGAATAAAGGAAGACATGAGGAGGCAAATAAGATTGTTGAAAAATGGGAGAATGCTGTATTAAAAGAAGGGAAGGTGTTACCTGAACCCGAAAAAGTTGAAGTTGTTGAACAGCACTCTAAGATCTCCGAGCTTTTCTCCAAGGATTTAAGAACAAGGACTATAATGATGTTAATATTCCAATTCTTCCAGTCTGGAATCTTCTATGGCTTTGTAGTACTGGCTCCGTCTTTTCTGTTAGCTAAGGGAATAAGCTTAGTTAATACCTTGCTGTTCTCAATAATAATTGACACCGGATTCATTGCAGGAAGCGTATTTAATTATTTCATCATTGATAGGGTTGACAGGAAATACGGAATAATAGGCTCTGCAGTATTTGCCGGGATTTTAGGAACACTTTTTGCACTAGTATCAAACGTTTACCTGACAGTATTACTAGGATTTCTAGTTGCCTTTACTTTATGGAATTTCTCAAACTTCTTCCACACTTATCAGGCAGAAATATTCCCAACGAGAGTTAGGTCCACCGGTGCAGGGTTAGTTTATAGCGTAAGTAGGTTTTCCACGTCAATCCTTGTGTTAATGATAACTGCCTTCTTCCTACCTAGAGGGCTGTTAGCGACTTTCGGAATAATATGGGTGTTCATCGCAATAGTATCTTTAGACATAGGTTTACTAGGACCAAGAACTACAGGAAAGAAATTGGAGGAAATATCAAGATAACTTCTCGTGCAATTCCTTCAACATTTTTACGTACATTTTTTCGTATTTATCAACTTTTAGAATTATTGCCCTCTCACACTTAAGGAAATCTTTATCAGTCGTTATAATATAACCTTGTATTAACCTAGCGTATATCATTATTTGGTGGTCGTACTTATATGGAGTAATGAAAGGATTAAATCCCAAGTACTTTAGCCTATTCTTGCACCAATAATAAAATCCTTTCAAAGAAAGGTCGAAGATGATGGGAATTCCCTCGTGCTTTACGAGGCTTAGCACACGGTCTTTACTCATCGGGAATTCCCCCTTATTTCTTTTCCTCATCATTATATTTTAAGCTTTACAGTTTTTTGCATCGGAAACATCTCAATCTCACTCTATATACCAGAGATAATTGAAACTATTTTATGATTATTGAGAAAGAAAACTGTCATTGGGCCTTGAAATTAAATAATACCTTATCCTTCACTTATCCTATGAGCTTCTTATTTCCTCTTGGTGAAGGATTATGGAATCTCGTGTTTTCTTAGAGCAATCGTTTATGTTTAATGATTATCTTAAAACTCATAACTTAAGCGAACTGGTTGACGAATTAAGCAATTTGAGAGAATAAATAGAAATTGACTTATTAGCTCAGGCTTATATACTTTCCCTTTTCTAAGGAAACAGCTGAAAGCTTTGTAGGAAAAAGTAATGAATAAGTTGTATTTTCTAGATTTGGCCTAAAGCATGAAGGGAAAAGAAAAAGAACATCAATTCCTATTTGAATAGAATATAGGAAATTGCAAGAGAAAGAGATCCTAAAGTAAGAGTTATCGGTAGCTTCGTTAGAGGCAATTTTAATCCTGATGTTTAACTAACGTGAAAGGCTAGGAAGATATATTAACTATTTATTACGAGACTAATAATGCCTTAGGTAGACCGAATTCATTTGAGATTCATGAGGAAGATGGTATTCCAAGTTTATTGACTAAGGAAGTTTAAGGGGCCTAAAAATCACAGTGTGACAATAATTTCTCAGACAGAATTTAAAATTCTCCTTATTTTATCCTTTACTTCAAATAATCTATTGGAAGTTAATTTCATGGAAGCCGACGTAATTCCCACGCTATTAGCAAAATTTCTACAATTTATTACCGGTTTTTCTAGCAGCTTCGAAAAGCAATTCAGATTTCTACCCAATCTTTAACTAGATTTCCTCTAACTGCTATGATTTTTATTGCTTCTTCTACTGCTTTACTTCTCACTGGCATTTGCAGTATCTTCCTTGGCTAGAAACTCTTCGGCCTCTTTTAAGTAAGCTTCTGCTGAGGTTAAAGGTCTTAACATATTATAAAATTATGTTTAGCACTTATTTATTTTTCTACCTCTGTTCACGAATTAAAGGCCAAGAGAATTATCACTCTTAAGTTGGAATTTTATAATTGTAAAACTTTACAGATATAAGTGAGAATAACTTTATTTACCTATATATACATAATTAAATTTATTCAACATTTCTAGGCAACTTTATATGTAAGTAATAAAATAATGTATTGCCATGGGAGAAGAAGAATTATTAAAGAAAATGGATTTAAACTCAGCAACAAAAATTTACTGGACTTTGACAGCTTTAGCAACAATTGGGGGCTTCCTCTTTGGTTATGATACAGCAGATATAGGAACTGCATTAGATTTAATTCCGTATCATTTATCGGCCTTTGCTTTGGGCTATCTGGTCGCGGGAGCATCTTTGGGCGCAGCTATTGGAGCAATAATTGCAGGTCCTTTAACGGATAAATACGGTAGAAAATCGATACTCCTCATTGACGCATTAATTTACGCAATAGGAGCTATAGTTTCTGCCTTAACTATTAATGCTGATATGTTGCTTATAGCTAGAACTTTCATAGGCTTAGCAGTAGGTGCTGACTCAGCAATAGCTACAGCTTATATTGCAGAGTATGCCCCTAAAAATAAGAGAGGAAGTCTAGAAATGTTGCAAGAATGGATGATTACGGCTGCACAAACTATATCTTACATTATAGGCTTCTTTATACTCTTTGAATTTCCTTCATTAGCTTACAATCTAGATTGGAGGGTAATATTGGGATTGGCAGCAATTCCTGCAATAATAGGCTTAATATATAGAATGAAGATGCCTGAGTCCCCTAGGTGGTTATTAATTAAAGGAAAATTTGACAAACTAAAACAGACATTAAGTATTTTAGGAATAAATAACGTGAGCGATGACGACTTATATGCCTTAGCTAACCAAGTTAAGGCTGATAAACCTAAATTTACTCCAGGGGTAAAGAGAGCTTTATTAGTAGGTGGGTTATGGATGATGTTCCAACAAATAACTGGAATTAATATTCCATTCTATTACGGTCCTTACATATTTGCACCTTTCTTTGGAGGAGGCGATGGGCTATCAGCAATAAGGACAGGGATTTTGGCTACTTTAATAATTTCCGCAACTCAAACTATAATAGTCCTAGTAGCATTGAAATATATTGATCAAATAGGCAGAAAAGGTTT
>QEFD01000115.1 GCA_003086435.1 Acidianus hospitalis
CGCCTCCATATAAAGTTTGTATTACCTCGCCATACAAAGTTCTTACTGTGCCATCATATTCTATTCTTAAATCTGATAATGCATTTATTAATCTTCTTTGCATGTAGCCGCTTTGCGAAGTCCTTACTGCAGTGTCTACTAAACCTTCTCTACCTGCAGCTGCGTGGAAGAACAATTCTATAGGATTTAATCCGCTTCTAAATGATGAGTATATGAAACCTCTAGCTTCTGCGGATATATCGTTGCGTTTAAAGTGAGGTAACGCTCTCTCATAATACCCTCTAGATATTCTTTCACCTCTTACTGATTGTTGCCCTAGCATTGCTGCCATTTGAGTTATATTTAGAACGCTACCTCTAGCACCAGTTCTTGCCATAATATACACATTATTAAATGGATCTAAGTCAGCTGCTGCAATCTCACCAGCATCGTTTCTTAATTTATCTAACGTATCTAGGATATAACTCTCCAAGCTTTCCTCTAAAGTTCTACCTGGTATTTGCTCTAGTTCTCCTTTTTCATACTTTGCAATTAGCTCTTGAACTTGTTTATCAGCCTGCTTTGCTTTTTCAGCTATTTTAGCCATAGCTTCTTGCGAAATAGTTACGTCGTCAATGCTCATTGTAAGTCCGTGAATTTCTATATACCTTATAAATACCTTGAATATATTATCCATTAACCACAAACCATAATCCTCTGGATACTCTCTAATTAACCAATGAAGTATACTTTCCGGCTGTTGGTTACCTAAAGCTTTCTTGTCGAATACTCCTTCTAATAGCTTTCCATTTTTAATAACTATGTAAGAATCGTGCGGACAATCTTCATCCGTGCATAATCTAGGACCGCTTGCTATATTAGCTTGACCGTGGTAATTAAAGTCCTCCGGTAGGAATAAACTTACTACTTGCTTTCCTGTGTATAACCTTTTTGGTGCTAATATTGCAGGCTCTCCAATGTCTTTAGATATGTTTGCTACTCCAAGTATAGTTTGTACTTCATCCTCTGTTAAAAGCGTAGTTTTTACAGTAAGTAAATAAGCACCGCTGATATAATCTTGAGCAGAACCCATAATAGGACCTCCATATCTAGGAGTTAAGATGTTCTTATGTACGGTCATTAATTCCTTGGCTTCCGCAATAGCTTCTTCTGACTGTGGTACGTGCAAGTTCATTTCATCTCCATCAAAGTCTGCGTTGTATGGTGGACATACAAGCAAGTTTAATCTGAAAGTTCTACCCGGTAATACTTTAACTTTGTGAGCCATCATAGAAATTCTGTGTAAAGATGGTTGTCTATTGAATATCACAATATCGCCGTCTATTAGATGTCTTTCAACTATAAAACCGGGAGCTAATGTCGACGCAAACTCCTTCCTGTCTTTTACATAACGTAAATCAATTCTTCTACCATCTGGCTTTATAACGTAATTTGCTCCAGGCCATTTGTCTGGACCATTTAGCACATATTCCCTCATTCTTTCAATATTCCACTTTGTAACCCTTTCTGGAACTGTAAGTATTTTTGCAATATCTATGGGGACTCCTACTTCATCAATACTTATGTTAGGATCAGGAGATATTACAGTTCTTGAGGAAAAGTCAACTCTTTTACCGGATAGATTGCCCCTAAATCTACCTTCTTTACCTTTTAATCTTTGTGCTAGAGTTCTTAACGGCCTACCTGATCTATGTTTTGATGTAGGTAAGCCTGGAATTTCATTATCAAAATACGTTGCAACATGATATTGTAATAGGTCCCATAGATCTTCTACTATTAATTGTGGAGCTCCTGCATCTATGCTTTCCTTTAATCTTTCGTTAATTCTAACTATATCCACAAGTTTGTGTGTTAAATCGTCTTCGGCTCTAATTCCATTTTCTATCATAATTGATGGTCTTATTGTAATAGGCGGTACTGGTAGGACAGTTAGTATCATCCATTCGGGCCTACTAGTTTTAGGATCGTATCCTAATAGTTCTACATCATCGTCAGGTATTCTTTCAAGCCTATCCCTTATATCTACTGGAGTTAACCTAACTACACCTTCTTTTCTCTCTTCGTAGAAATTGTATGGTTTTTCAAGCTTTATCTTCAATTGTTTCTCTCCACAGTGAGGACAAACTGGGGCTTTCATTGAAGATTTCTTTATATGCTCGACAAGTCTTTTAGCAGCTGAAGGCCATCTCTTATTTATAGCATGATAAATCCTTCTGTACCTTTCTAATTCTTGATCCTCTAATTTTATTCTACCGCATCTCCTGCAAGTTGCACGAAGCAAATCATATATATGTTTAACAAACCCTACATGTATGACTGGCTTTACTAGCTCAATATGGCCAAAATGTCCAGGACAATTGCCCATCATATTTCCACATGTAGGACAACGCTGACCAGGTTCAATTACGCCTAACCTTGGATCCATAACGCTGCCTTCTATTGGAGTACCGTCTTCGTCATAAACCTCAGAAGTAATTATAGCAGTTACTGACATCTTCCTTATTTCGTCTGGAGACAATATGCCGAATTTTACTCCTTTTATTATTTTTTCACTCATTATTATCACCTTTTAAAGAAACTTTATCACCAAGAATTAACCTGGGTGAAATAACCATGCTCATCAGCTCTTGAAGTAACAATTTGAACGCATAGGATATAGTAACTGGGTATAAATTAGCTTTATCACCGTGAATTGGACATACGTACTTATTCTTATTCTTATCATACCAGCCTATGTAACCACATTGCTCGCAAACGTAAACAGTAGTTTTATCAGAATTATCAAGTAATCTATCTTTTATAACCATTGCAGCTCCATAACCTATCAAACAATCTCTCTCCATTTCTCCAAATCTTAATCCTCCTTCTCTAGCTCTACCTTCTGTAGGCTGTCTAGTTAAAATTTGAATAGGCCCTCTAGCTCTACCGTGCATTTTATCCGCAACCATATGATGTAATTTCTGGTAATAAACTACTCCATATAATATCCTTCCTTTTACTTTTTGTCCTGTTCTGCCATCATACACAACTTCTGTACCATCTGGTAAGAATCCGAAATCTAGAAGCTTCTTTTGCAATTCCTCTATTGGCGTATTATAAAATGGAGTTGCATCCACTGTTTTACCAGATAATGCAGCGTATTTTCCAGCCAACGCTTCCATTATTTGACCTAGTGTCATTCTAGATGGTAACGAGTGGGGATTAAGTATAATGTCTGGTACAATACCTTTAACGGTATAAGGCATATCAGCTTGTGGTATTAGCATGCCTATTACTCCTTTCTGTCCATGTCTAGTTGCAAACTTATCTCCTAATTCTGGTATTCTTAAATCTCTAACTCTAACTTTTACTAGTTTATTTCCTTCAGAGGTCTCAGTAATTAACACTAAGTCTACAATACCTTTTTCTCCATGTCTAGTTATTACTGAAGTATCTCTCTTTGCTTGCTCTGGTGATAACTCTTTAAATTCCTGTAGAAACCTTGGTGGGCTAACTTTTCCTATTAATACGTCTCCTCCTTTTACTTCGACTTCTGGAGGAACTATTCCGTTCTCATCTAGTGACTTATAATAATCACTACCTTTGTATCCTCTAACTCCTGGTTCTGGTAATTGTATCTTATCTTCTTGGCCTCCAGGGTACTTAATTTCTTCCGCTGAGTACAACCTGAAGAACGTTGATCTAAACATTCCTCTTTCTACTGAGGATTTATTCATGATAATTGCATCTTCCATGTTATAACCGGTAAACGACATTACTGCTAGTATAGCGTTCTCTCCAGCAGGTCTATTATTGTACCCAATTATATCTAACGCCCTTGTTTGCACTAATGGTTTTTGAGGATAGTGCAAGAAATGAGCTCTACTATCCGTTCTTAACTGGTAGTTAGAAGCATAAAGACCTAAAGCTTGTTTAGCCATTGCAGACTGGTAAGTATTCCTTGGGGACTGGTTATGTTCTGGATATGGAATTATGGATGCTGTAATTCCAAGTATTGCTGGCGTCCATATTTCTAAGTGAGTATGCTCTGGAGTGACTTTACTTGGCTCTAATGCTATATACGCATTCTCTTCTTCCTCTGCATCTAAAAATTCTATTTTACCTTCCTTTACTAGAGTATCAAATGTAATTTCTCCTTTCTTTAGTCTTTGAATGTCCTCTTCCGTAACTAATGGTTTACCATCTTTTACCACGATTAACGGTCTCCTAACTCTTCCGCTATCGGAATTGACATAAACTTCATCATAAGTATCCGTAACTATATGAGCTACATTTATTTCATCACTAATTTCTCCAGCTCTCCTTTTCTCTCTTATTTTATTAGCTAATTCCTCACCATTAGGATAATAACCTACTAATCTTCCATTTAATATTACCTTACTCCAATTAGTGTAAGATGACGGATCTTCTCCTTCATCAATTTTCCTTATTAATTCTTCCAGTGGAATTACTCCTAGCTCGTAAAGCATTTTTTCGACTATCTTATCATTTATTCCTACGGATATTTGAGCGAGCAAAGCTAAATTCTTAACTAGACCGCTGTTTGGACCTTCTGGAGTTTCAAATGGACACATCCTACCCCATTGTGTGCCATGTAAATCTCTAGCTTCGAAATTTGGCTGACCTCTAGCTAGAGATGAAATAACTCTCCTTAAATGGCTTAACATTGATAGCCAATTAGTTCTATCCAAAAGCTGGCTTACACCAGTTCTACCTCCTACCCAGTTTCCAGTAGCCATCGCATGCCTTATTCTTTCTGTTATAATATCCGGTCTAACTAGTGCATTAAGAGTTAGTCTTCTTCCTCTTACCTTAGATTTTTCTAATTGATAAACTAGATCTTTTACAAATGCCTTAAACGCTACTCTAAATAAGCTAGAAAATAGATCACCTGCAAGTTTGAGTCTCTTATTAGCATAATGATCCTTATCGTCTGGCTCTCTTCTACCTAACTGTAATTCAATTAGTTTTGAAACAGCGTAACCTAAATAATACGCTTTCTTTTTCCTATCTGCAGGAGTAAGGCCTAAATGAGGTAGGAAATACTTATCTAAAACTTGCTCTGCTCTTTCTATTCTATTTTCTCTTTTTTGACCTATGGCGACTCTATTTCCTATAAAATCTAATGCGTCTTCTTGTGTAGTGATAGAAGAAGCTTGCTCTAAAGATGGTAATAACTCGTTTTGTATTTCTTCGTCAAAGGAGACAGCAAAGGTTATATCTCTGTCTGTTTCTAGCCCTAAGGCTCTCATTAATATCGCAAATGGAATTCTTCCAGGAACTGCTGGGAACGAAACGTGAATTGTGGAGTCTCTTAATCTTTCTATCGTTATTGGAACTCTATATCCTGCAGTACTGGATATTATTTTTGCTGTATGAGTAACATTTGAACCGCTCTTTCCTTCATCTACTAGGACTCTATTAGTAGCTAGATCTTCTTGTGTTACTATCACTTTTTCTGTTCCATTTATTATGAAGTATCCTCCAGGGTCTTTAGGATCTTCGCCTATTTCTACTAGTTTTTCTGCAGGCAAGTCGGCTGTAGGGTCTGCTACTGATTTAAGCATTATAGGTAAGTCGCCTATGTAGACTTCTGTAGGTTCTCCTTCAATATTGTTCTCAACAGGAATCATTGTTAGATATATTGGCGCTGCATACGTTAAGTTCCTAAGTCTTGCTTCCATTGGAGTTATTTCTCTATCTCCTCTATCTGCCTCCCTTACTCTTGGCTTACCTACCCTTATCTTACCAAGTTTAATCTTTAATCCAGGAATTTCTGTCTCAATCTCTCCTTGCTCATCAATTATCTCTTGAAGCTTATTCTTTATAAAATCGTTAAACGAATCTAAATGCTGTCTTACTAACCCTCTAGATTTGAAATAGGATTCTACTATTGCCCACCTATCATCTACTGAAAGCATCATTTCACCCACTTATTACATACCTATAAATAACTGTCTCTCCAACAGTTTGGCTCTTCCTAGTAATTTTTATGATATCTCCTGGCTTAGCTCCAATGGCTTTTACTACAGGATCTGATGCCTTAATCCAAGGTAATTGCTCTGGGCTAACTCCAAGAGCTTTTAGCACATTATATGCCTCTTCTATTGAAAGCACTTCATGTTTCGGAACTAAAGAATGAACTCTAGGATCTATTTTCTTATTAGAAGATGAACGCATGAAATACACCTTTGATAGATAAAAAGGCTTTCTGTAATGTAATATATAAGGTTTAAGTTAATGAAGCAAGTAGCTTTCTAGCGTTCTCTATCATCTGTCTTGCATTATTATATATTTCTTCATAACTTAAATTAACTCTAGCAATTCCTTGTTGTACAGCTTTGCTTCCTACTGCGGCAGCAACTCTTGGATAAACTTCCCACTCTGTCATTTTAGGTATAATATAATCCTCTGAAAGACCTTTTTCTCTAGCAAACGCAGAAAGTTCCCTTGCTGCAGCTATTACCATATCGTCAGTAATAGTCTTAGCTCTAACGTCTAAAGCTCCTCTGAAAACAGCCGGAAATATTAATGAATTATTAATTTGATTAGGTAAATCACTTCTTCCAGTTCCAACAATTCTTGCACCTGCTTTCTTTGCCTCGTCTGGCCATATTTCTGGTACTGGATTTGCTAAAGCGAATACAATAGCATCCTTATTCATTTTAGAAATTAATTTTGGATCAATAGTATGGGGGCCAGGTTTTGAGGCTGCTATTAATACATCTGCACCTTCAAAGGCTTTTTCCACTGTTGTGACGTTATCCTTATTTGATTCTTTAAGTAACTCATATTTCCATGGATTTGTATTCTTTATTTCTTCCTCATCTTCTCTTCCTCTATATAATGGGCCCTTAGTGTCAATAAGTATCATATTTGAATAAGGTATTCCGTAGGATTTCAATAAACGTGCAGTGGCAATATTAGCTGCCCCTACTCCATAAAGCACTATCTTAATTTTGGTAGGAGACTTACCTACAATCTCTAACGCGGAAATAAGTCCAGCTAAAGTGGCTCCCGCAGTACCTTGTTGATCATCATGCCATACTGGAATATGAAGTTCTTCTCTTAATTTATCTAATATGTAAAAACATTTTGGAGATTCTATATCTTCTAAGTTTATCCCTCCAAAGGCAGGCTCCAAAATTTTTACAGTCTCTATAATTTTATCTGGATCTTTAGTACCTATAGGTAATGGTATTGCGTCAACACCGCCAAGATATTTAAATAATAATGCCTTACCTTCCATTACTGGCATGGCTGCCTCAGGACCTATATTTCCTAATCCTAGAACTCTAGTACCATCTGTAACTACTGCTATCGAATTCCATCTATAAGTATATTGAAATGATAAGTCAGGGTTTTTACTTATTTCTTTAGAAACTGCAGCTACTCCAGGAGTGTACAAAATCGCAAAATCTTCTAATGATCTTATAGGTACTTTAGGCAATATCTGAATTTTACCTTTATACTTAGACGAAACTTCAATAGCCAATTTATCATAATCCAAACTTACAACCCATTATATCAAGAGAATGTGAGCTTAAAAATAATAACATAAAATTAAAGTAATCTATGTCACGGTGATATATTTGCCTAAATTAAGGCAACCAATAGTAGTCGTTCTAGGACACGTTGACCATGGAAAAACAACTTTGTTAGATAAAATAAGAGGTACAGCCATGGTTAAAAAAGAGCCTGGAGAAATGACACAAGAAGTTGGAGCCAGCTTTGTCCCTACATCAGTAATATCGAAAATAGCGGAGCCGTTAAAGAATATTATACCTATAAAGCTAGAAATTCCAGGTCTACTTTTTATAGATACTCCAGGACATGAATTGTTCTCTAATCTTAGAAGAAGAGGGGGTAGCGTTGCTGATATAGCAATTTTAGTAGTAGATATTATGGAAGGATTTCAAAAACAGACTTATGAATCAATAGAGATTTTAAAAGAGAGAAAAGTTCCGTTTTTAGTAGCTGCAAATAAGATAGATCGTATACCAGGCTGGAAGTCCAATGAAAATGAGCCGTTCCTTTTTAGTTTACAAAAGCAAAGCCCAGCAGTTCAGAAAAAATTAGACGAACTTATTTACAATCTTGTAATACAATTGGCATCAGAGAACTTTAATGCCGATAGATTTGATAGAATTAAAGATTTCACAAAATATGTAGCTATAGTTCCAGTTTCTGGAAAAACCGGAGAAGGGATACCAGAATTATTAGCAATACTAGCTGGTTTGACGCAACGTTATATGCAGGGTAAATTGAAGTTTGTAGAAGGACCTGCTAAAGGTGTAATTTTAGAAGTTAAGGAAGATCCTGGTATAGGGCACACTATAGATGTAATTATTTATGATGGAATTTTACATAAGAACGACACTATAATTCTTGGAGGATTAAATGGAATTATTGTAACCAAGGTAAGGGGAATATTACTTCCTGCACCATTACAAGACATGAGACTTGCAAAAACTGGCTATAGATCGGTAGATGAAGTATCTGCTGCAGCAGGTGTTAAAATTTCGGCCCCAAATCTAGAGGAAGCTTTAGCTGGATCTCCACTATATGTTGCTGAAAATGAAAGCAAAATAGACGAATATAAGAAACTTATTGAGGAGGAATTATCAAAAATAAGATTCGCTAAAGATGTAAAAGGAATAGTAGTAAAAGCTGATAGTCTAGGAGTATTAGAATCTATTGTTACAGCACTAGAGAAAAGAGGAATACCAGTAAGGCTTGCAGATATTGGACCTATAACTAAAAGAGATATTGTAGAAGCAGAACTAGCAGGAAAAGAAGAGGAGGAATATGGTGTAATTGCCGCATTTAGAGTTAAACCTATAGGAAATCTTGATACTTCAAAAGTTAAGATAATTTACAATGATATAATATATCAATTAATAGATGAAGTAGAAAAATACATTAATGATGTAAGAGAAAGGAAGAAGAGGAGAACATATGATAGTTTAATTCTTCCAGGTAAGATAAAGATTCTACCAGGTTTTGTGTTTAGGAGGAGTGATCCAGCAATAGTTGGAGTAGAAGTAGAGGGTGGAATAATAAAACCTAAATTCCCTTTAATAAAGGATGACGGTAGAAAAGTTGGTGAAATACTACAAATTCAAGATAATAAAAAGTCTTTAGATAAGGCTACCAAAGGTATGGAAGTAGCTATTTCAATAAAGGGGAATGTGATGGTTGGAAGGCAAATAAATGAAGGAGACATACTTTATACTGATGTGCCTAAAGAAGATTTAGAAATTCTAGTTAATAATTATAAAGATACAATAACTGATGACATGAAAGAAATAATACAAGAAATTATTAAGATAAAAAGAGTAGAAGATCCTTTATACGGTTTGGGTATTAAGTTGTAACTCCGTTTCCTCGAAAAATAGAGACATCTCTTTCTTTGCTTTCTCTGGAGAATCCGATGCGTGTATTACGTTTTCTGCTTTGCTTAACGCAAAATCTCCTCTAATGGTTCC
>QEFD01000116.1 GCA_003086435.1 Acidianus hospitalis
CACAAGTAGGTTTGCTCACTGTTTTTCTCCTTGTAATACTGAGACTAATATTGGGTTTTGGATTAGGCGGTGAATGGGGCGGTGCGGTATTATTAATGGTAGAAAATACAGAAAATAAGAGGGGCTTCTGGGTGTCGTTCGTCCAATCGACTGTAGGTATAGCGTTAATTCTAGGCAGTTTAGTGTTCTTAATCTTATCATCATTTACTTCATCATCATTCATGTTAAGCATTGGATGGAGAATTCCTTTCCTGTTATCTTTTATATTAACTATAATAGGCCTCTTAATAAGGCTAAGAGTTGAGGAAACTAAGGCTTTTGAAAAGGCAAAAGAAGAGAATAAAATTCTAGAAACTCCGTCCAAGGAACTTTTTAAGAGGAACTGGAAGGAGGTATTATTTGGCACTTTACTAGCTGGCTCATTAGGGACTATATTTTACGTCGGAGCTATATTAGTGCCAGCTGTAATGGAGAGTTTGAAAATATTGCCGCTACAACTAGGTTTCTTAGCAACATTATTAATGGGCTTAATGGACTCAATATTTGTGTTTGTAGGAGGAATATTATCTGATAAGTTGGGAAGAAAAATTCTATTATTAATATCCAATGTTCTAGGTTTAATTTTATTATATCCCTCATTTTATATTCCAAACGACTTAGTAATAGTAGCCTTAATTGCAACTTATGGTATAGCTCACGGACTAGGATATTCCCCTCTGGCAGCGTTAATTTCAGAAATCTTTCCTACAAACGTTAGGTATAGTGGGTCTTCTTCAGCTTATCAGTTTGGGAATTCGTTCATAGGTGGACCAGCTAGCTATGTTTCAGATTTTTTAGGTAGTGTAAGCTATGCATTGTATCCTATTTTTGCAGTAATAATAATATTAATCTCTATAGCATCATTATATAAAATCAAAGAAACGAAGGAGGTTAAGATAACATAAGTTTTTTAATTTATCCCGTTAACTCCTCACATGGAAAATTTAGACGGTAGTATTTTAGACGCCCCCAAGATAAAAGTTACTCCTCCGGGACCTAAATCTAGAGAAATACTAAAAATCCAGGAAGAAATGGAAACTTCCGCACTAAACTATCCTAAATATTTTAATATAGCTATAAAAGAAGCTAGAGGTTCCACAATTATCGACGTCGATGATAATGTTTACATTGACTGGTTTGCAGGCGTTGCTGTTGTTAATTTAGGACATAGAAATCCAGAAATAGTTAATGCCTTGAAAGAGCAGATAGAAAAGTTCTGGCATTATATGGAAATTCCCTCAGAAATCAGAGTCGATTTTCTAAAAGAAATAAGAGAAACATTCAATTTTGACTCTAAAATCCTTTTTACAACAACTGGTGCAGATGCAGTGGAAGCTTCTGTCAAAATAGCTAGGTGGAATACGGGAAAAAGGTTTATCCTATCCTTTGACAATGCATATCATGGCATAACTGCAGGTACTTTAGGATTTACTACTTTACCTTCAGCAAAAAAGTTTCAACCTTATTACGATAATAACGTTATAAGCGTTCCGTATCCTTATGAATATAGATGCCCATTTAAGGATTGCTTAAATGAAGTACTATCTTTAGTAGAATATGAAGTAAAAACTCATGAGGTAGCAGGAATTCTAGTTGAGCCAGTACAAGGTGAGGGAGGTTATATCGTACCTCCAAAAGGTTTTCTAAAAGGTTTGAGAGAAATTGCCGATAAATATAATTCTTTATTAATAGTTGATGAAATTCAGAGCGGCGTTGGTAGAACTGGGAAGATGTGGGCCTACGAGTGGGAGGGGATAGTACCGGACATTGTAACAGTAGCTAAAGGTATAGGTGAGGGTATACCGATATCTTTAGTAGCTTATAGGAAAGATTTAGATAAGTTACCCCAAGCATTTCATTTAGGCACATACAGAGGTAATCCATTAGGCTTGGCAGTAGGTAAAGCTACTATAGATTACATTAAGAAATACGACATACTGAATAGAGTAGTATCTTTAGGAGAGTACGCAAAAAGGAAATTCAGCGAGATAATGGAAGACAACTATAGAGGATCCTTTGATGTTAGAGGACTAGGGTTCATGATAGGAATAGAGTTTTCAGACGAGAAAAAGAATCCTATGAGCGAATTTGTAACAAAAATGATTAGGAACATGCTTAAGGAGGGAGTAATAATGTATAAGGCAGGAATATATAATAACGTCCTGAGGTTTATGGCTCCCCTTAC